>CAYHMQ010000001.1:0-486375 GCA_964357905.1 uncultured Candidatus Saccharibacteria bacterium
CGGTATTAGACACCATTTCTGGTGCTTATCCCTCAGTTTGGGGTACGTTCCTACGTGTTACTCACCCGTCCGCCGCTCGTGTATTCTCACACCACGCTCAAATTTCTTTAAGCACAGAGTGAGAACCTTACCGCTCGACTTGCATGTATTAGGCACGCCGCCAGCGTTCATCCTGAGCCAGGATCAAACTCTTCAAAAAAAAGAATTTGCCTTAACTTCAGTCGAACATTTGATCTGAATTAACAGATCAAACTGACTTATTTAAAACAATTCAAGTGCACCCTAAGGTGCATGAACTGACGTTGATTTGCACTACTCAATTTTTAACGTACTGATGACTTTTCAGAGAGTCTCATAGAGAACCACCGTCAAGCCATTCGTACTAGCATACATCAACATAAGCTTGTAGGTCAAGAGGTAAACGAACAATGGTCGCAGTATTTCTCACAACTCTTTGCGATAGTAGATATTTTCGTAATCCTCAAACTTCCGACGGTCGAACTCCTTATAGCCATTCGACTCATACAAACGCCTAGCTGGAGCTTGTTCATCAGCAGTGGTAACATCAAGAACCATCGACTTGTAACCTACCTGTTTTGCCCTACTCTCCAGAAACTTAAGCAGCGCGCTACCTATGCCTCTACCTTGCAGCTCCGGACTAACACGCAGGCGCTTCAACTCGGCCGCCTCAGCTATTTGCGCCAACTTGAAGGCACCCATAGCCACTACTTGGCCGTCTATCTCGCCGACCCAGAACTCTCCCCCCAGCTTCTCGTAGTAAGATGATGGATTATTAAGATCGACATCCAGCTCCGTTCGATTGCCTACCAGAGCACCTGCAGACCCCAAAGCTTCCAGATGCAGGCGCTGTACATGTTCAGGGTTCTCATAAATGCCTAGTCGCCGAAACTTCACCTGTTGAGCGTCGCCTATTTCATAGGCGAGCACCGGATTGTCACTTCGCTGTTCTGCCATTTTCAGCGCCGCTTCACTTGGCACCAGACTACCTATAACCATCGAGTTCCGAATAATAGTGACCTCCTCGCCTCTCTCCAGACGATCCAAATAATCTTTGAGGTGCCGACGTAACTCCTTAGCGCTAACCATTTCCATAAGAATACTTTCCTCTCTTTGCCGGGTGTACACTTTAGTGTACCTTTTAGTGTACACCAGCTAAATCTATTGAACTTAATGCACCGATTGACCAACGTATGGCTCGCCATTTTTACTACTTAGCTAATTCGGAGCCGGATCGGGGCTGGGCTGCTAGCTTCTGGATTCAGCGGCGACTGTTTGGAGCATCAGTCTCAGCTGAGCCTCAAAGTCGTTGAGCGGACCAATGGCGGCTGACGGATCGAAGCTGGTTGTTAGCTCACGGGGCTGTCCAATCCAGGGTTTGCCGGCAGTCTTGGTGCCTTGTCTGGCTGACCTTACAGCACCCAAGACAGTCGGTACGCTGGCGCTCATGAATGAATTAAGGTGATTCGGGTCATCGTCTGTCAACACCAGACCCGGGCTTTGTATTACCTCGGTGGCCATGACACTGTTGGGACTTGGCTGCACGGCTAGAGATGCTAATTGCTCTACAAACTTTCCTTTATACACCCTGGTCAGCCAAAGTTGGGATAGGGGTAATGGTTCGCTGATTGAGGCTTGTTCCTTCATGGTTAATATAAGCTTCATTAGTTGCCAGTCAGGCTTACCGTAGGTAAAAACGGCTAGGTTGGGCGATTGCTCGCCATAGCCGTCTACGGCAGCGCTGGCTTGGCGTACAGCCTCGAATGAATCAGGAAATACATCGGGGCGCACAAGCGGCTTGAAGACTTCAATGAATCTATCAGAGACCACGTTATGGTTCTTAACAACTAGCTGGCCTCTACTGAAATGGAAGGGATCGGTCGACCGCGGCGCTCTGTCTTCGGTCAAGCCCGTTGCTATATCAGCCAGTCTGGCTTCGCAAATTTTGACCATCCCTAACGGATTAGATCTGCCGAGTTTACACAACATTTTAGTTGCCCAGCCCAGAGCCACTATATTTGCATCAATGTGATAAATCTCTTGGCCATTTTCATTCCACCGAGCAAATTGGTTAGCGGCTCGTACTAGTCGCTCCTGAGTCGTGGCATCCATAGCAACACCTATGCCCTTAATATACTCGGCGTAGGCTTCGCTATGTCTTGCCTTGGCTTCGGTAGTAGCAATTAGCAGGTCGTCATAATCTGTTAGTAGCCAAGCACTGTCCGGTCGAACTTCAGGCTCCATGAAGTTCACAACATAGCCAGCATCGCCAACGGTCACAATGTCGTATTCGTCAGGCAGAACCGATTGGGAGTTGAGCAGGCTGTCTAGTTGAGCTATTTCTGCGCCGGAGCCGTTTTGGCTTGGATCGTGTGGAATTGGGTCGTAGGCAACACCCGCGCTGGACATAAGTCGGCGAATTAACAGAGATTCCTGAGCTTGCTGCTCCGGTCTCAGGCAACGAGTCAGCGTATCTTTTGGTAGCTCTGATCCAGTCATAGAACTTTCGTTATAGTAGCTTGACTATTATAATACTTATTGTACGGTAAGTAAAGTTAGTCCGAGGCTGATTCAGCTGCTGCTTCGTCAGCCTGGTCAGCCATAGGTTCTTCCTCTGGCTCGGGTTCATCGCTTTTATCAACTAGGGTTAGGGAGACTACTTGGTCGCCATCATTGAGACGCATGATTCTAACACCCTGGGTAGCGCGACCCAGAGCAGGAATGCCATCAAGTCCCAAGCGAATAGTCTGGCCTTGCTGGCTGATGATGATTACTTCTTGGTCGTCGCCAGTCAGCGTCTTAACGCCCATCAGCTCTCCGGTCTTGTCATTAACCACAGCCGAACGAATACCGACACCGCCGCGGGCGTGAGCGGTGAACTGCTTGATGCTGGTGCGCTTGCCGTAGCCATACTTACTGATGACGAAGATGTCTGAGCCTTCTTCGACAATATCCATACCGATAACTCGGTCGCCGGGGCGCAAACGGATACCACGAACACCGCGGCTGACACGACCCATTGGACGAGCGCCACTCTCGTGGAAACGAATGGCTTGACCCTGTGAAGTACTGATAACAACCTCGTTGTCGCCAGTGGTCATACGGATCCACTTCAATTCGTCGCCATCATCTAAGTTGATGGCTATCAGGCCGCTGGTGCGGACGTTTTGGTACTGCACAAACGGCGTTTTCTTAACAACGCCGCGTACGGTACACATGATCAGGTTGGTGGCGTTGTCAGTCTTGCTAATGTTGATTACGCTACTGACAGTCTCTTCTGGCTGTAGCTGAAGCAGGTTAACAATAGCTACACCCTTAGCATTGAGGCCGACGGCTGGCACTTCGTAGGTCTTGAGGCGGAAGACCCGACCCTTGTTAGTGAAGAAGAGCAAGAAGTCATGCGTGCTAGCGTTAACAACGTGTTCGATAACATCCTCTTCGCGGGTGGCCATACCTCGGCGACCCTTACCGCCACGACCTTGGCGCTTGTAGTCAGCGAGCGGACTGCGCTTGATGTAATTAGCAGCTGTCAAGGTTACGGCCACCTGTTCGTCAGCAATCAGGTCTTCGTCGCTCATCTTGCCCAGCTCGCTTGGTATTACCTTGGTGCGACGCTCATCACCGTATTGCTTCTTGAGCTCCAACAGCTCGTCACGGATGATCTTGAGTATCTTCTTCTCGCTGGCGAGGATGGCTTCTAAGCTGGCTATTAGCTTCATGAGCTCGGCTAGTTCGTCTTCAATCTTCTTGCGTTCCAGGCCGGCTAGGGCCCGCAATTGCATGGCCAGAATGGCTTTGGCCTGGATGTCGCTGAATTTGAATTTCTTGATAAGGTTGGCGGCTGCATCTTCGGTAGTCTGGCTGGCTCGAATTACCTTGATGACTTCGTCAATGTGGTCAAGGGCTGTCTTGAGACCTTCCAGGATGTGAGCTCGTTCGCGAGCTTTGCGCAGCTCGAACTCAGTCCGGCGACGAATCACGATCTGACGGTGCTTGATGTGCTCTTGCAGAATGTCTTGCAAGCCAAGAACACGCGGCTGAATGCCATCAATCAGAGCCATCATGTTGAAGTGGAAGCTAGTCTGCAGCGGCGTCAGCTTATACAGCTGATTAAGCAGCTTCTTGGGATAAGCATCTTTCTTGAGGTCAACTACGATGCGCACATTACCTCGAGCTGTTTCGTCACGCAAGTCGCTGATGCCAACTAACTTCTTGTCACGAACCAGGTCAGCAATCTTAATGACCAGGCTTTCCTTGTTCAAGGCATATGGAATTTCGGTAATAACGATCTGATGACGACCCTTGGCACCTTCGACAATTTCGGCTATACCGCGAGTAACCACACCGCCACGACCAGTGGCGTAGGCAGTACGAATAGATTCCTTGCCGTAGATCACGCCGCCGGTTGGGAAGTCCGGACCTTTGACGTGCTCCAGCAAATCATCCAGTGTGGCTTCGGGATTGTCGATCAACGTCACTTCTGCATCAATTAGTTCGCCAATATTATGTGGTGGAATATTCGTTGCCATTCCTACAGCAATACCCAATTGACCGTTCAATAACAGATTAGGAAGCTTGGCTGGAAGGACGGTTGGTTCTTGTGTAGTGTTGTCATAATTATCACGAAAGTCGACTGTCTCCTTGTCAATGTCAGCCAAAGTCTCGTCGGCTAGCTTGGCCATCTTGGCTTCGGTATAACGCATGGCAGCTGGCGGATCACCATCCATCGAGCCAAAGTTACCCTGCCCGTTAACCAGCATATAACGCATTGCCCAAGGCTGAGCCATCCTGACCATAGCATCATAGATCGAGGAGTCGCCATGCGGATGGTACTTACCCATCACAGCACCAACAACATTGGCGCTCTTACGGTGACGAGCACCACTGCGCAGGCCATCCTCGTTCATGCTGTACAGAATGCGGCGATGCACGGGCTTAAGACCATCTCTGACGTCAGGAAGCGCACGGTCAATGATAACGCTCATGCTATAACGCAAATAACTATCTTCCATGACGTTTTCGACGGTTCGGAGTTCAACGCTGCGTGAATGGCCAGAATCTAGAACATCATCAGCGTGAGCTACACCGCGGCGGCGCTCTTCCATAGAGACCTCAACGTAAGGTTCAGATGCCTCAGGCTCCAACGGCAGCTGCACCTCATTGGGCTCAACTGGCTCAATTGGTGGGTTCTTATCGTCGTCCATGGCTAAATGTCCAAGTCCTTAACAAATTTGGCGTTGGCCTGGATGAAGGCTTTGCGCAGTTCCACCTCTGTTCCCATCAGCTTGTTGAAGATGGCATCAGCTTTCTCGGCATCAGCCACCTTGACCTGAACCAGCACACGCTTATCAGGATTCATGGTCGTCTCAAACAGCTGCTCGGCGTCCATTTCACCAAGACCCTTGTAGCGCTTCTGTTCGATGAAACCGGCTTGCTTAAGGCGGTCGTCGTCGAGATTAAGCTTGGTGCCTTCTTTTTTGCGCTTGGCAATGACTTCGTCCAAGACCTTCTCCAGTTCATCTTCGTCATAAATAAATATCGAGTTCTTACGGCCCTGCTTAACCAATTCGAACAGTGGTGGCTTGGCTAGATAGAGATGACCACCGTCGACAACTTCTTTCATGTAGCGAAAGAAGAAGGTCATTAGCAGCGTAGAGATGTGGCTGCCATCGACATCGGCATCTGTCATGATAATAATCCGGCTGTAACGGAGACCATTTATATCAAACGATTCCTCGATACCAACGCCCAGCGCCTTAATCAGGCTAACGATCTCATTGTTGGCCAGCATCTTATCGAGACGAGCTCGTTCAACGTTGAGCACTTTACCGCGCAGCGGTAAGATAGCTTGAGTCTTGCTGTCACGACCAGACTTAGCTGAGCCACCGGCAGAGTCACCCTCCACTAGGTAGATTTCGGAGTTATTAGGATCTTTGCTGGAGCAGTCGGCCAGCTTGCCAGGCATACTGGCGCCATCGAGCACACCCTTACGCAGGATGTTGTCGCGAGCCGCACGGGCGGCCTTGCGAGCGCGGGCGGCCAGCAGCGCCTTGCCAACGATTTTGCGGGCTACACCTGGGTGTTCCTCGAGATAATAATTTAGGTATTCGCTCAAGACCTGCTCAACGATACCCCTAACTTCAGGGTTGCCGAGCTTGTTCTTGGTCTGGCCTTCGAACTGCGGATCAGGCAGCTTGACGAGAATAATAGCCGTCATGCCTTCGCGGGTGTCTTCGCCGCTGAGGTTTTCTTCTTTCTCCTTGAGCAAACCATTCTTGCGGGCATAGTCGTTAATAACACGCGTCAGGGCTGCGCGGAAGCCAGTGAGGTGCGTACCGCCCTCGGGGTTAAGCACATTGTTGGCAAAGGATTTGATCGTCTCCGTATAGGCGTCGGTATATTGCAAGGAGATCTCAACTTGAACGTCCTTAACGGTCTTATCAACGTAGAAAATATCGTCGTCAACGACCTCTTTACCGATGTTAAGATGCTTAACGTAGCTCTGGATGCCGCCCTCGAAGTAGAAGCCAAAACGCTGGCCGCTAGCCTCGTCCTCTAGCGAAGTATGAACCCCCTTAGTTAGATAAGCCGCGTGGCGCAGGCGGTCGAGGATTGTCTCATAATTGAACTTTACTGTTTCGAAGATAGTTTCATCAGCGTAAAAAGTTATCTCTGTGCCGGTCCGGTCGGTCTTGCCAATAACTTTGAGATCAGCTTGTGGTACACCGGCAGCATACTCTTGCTGATGAATTTTGCCGTCACGATAAATAGTTACCAGCAGCTTACTAGCCAAACCGTTAACTACGCTGGAACCAACACCGTGCAAACCACCGGAGACCTTGTAGCCACCGTCACCAAACTTACCGCCAGCGTGTAGTACAGTCAGTACCGTTTCGACTGTACTTTTGCCGGTCTTGGGGTGAATATCGGTTGGGATACCACGACCATTGTCAATAACTGTAATGCCACCATCAGCCTGCATTTTGACCGAAACTTGATCAGCGTGTCCGGCTAGAGCCTCGTCGATACCATTGTCGACTAGTTCCCACACTAAGTGGTGCAAGCCCTCTATGCCAGTGCCACCGATATACATACCGGGCCGCTTACGAACCGGCTCCAGACCCTCCAAGACAGTAATCTGATCAGCTGAATAGCTATTCTTTTTCTTTGTACTACCCTCAGCCACTATCTGTTACACCCCTGTTTATTCAGTCACGAATTAGTAT
Organism: uncultured Candidatus Saccharibacteria bacterium; assembly: GCA_964357905.1. Classification (GTDB taxonomy): domain Bacteria; phylum Patescibacteriota; class Saccharimonadia; order Saccharimonadales; family UBA4665; genus JBBTTE01. Next base: position 7,245 of record CAYHMQ010000001.1, read on the forward strand.
TTTTCCCACTGACTCTTATTATAGCCGATTCCCCGGTGTCAGACAACATAGGGCGGTTTGGCGGCCTTTTGGACCTTGTAAATTTTAACCGTTTGTGCTTAAATGCGACCGTAGAATAAATAAAACCAAAATGTTTGAAAAACTACTAGCCATTCTTCCCTACAACCCCGGCATAGCCCATGAGTTGCGCTTCTATGCTAAGCGCATGCACGAAGAAGCCGCTATCAGGCGAACTGGTCTGGTGTTCATAATTCTAACTTTCTTCGTACAGTTCTTTGCAGTTTTGAGCCCGCCGCAGCCAACGGTCGCTGCCGCCGACAACAGCTTGGTTAGCGGTGGTATCAGCTCAGCTGGTGACGCCAGACAGTACTGTGACAACAATACTCGCCACTTTAAGACCATTTTGGAGCACTACGGGATTACCTGTTATAACGTCGCTACGGGCGACATGATGACGATCAATTCTGGAGCTCGTGATTACTATTCAATGGGCTGGAATCCTCAAGGTGCAACTAACAATGTCACTGGCAAGAGAACCAACGAAACCCCGATTAGAATCCCCGGCCTCGACACTTTGTATATGCGCAAGCTTAACAGTTGGGACAGCGCTTCGTCTGCGCCCTACAAAGCCCTACGTGTTACTAGCGGCTACACCGGCACAACTTATTATCTAATAGTTGGCTGCGGCAACTTGGTCTCCGTTGGTCTGCCAACGCCTTATGTCAAGCCAACACCAACTCCACCACCGCCACCAGCACCAACACCAACCACCCCAACTCCACCACCGCCACCAGCACCCTGTCCTTACGATAGCAAACTACTTAAGACCGATGCTGCTTGTAAGCCCTGTCCTTACAACGGCTCAATTCTTGACAGCAGCCCTCTCTGCAAGCCTTGTGACTCATCGCTTAGCAGCCAGGATGCCGTAGCTTGTGTAGTGGTCAGTAAGACGGCTAGCAATGTGACTACTGGGCTGGCTGATGCTAATAATAGTACGGCCAAAGCCGGTGACGCCATCACTTATACTCTTTACGCTAAGAACAATGGCAAAGCTAAGGTCAAGCAGTATACTTTCCAGGAGAACCTAAGTGACATAATGGATTACGCCGATCCGACTGATTTGCATGGTGGTAGCATCGACAACAATAAGCTAGTCACCTGGCCAACTACGAACATAGAAGCCGGCCAGACGGCCAGCGTAAAGATCACCGTCACCGTCAAGAACCCAATTCCTCAGACACCAGCTTCAGCAGGCGATCCTAACCACTTTGACTTGGCTATGGTTAATGTCTACGGCAATACCATTACCATCCACCTGCCAGGTAGCCCAGTTAAGACTATTGAGGGCGCCGCTACCACGCTGCCTAACACTGGTCCCGGTACTAGTTTGCTCTTAACCGCAACTGTGGTAATAATCGCTGGGTACTTCTACGGCCGTGCCCGTCTACTATCACGCGAAAGTGAATTAGCAATTCAGGGAGTGGCTAACGCCTAGGAGGAACGATATGGCAGAAAAACTATCACACCAACCCGAGAGTCACGAAGCCCTAGCGGCCTTGCCTACAGCTGAACAAGCTGAACCGCTGCGCACCGGCGAACAAGACCCCGCCAAAGCTCTTGAGAAGGCTCGCAGCAGCGTTTCAGAGACGGTTGAGGCTGAGAACCAGCCTAACCCTATGGATAAGCTAGAAGCTGACGAAAAGGCTTCACAGCCCGTTGCACCTAGCATTGTTGATCGTCAACTCAAGAAGATTACTGAGCGACGCTTAATCAAGGACATTCAGCGCAAAGAATCAGCCCCGCAGCGCGCCCTGAGCAAAGTCATCCACCAACCGATAGTGCGAGCCGTTAGCGAGACAGCCGGTAAGACTGTTAGTAGGCCTTCGGGTTTGCTTGGCGGCGGCCTTGTTGCTTTCTTGGGTACTACCGGCTACTTCTACTTAGCTCAGCATATCGGTTTCAAGTATAACTATCTCGTAGTGATAATTCTGATGGTCGCCGGTTTTGCGCTTGGTTTGATATTAGAGCTACTAGTCAACCTGGCTACTGCCTCTCGTCGCAATAACAGTTAGTCTTACACTTTAGCTTTATTTATTTGGGCTCGGGTAAATCTGATTCGTCGGCGTGTTGGAAGCTGCCGTCGCGTCCGATTATAATCGTATCGCCTTCGGCTGAATCCAGATCAGCCGTGTGTTCGGTCTTCTTGGCAGCTGGCGCTGGCGCCGGTGTTGGCGCTGGTGTTGGCGCTGGTGAATCCAGATCCTGCTTAAGTTTGGCGGCTATATCGTGAACTTCGCTCTGCTCAAGTTCATCACTAGAAATATTCCTGGGCTGATCAGTTTTTGGCTGAACCGGTGCTGAGCTAACAGATGGTGCCAAGATAGGCTCGGTGACATCCGCAGGCTGCTGCATAGTGTTACGGGCTTGGTGCTTACTGATAGTCGGCGTAGCAGCAAGGGGTGCTGCGGTGGCTGCAGTCGATGGCTGTGCCGACACCGGTGATGTCTGTGCGGGCTGGACAGGTGGCTGAGCGGATTGGGCTGGCGGAGTACTAGAAACCACGCCGGTCTTACGCTTGTGAAGCCACTCGTCAAGGAAGGACGAGCCGGTCTTGGGCGCTGCGGCGGCGCCACGGGAAACCCCTTGGCTAGCCCCAGATAGAGGCTGAGCCGCTGCAGCGCCCGGCCGGCTTGCACCCAAACCTGCGCCCAGAGATGACTGGCCACTAAGCCCACCAGCTGGCGGGACAGCCTCGCCCTTGGTAGCCATGCGTTCCATGATTTCCTTGCCAACAATCGCCTTAGGTCGGCCATATTTGGCCGAGGATAGCTGCTTGAGAGCGGTTGAGAGGCGAGGATTAGGCGTACCGAGGGCTGGCAGGGTCGCCATACTGAACGGCTGAGTCGGCACACCGTTGATAAGCGTACGGACGATGGTGTTATAGTTTGGCACTCTAAGCAGATCATCACCGTCGAAGGTCGGCTGGAAGTACTGACCCAGCGACTCCACATCGTTCTGACCGATACGAAAAGCCACGATAGTACCCATGTTACCGAAGACGGCATCACGGATTTCGGTGGTTAGCTGGGTCGTAAACTGGTTGGCCACAATCAGATTGAGGTGGTACTTACGAGCCTCGGACATGATGGTCGCAAAGCTATCGGTACTGAAGTTCTGGAACTCATCGACATACAGGCTGAAATCAACCCGCTGCTCCTCCGGTATATCCGAGCGGCTCATGGCCGCAGCCTGGAACTTCATGACGAACACCATACCGAGCAGCTTAGAGTTCAACTCACCAGTCCTACCCTTGCTTAGATTGACCAGCAAGATCTTCTTGTTGTCCATGACGTCCCTTAGGTCAAAGGCGCTCTTGGTCTGGCCAATAATGTTACGCATCATTTCATTACTCAGGAAGGCGCCGAACTTACTGACGAACCAACTAGTGACTTCACCAAAGTCATTGGAGCGCGAACTGGCTGGCATTTCCTTCAACCAGAATTCGCGGACATTCATATCGCTTACATGTTGTAATTTCTGCTGTACAAACTTTTGATCACGAAACAATTTAGGGATATCTACAAATGTACCACCTTCGGGATCTGCCATTATGGTCAAAGCAGCGTTGCGGAACAGGTGCTCATAACGTGGCCCCATGATGCCCTGATGTTGTGGATCATACAACTTGTAGAGCATATTTAGGGCTTCTTGGATGAGGAAATCTTTCTGATCGGGGTTGTTAAATTCGAACAAATTTAAGCCCATGGGGTAGTCCATATCGGCTGGCGAGAAGTAGATGATATCCTCGGTTCTTTCCTTAGGCACCATGGCTAGCAGCCGCTCGACAACATCACCGTGCGGGTCAACAAAAGCGAAACCGTTGCCGCTCAGCATATCTTGCAGAGCCAGGTTCTCGAGGTAGGTCGACTTACCTACACCGGTCTGACCGACGACATACATGTGACGCTGCCTATCGCCAAGTCCCAGTCTGATCGGCTTCTTAGCACCCCGAAAGAGGTTATAGCCCAGTAATAGGCCGTCGTCCGGTATGTTGCGCGGTCCGTCGACTTGCTTGGAATCCTGACGTGCCAGCTGCGAGGTCGGTATATTACTCTCGTCTGGGAAGTGAAATATCGTTGCCAACTCCACCGAGTTAAGAATGTTCCTATTATGCTCCTGGGGAAAGAAACGCATAATATAGCTCGTAATCAGGCCGTCGATGTCCTTGGCTGGAGTGTATTTGAAGCCATTCTTGCCTGGTGCGTCATAGAGCTGGAAGCTGCCGACAACATTGCTTAAGATGGCCTGCGTGCGCTGACTGATGTTAGATGAGGCCACTAGACGAATCACCACTTCATAGCCAGCATGGCGCGTCTTCTCATCTATGGCGTCTAGGGTAGCCTGCTCCATATTAGATAGATCGGGCTTCTTGGGATCGTTTTCGCTGCCTCCATCTGGTGGTTTGACAAAGGCCGTGGCTAAGCTCTTGGCCATTTCGCCAGCCCCGATACCTTTGTTGCCCTTACGCTTACGACTGGCTAGATCCTGAGCTGTTTTGCGCCACGAGGGGTGAGCCGGCCGCATTAGTATCTGAATACCGGCACCATCTTCCTTGCCCAAGGTAGCCAGAGCATTCAAGAGAGCCTGCATGCCATCACGCTTAAGATCTTGATAAGTAGCGATCGGATAAGCAAATGACTCCTTGAGCGTCAGTTCACCCCCTAGAGTACCGCTAACCCGACCAACCGGACTAAATATATTGTGTTCAGAGACTTCCTCGAGACGGGCTGATGGATAGGCGCTGTTAACAGCCTGCTTGACTATCTCTAGCAAAGCCACCGGCACAGCCGCATAGAAGTAAACAAACCCCTGCGAGCCGACAATCTCAAAGGCAAAGTGCCGCTGTCCATAGAACGCACTCTTGAAGTCCTTCTGCAGCGTACTAGCAATAATGTCATAAATCAGCTGCGCCTTGCTGATGGTTTCATCTGTTACATCTCTGGCGTCACGGTTGCCGACCTCAGTATCATCACTTGGCGGCGGCAAATGTATCAGCAGCGGCACCATCTTAAGGCCACGTTCGTAGTTCTTTTGTTCACGAAACACCTTGCGCGTCTGGAGGAAGACTATCGGCGCAGCGACTGCGAACATCACAAAAATCGTTGCCAGGATGAAGAGAAAGGTCGTCATTTAGCCTACTGACTTAATTTAATAGACTTACCGTAGCGCTTTTTCATGTAATCAGCCTTTACCACTGTTAATTCATCACTTTGCTTATGCGGATCATCTCTGGTGCGCTCAACAATCTGCTTGGCCTTGTTCACCCACTCTTTTTCGATAAGGTCGCCGTCATCATTGATGAGCGGTAAAGCTGTTGAGGTCGTGGTCGGAGTGTCAGTGGTCGGCACCGCGGCTGTAGGCAGCGGCAGAGCTGGCAAAGCTATGGCTGGCGCCACAGTAGGCGGCGCTGATCGCGGACTTGGCGCCCTCTCGGCGCCGGCCGGTGCTTCCGGTGATTGCGGCAATGCTTCGGGGGCGTTTTTGGCCGCATTTGGATCAGGCGCGCGTTCCGTCACCGGTGGTGGTAGTTCTATGCCGGAGGTTTCGCTACTAGGCGGATTCATAAGCTTTATTATAACAGGTTGGTGGAACTTGATGGCAGGTGTAAGCCTAGGAGCACACCGAAGCGACTTAGACTTTTAGAGCGTTTCTAGCTGATTTACTGTAGAAGCTGTAGAGGTAACCGACCAAGACCAGCGGCATCAATACCAGTGCATCGCGTGAATTGAGCTGTCCGATCGACTGCAAAGCGATAAGTCCAGCGATAAGTCCAGTTGCGTAAGCAGCCAGGCGCTGCTTGCGCTTAATCGACAAACCATAAAGCCTAAAGAACGTCAGGACACCGTGTAACAGATTATAAATTGTCGCCGCCAGTAGTAAGAAACCAACTATCAGCATCAACGGCGGTACGGCCTGGGCATCGGTCAGGCCAAACAGAGCCACGTCGGCGATCAGTAAAAGACTGAGTCGCTGTACGCGCTTATGGGCTATGAATCGCATACATGAATCCTATTCCTTTCTGTTACCCCGGCATTAAGACAACCTGGGGCGCCGGGGTGACAAATCCGCTTATATAAAATTAGACTATTGAAGCGCTTGCCACCCATCGGCTTGACTGACCGCTCTAATAGCCTTTAGGGCTAAATAGAGCGACATGAGTTTTGAGGTAAGTCCGCCCCCGCGAGGGCTTCTACGACCATGGCCGTAATGTGTGAGGCTTCTGGTTGAATTGTAGTTTTTGTTTTTGTGACTTACGCTCATTATGCTAGCATGCCAAGCCCAAATTGTCAATCCGCTTATGCGCCTGTTCGTAGCTTATTCTGATCGTTTCGCGCACGCCTATATGCAGCTCGGCAAAAGTTATGCACAGGTTTGATAAAAGATTAAGCATAAATAGTGTTGACGGCTTTTTATGGATTCTATAAGATACGTATAGCGCTTGAACAAATTAAGTGCTCAAAAACAAAAAGCTCTCTGGGACGACGATTTCTCGCAAGTCGTTGTCCCACCAAGGACAAAACAAAACCTTAACATTCAAAAGCAAACAAAAACATTAAATTATTGTTAAAACACCTTGTCTTTCGCCGGACGAGGTGTTTTACTTTTGGCCACTAACGTGTGGTGTGGGCACCTTAAACAGGTCAACAGTATGGGTGCTACAGTTCAGAGCATTATTTCAGGTGGATCAAGCGGCACAATTGTCGATATTGAGTGTTATTTGTCTAATAATTTGCCAAATATCGTCATTGTCGGCTCTGCCAATAAGTCTGTTGATGAATCCAGGGAGCGTATCAGGGGTGCATTCGCAACTAGCCGGATAATACTACCTCGCAAAAGAGTCATTATTAACCTCGCTCCGGCCGATGTTCCCAAGTCCGATAGCAGCTTCGACATGGCCATCGCCGTGGCCATCTTGTTGGCCGACGGCCAGGTCACCACTGGCATTGATCGATCCCAGGCTTTCATAGGAGAACTCGGGCTAGATGGTAGTGTTCGAGCCGTCCGTGGCATCATTGGTAAGCTTATTACCGGCCGCTCCGCCGGAATCAAGACTTTCTACATACCCGCCGATAATCTGGATCAAGCCCAGCTTGTACCCAACGTATCTTTAGTTGCCATAGATCATCTAGGCCAGCTTCATGGCCACTTAGTTGGCGGCCTGACCCTTAAGACTGTCGCTACAGGTCAAGGCCAATATCAGCCAGTTCAAGCCAACCGAGATTCAAACGAACCGAGATTAAGTGAGATAGTTGGCCAACTCCAAGCCAAGCGCGCCCTAGAGATCGCGGCCGCTGGGGGCCATAATGTACTGTTTAGCGGGCCACCTGGCACCGGCAAGAGCATGTTAGCCAAGGCTTTGCCTTCGATCTTACCCCAGTTAACCCGCGAAGAAGTTCTAGAAGTCACCCAGATACACAGCCTTGCCAGTCACGACTACGACAAGATCATGTCCGTTAGACCCTTCCGCTCGCCCCACCACAGCGCCAGCCATATAGCCATGGTTGGCGGAGGCAATAGATTAAAGCCAGGCGAGATAAGCTTAGCCCATAGGGGCGTATTATTCCTCGATGAGCTACCAGAGTTCGGCCGCGACACGCTAGAAGCATTACGTCAACCCTTAGAAGATCACGTTATCAGTCTGGCGCGCGCCAATGATAGAAGTGAATATCCAGCCAGCTTTAGCTTAATAGCCACCGCCAATCCATGCCCTTGCGGCTATCATGGCATAAGTGATGACTGCCACTGTCTGCCCTACGAAATGACTCGCTACCGCAACAGGCTATCGGGCCCAATTCTAGATAGAATTGATATCTATTGTGAGGTTCATGGGGTTGATCACGATAAGCTTTTTGATCAAAAGACTGATGATTCCTCAGATGCAAAGACTCGACAAAGGGTTTTGGACACCCGCAAACTACAGGCTCAGCGCTATGACAATCCGACTAAGTTAAACTCTCATATGAGCAGAGCCGATGTTAGGCAGTTTGGCCACCTCGAATCCGAAGCCACCAGCATAATCAATGCTGCTGCCAAAAACCTCAGGTTATCCGCTCGCGGCCACATACGCACCGTCAGAGTCGCCCGTACAATTGCCGATCTCGACAATTCAGCTGCCGTCACTGCCGCTCATATCAATGAAGCTTTAGCTTACTGTAAAGATAGGTTTCGGCGTTGAAATACCCTCCCCGTAGCGATCTTCATCGATGCTTGCCCGTACCACCTTTGGTTGTAAGTTGCAGTGACCATATACGATCACTAGCGATTCGCTATAGATTCAATAGTGATCATATAGGGAATATATATGGTCAGTAAGGTAATAACTGTAACTATCACCGAAGATTTGCTTAAGGAGATAGATGAAGCTGCTAAGGCAAGCTACGAGTCGCGTAGCGATTATCTTAGAAGGGCTGCTCTGATTAGACTCAAGAATCAGCAAGCCATAGATGATGCGTTTGACTCGCCACAGGCACAAATCGGTTGACCTCTGGTACTCCATCTGTTAGAATGCCCTTACCTTTGGAATATCAATTTAAGGAGACGATCTTATCGCCAAATACACCCGCCTGAATGATCAAATTCGGGCACCAAAGCTGCGAGTCATCGATGAAGACGGCAAACAGCTAGGAGTTTTGACCAAGCAGGAGGCCCTTGCGCTAGCGCAGGAACGCGATTTGGATCTGGTAGAGATTTCACCGGATGCTGACCCACCGGTTTGCAAGATAGTCGACTGGGGCAAGTTCAACTACCAGCGCACCAAGCAGCTGCAGAAGAACCGCAAGACTTCTAAGTCACTTGATATGAAGCAAATCCGCTTCGGACTCAAGATTGGGGCGCATGATCTGGCGATCAAGATGAACAAAGTCACCAAGTTCCTAGAGGCTGGCCACAAGGTCAAGATCACATTGTTTTACAGAGGTCGCGAGCAGGCTCATAAGGAGATCGGCTTCACGATTGCCCAGAGAGTTATCGAAGATTTCGGTGATACAATAATAGTAGATCAACAGCCTCAACTGGCTGGCAGACAATTAAGCTTCGTTGTAAGAAGCAGTGGCAAGAAACCGGCAGCAACAGCGGTGGACACCGCAACCACAGAAGGCACAGAAGGAGAAACCAATGCCAAAACTTAAAACTCACAGCGGCACCAAAGATCGCGTCAAGGTAAGCAAGAACGGCAAAGTCCGTGTTGGTCATGCCAACATGAACCACTTCCTCGGCAAGAAGAGTGGCAGCCGCAAACGATCACTGCGTGGGCTCAGTACCCGTAGCGGCGCCATGGCTCGTAACATCAAGAAGAATCTGGGAGTTTAGATAATGAGAGTCAAGAGAGGCGTTGCTAGTCACGCCAAGCACAAGAAAATCCGCAAAGCCACTAAAGGCTTTAGCCATCCTAACCGCGTTAGTGTTAAGCGCGGTCGCCAAGCTGTCACCAAGTCATTGCAGCACGCCACCCGTGACCGTAAGAATCGTAAGCGAACCTTCCGACAGCTATGGAACACTCGTATTAATGCTGGTGCCCGCCTTAACGGCACAACCTACAGCAAGCTGATCGCTAGCCTCAAGGGCGCAGGCATAACTCTGGATCGCAAGGTTCTCTCAGAGCTAGCCGTTAACGAACCAGCCGCCTTCACTGCCGTCATCAAAGCCGCGGTGGCAAAAAAGTAAAACCAGCATATTCGGGGCGTTGTTGGGTAGGTTGATTATTTACTCTCTTTTGGTCAGCTCGCATTTGGGCAAGCATTGCTAGTACTGGAGACAGTACAGCCAGGTTTGCATCTGCCAGGTTCTCTAGTGACACCACTTGCTCCCCCGCACCTGTCATATCAACACCTACCGGAATATTGCCAGAGAGCTCAAACAAGGTACTTCCAAAGAACCTGTCTTCGACATCTGAGCCTTGACCTTTGGTGAAACCATATGGAAAAGCCTCGAGAGTTAAGTGTTCCTTGCTGGTGCCTGACCTTTTTGCATAAGAAATATGCGGGTTGATTTCAGGAAAACCATCACGGCTTGCGCCTTGAATCACCACACTGCTCGCACTAGGGTAGCTCACCTCACCACGCCCTTGCCTTACGTCCTCTTTCAAAGGAATAACAAATCCTTCTACACTTCTCCTCATGCTATCTATGAGGTCTTGCCTTTCTTGGGGCGTTAGGGGTAACTTGGGAATGCTTAGCTCGTATTCACCCATGTGACCGTGACCCTCCACGCTAAATACAGTTGTGCCACCGGGAGATAAATCATTTCCAAGGAAAGCCTCCGTAAATGATCTCTCTTCAATGAGATTGCCAAGCTCTTCACCAATTCCACTTTGTGGCACTTTTAATTGATTTACGTCCGGCACGGGTTCCATGTCGCCTGCTACTGTTGTTGTGCCGTTCGGCAAGAATGCATCTGCTTCGGGAGTTTCCATTATTATATCCTTTTTGTTTTCGAAACTTACCTTAAATAATAGCAGTTTGTGACTATTATGTCAAGTGTCGTTTCGGTACTGGCGACTAATAAAACTTTGTCTTAGGTGTAGGTGGCCAGATTATCTGTAAGCCGGGTTCTGTCCCGCCGAAGCGGGGCTGATCATCTATCTAGGCCTGTCATTGCTAACAGGCTCAAGCGGTTCTTATGATGAAGCCTTGTCGGGAAACTTTGGGCTTTAGGCCCATAAGGTTCCATCTCCTTGCAGCAGGCAGGGTTTACCATTTCTCCGCGTCACCGCGGACAAACGCGGGCTCTTACCCCGCTCTTTTCACCCTTACCGAGTGAACCCGGCGGTATTGTTTCTGTGGCACTTTCCCTAAGGTTGCCCTCGGTCGCCGTTAGCGACTACCCTTCCCTTTGCTGCCCGGACTTTCCTCCTCGCTCATGTTGCCGGTCAAATGTCTTGGCCAACAAAATGAGCGAGGCGATCAGCCGATAATCTGGCCATGAACGATTATAGCACTTATGCTAGCTTTTGTCATCTGTTAAATGACCCTGTGAGAGCTAGGCTTCAGTTGGCGGCTAGGTGTTCGTCGAGCGCGCGGTTGACGGCCGCGTCGGCCAGCTTGTTGAATTCGCGTGGCACGTGAGCGAAGCTGACGTGGTCAAACTTAGTGACAAGTTGCTTGATAGCGTCGTGGATTGGCCAGAGGTCACGATTCTTGACCTTGAATATACCCTTCATCTGATTAACAACCAGTAGGCTGTCCATGTAGGCTTCGACTTCACGCACGCCCATCTTCAGACATTCCTCTAGAGCCAACCGAAGCGCCGTATACTCAGCTTGGTTATTGGTGGTAACGCCGAGATAGACACCCTTGTCGACCAGAACGTTGTCTTCCATGTCTAGAACCACGAAGCCACTGGCGCTCGGACCGGGGTTGCCGCGCGAACCGCCATCGCCGAAGATCTTAACCTTGTCAGGGTGTGCTGCCGGATCGGCTGCTTGTTCGCCCTGTGGCGCCTCCCCACTATAGGCTGCGTCGATAGCGTCGGCCATTTCATGGTCTTTGTCGGTTATTTTCTTATCGCCTTCATGAGTAATAAGCCAGATTTGAACTACGCTCCATTCGTTCTCCCACCTAGGGTGATGCTGATACTCTTCAGCGATCGAAGCGACACTAACCATAAAAGCCCAAGCTGACTTGAAGTCATCGAAGTTGAACTGCTTGTACAGTCCATGTTTGGTTTCTTGCCACGGCTCTTGCTGCATGACTACTATCTTAGCACGCCCAGACCGGCGCCCGCGGCTTTGGACTTGATAGACAAAAACGGGTAATATTGTGACAATAGAGGCAACTAAGAGGGAGACAAGACCTTGAAAAAAACCACCAAAACCACTGCTAAGCTTAAGCCGACTCAGCGCCTGAGTCTGTTTTTTTTCAGGAAGCCGCGAACAACAGCATTGATTTGGCTGACCATTACACTACTGGGCGTAGCCAGCTATACTACACTGCTTAAGCGCGAAGGTTTCCCATCTGTTAATTCTCCATTCGCGATTGCTCAGGGTTCATACATAGTTAATGACCCGGCCAAAGTTGATCATGACGTTGCTAAGCCGCTCAATGACTATCTGCTCAAGCAAGAAGGCATTAAGAATGTACAGACTCAGAGCTATGGCAATTTCTATACCGCTATCGTGTCTTATAAGGATAATACTAACGCTGAGACGCGCAGTCCCGAGCTGCAGCAGGCCATTGCTAAGAACAATACCCTGCCTGAGCAAGCTACTCTTAGTATCGACGCCTACAAGTTTGGCTACACAACCAGAGGCGATAACATTGTCATCTCTTTCTACTCTAACCGAACTGCCTCTACCGAAGAGTTGGTTGGCCAGGCTAAGCAAGCTTCAGCCTTCTTGAAGTCTCAAAACTTGAGCCTCGTCAAAGACGTTTCTGTAATTGATCCCTACGAAAAAGCCGTTAACCCCCAGACCGGCCAAGCCGAACTAACTCAGAAGACTTTTGACAGATATGGTGAACGCAAGGATGATATTTCTAAGTTCTACACGACAGTCGTCATTGGCGTCATGGCTCAGCCCAATGCTGACAAGATTGAGCTAGGTAATCAAGTCAGTGGAGCTGTCGATAAGCTGAATAACGACTCTCGCTTCAAGGATTTCCACGCCGTAATCAGCGCCAGTGACGCGCCTCAGATCAAGACCGAAATCAATGAGCTTCAACAGGCGTTGCTAGAAGGCCTGGCAGCTATATTAATTGTCAGCTCTATTGTCATCGCTATTCGTGCTTCCTTCATCACGGTCGTATCAATGGCCACAGTTGTTATTGTCACCAATGCAGCCATGTACTTAATAGGCTACAGCCTTAACACCATCACCTTGTTCGCTCTTATACTGGGACTAGCACTAATCGTTGATGACACCATAATCATGGTCGAGGCAATTGATTCTCAGCGGCGCAAACATAACGATCCGACAAAAGCTGTGTCGGTGGCTACCGGCAAGATAAGTCGCGCCATGATAGCCGCTACCAGCACAGCAGCCTTAAGTTTTGTACCTCTAATATTCGTCGGTGGTATTCTAGGTAGTTTCATCCGGGCAATTCCGATAACCATTATCATTTCTTTGGTAGTGAGTCTGGGCGTTGCTCTGATATTTATACCTTTGTTCGCACGCTATCTATTACTTGGCAAGAAGCAAATGGGTACCAGTAGCCGCGCCGAGGCCGCAGCTAGTATAGAGGCCAAGATCGCTCTATTCATCTCCAAGCCGATGCTGTGGGCCAAGAACTCTCGCAAGAAACTGACCGGCGTCGGTCTGGTCGCTGTCATCATCGGTATTGGTTTCATCATGGGTGGTGGTTATCTGTTCTCTAAGGTTACGTTTAACATTTTCCCGCCAGCTAAGGACAGCGACCAGATGAGTGTTGCCCTGACTTTCGCACCCAATACTGACATCGAACGCGCCCAAGCAATCACCGATGATGCTGACAAGATTATCGCCAAATCCTTGAACACTAACTTCGTCAAAGCTTCGTATTACGGTCAGGCTGATATTCAAAAAGCTATTTTACAGATTGATCTAGTTAGCTATAACGACCGTTCAATCACAGCTCCGCAATTGATAGAGCAGCTTAAGGGAGACTTCAAGTCGTTCAATGAGGCAGCTGTAGAAGTTGGCCAGATTGACGCTGGCCCTCCTGGTTCGGCCTTCACCGCACAAGTCGAATCGGGCACCAACCGCGAGGCATCAATTAGATTAGCTGAAGATATGACTCGCTATCTCAAGACCGTCGAGCTCAAGCGGCCTGACGGCACAATTGCCAAGATTTCAAGCGTATCCGTTTCTAACTCTAGCATTTACAATCGTAAGGACAGCAAGCAGTACATCGAAGTTACCGCCAAGTACGTAGACACTGATACCACCACCTTACTAACGATTACTAAATCGGCTGTTCAGAAGGCTTTCCCGGAGTCTAAGGTTCAATCCTATGGACTTGCCAGTGATGCTTTAGGCTTCGACTTCGGTCAGGAGTCCGAGAACCAAGACAGCTTCAAGACACTTGCTATCGCCTTCCCGATACTGCTGGTAGTCATCTATGTGCTTCTGGCCTTCCAGTTCAAGAGCATGTTGCAGCCGCTGCTGATCTTCTTGGCGATACCGTTCAGCCTGTTCGGTATCACGCTCGGCCTATTCTTAACAGACAATGCCTTTAGTTTCTTCGCAGCTCTAGGCTTCTTCGCTCTTATTGGTCTAAGCATTAAGAACACCATCTTGCTTACCGACTACGCCAACCAGTCCAGACGTGCCGGCATGGACGCTGTCGATGCGGCTCACGAGGCTTTAGCCGAACGATTCCGCCCATTGATAGCCACCAGCTTAACAGCCATCGCTTCCTTAATACCGCTGGCCATCACCAGCCCCTTCTGGGAAGGCCTAGCCGTGGTCTTAGTCGGCGGCTTGCTGTCTAGTACCTTCTTGGTTCTTACGGTATTCCCTTACTACTACTTGGGTAGTGAATTCTTGCGCTCCCGCATTAACCGCAAAAAAGGTATCTCGTGGGTAGTTCTGACTGTTGCACTGCTAATTCTTCTGCCTAAGCTGGCCGCTCCGGCTGCCCTGCTAGCACCATTTCTAGCAGCACTGATCGTCATGCTGGTTGGCAAACTATTCCGCCGCAAGAAATAGTCCATCAACGTCTGGTGGAGGTACTGGGAATCGAATTTGTACATTGTCTTGGGCTGCTGTATTTTGATAAAATGATTGCAGGTTAGACCTGCCGTCGCGAACGGGTCTAACCCAAAAGAGCAGCATATGCTGCTCTTTTGATTTCTATTCTCTAAGTGTGGTCGGGGTGACAGGACTTGAACCTGCGACCTCACGGCCCCCAGCCGTACGCGCTACCAACTGCGCCACACCCCGATATGTGTCACCAAATTATAGCATCGAGGAGCCTTGCACTGGATAAAGTTTTACTTTAAGCTTGATCTGATGTCGACTACCTCAGAAAAATCTCACGACAGTGGCCACAAATTCTTCGATCCTAAGAGTCCTGAAATACCATCAGAAGTTCTGGGTATACCCTCGCAACCACTTATTGATCTCAGCAATTCGGTACTTTCGGTTGCTACGTTCGCCGAGGATAAGTTGCCGCCAGGAGTTTGGCTCAATATTTATGCCGTAGAACGAAGACTTGAGAATGGCTTGAGAGTGTTTCCTTTGATACAAAGAATTCAAGCTGGTGAACACCTATCAGACGAGGACGTAAGACCTTATAGAAAGCCAATCAAAAAACTAGTTCCCAAATTGAATACCGCCGACAAATGGGCGGCTCTATTCGGAGCCGTGGGTGTCGGAATTCCAATACGTCGGACGATAAATAGAAAGATTGAACAAGAGTTCTCGGAGCGGTTGCCAGAATTACTGCAAAAAGCCGGCGTATACGCGCCTGAGGCCGAGCCTTACATCGATTTCATCGAGCAGTTTGAGAACCCCAGAGAACAGTTTATATCGGAAGTAACTGTGGTCGCTATGGGAATTCGCAGCGCAGCCCGCGAGCATGCCAAAGGTCATAGTCGACAACAGCCCGAAGTCACAGCTAAGGACGCCGCCTTCGGCATCAGACAGACTATCGATAAGATTCTGTCTGATCCTGAGACACAGCAAAGCATGCCAATGCTGTCTCACTTTATTGGTGACGAATTATCTAATAAGCCTTTGGTATTGCGTGACGACGTCTTGGGTGTGGCTGCACCAGAGATCATTACTGCCCTGGAGAATGTTTTGCCTAAGGACAAGCGTGATTCAGAGTTTCTGTCCAGCGTGCGCAGACATGAACACCCTATGCGTTGGATGGCCGAAAAGTTCAAGGGCATGGAAATACGCAGATTAGATAATATAGCCGATAAACTGTTGCCAAGTATTAGAGATCTGTTGCCCAACAAAGGCAGCGATGTCAGAGTTATTTATCAAAATATCGTAGATTTTCTGAAATAAATGTCGGGTACTGGGGTGATCACCTGAGTAGACCCAGGTGGGTGTCCTCATCTGACAACCACGGTTGGCAGCCTATTGAACTCCCTAATGATTAGTATTCAGATAATCATTATCCCAGAGGGAGACCCTAGGGGCCTTACCCGACTAATATATTATAACCTACCTCAGTTAGACGAGTAAGAAGTTCAGTATGAAATTCTGAATGTTAATGATCGGCCCAGCGATGAACTGGAAGATAATCAGCATGAAGAAAATAATGCCCATAAAACCGAAGGCTTCTATCTGCAGCATCACTCGTTGCAGAGGTTCGGGTGCAAAAGCGTAGAGCAAGCGCGAGCCGTCGAGCGGCGGAAAAGGAATCATATTGAAGATAAAGAAACCAATATTAACTTCAGCGAAAATGATTAACGCGCCCTGCCAGAAATGACTAAGATCAGCGCCAAAGGCACGAAAAGCCAGCGCTGCCAGCGCTGCCAAGACCAGGTTAGTTAATGGCCCAGCTACGCCCACTAGAGCAACTCCGAATTCATCATACTTAATTCTGTTGGGGTTAAAGGGCACAGGCTTAGCAATAAAGAACGGCGGCAAATGCATGATCAGCAAGACCATTGGCAACGCCACCGTTGTAACTACGTCTATATGCTTAAGCGGATTAAGCGTCAACCTACCCTCTTCATGGGCGGTTGTATCCCCTAGCCAATGCGCCACATAGGCATGCATAGCTTCGTGAATCGACAGCGCGATAATGATCGAGAACAGCACAACAATTAGATCAATACCGGTTACATTGCTCAACATATTCTAATACTATAGCAGCTTAAGCAGCTTGTTTGAGCTCAGTGAGTTCTGCATGCCCCTTTACGTCGTGTACTCGCAGGTATGTAGGTTGCTCAAGTCCGGCAGCTACCTTGGCGGCAATTCGGCCAGCTTCTAGATTTGCTTCTTCGCCCTTACGATCCTTGCCCAAGAAGCGCTTCTTGGAATAACCAAGCATAACTGCGTACTTCGGTACAAGCTCCGCAAACCCTAGTAACTCCCAGTTCAGTCTGTCCGTTTTACCGAAGCCAATCAGAGGATCTAGCAGTATATTACGCTTAGGTATGCCCATGCCCTCTACAACCCCTGCTCTTGCCAGTAAATCGTCCCGTACGACTGCGATGTCATCCAGTAGATCACCCTCATGTACTGTCTCGAGGGTTTTGCCCTTCGGTATATGCCCAATCACACAGACGCCGCTGTGCTTGGCCACAACCTTGAGCATATCGTCTTGCATACCGGATACATCATTGATGATTATTCTTTCGTCGAGACTCAGAGCCTTCTCGGCCGTCTCTGCATGCCGTGTGTCGAGCGAGAAGCGTCCGTCAGGGCAAGCCTTAACAAGATCAGGCAAGATTCCTCCCAGTCGCTTCCATTCTTCTCCAGCCGTTATAGGTTCTGCTCCCGGTCTGGTGCTCTCAGCGCCAACATCGACAAAAGCAGCACCCTCGGCAAATAATTGCTTGGCGCGATCTATGGCCAAATCATGCTCATTGTACTGACCGCCATCACTGAAGCTGTCTGGCGTAAGGTTCAGAATTCCAACTATTTCTATCATATACTCATACATAATAGACCAATGCTTTATAATAAACACAACCGTTTGTTAATTTAACTGCGAGGAGTCGGCTCGGATGGCTAAGATTAATGATAATTACCACAAGTTGCAGTCTGGTTATTTGTTTCCGGAGATCGCTCGCCGCACCCGCGAATTCGCCGAGCGCAACCCTGGCGCCACACTGGTTAAGTTAGGCATTGGCGACACCACCAAGCCGCTGACACCGACTGTTATCAAAAGTCTGCATCAGGAGATAGACAACCTAGCCAATGCCAAAACCTACACTGGCTACGGTGTCGAGCAAGGCAATCCGGATCTACGGCAGGCTTTGGCCGATTATTATAAGAGCTTTGGCGTTAATATTCATGCCGATGAAGTGTTTGTCAGTGATGGAGCTAAGCCCGATTCGGCCAATATTCAATCAATTTTCGCTGACAATTCGGTGATTGCGGTTCAAGATCCAGTTTATCCGGTCTATGTTGACAGCGCTGTTATTGGCGGCAAGACGCGTGAGTACAAAGACGGGCGCTACGAAGGTATTGTCTACATGGATTGCAACGAGGACAATGGCTTCTTCCCCGAGATACCTAAGCAAAAAGTTGACCTTATCTACCTCTGTAGCCCCAATAATCCAACTGGTGCCGTAGCCACTCATGAGCAGCTCAAAGCCTTCATCGATTATGCGCATGCCAATGACGCGGTTATTATCTTTGATTCGGCCTACGCGGCCTTCATCTCCGATCCAAGTCTACCCCGTTCTATCTACGAGATCGAGGGTGCCGAGACCTGCGCCATCGAGATTAGCAGCTTCTCTAAGCTGGCCGGTTTCACTGGTGTACGCCTAGGCTGGACAATTGTGCCGCACAAACTGGCCATAGAAGGTACTCATCCCGGTGAAGTCCAGGCTTTATGGAACCGTCGTCAGTCAACAATGTTCAACGGCGCTTCTAATATTGTTCAACCTGGCGGCATGGCAGTGCTCTCCAAGCCAGGGCTTAAGGAATCCCAGGAGTTGATTGACTACTACATGGCCAATGCTAAGATCATCCGTGATGGTCTTAACGATGTTGGCATCACTACATTCGGCGGCGTCAATGCACCTTACATCTGGGCTAAGACACCGGGCGGTATGGACTCATGGGAGTTCTTCGATCTGTTAATGAATCAGGCTCATGTTGTTGGCACACCAGGGGTCGGCTTCGGACGTGGCGGCGAAGGTTATTTCCGCCTAAGCGCTTTTAGTGATCGTGCTAATGTCAAAAAAGCTATGAAAAGCATTAAGGTGAACCTGCACCTATGAGTCAGCTTACTTTTACTAAGATGCATGGGCTAGGGAATGATTTTGTCGTGCTAGAGGGTCCACTGAGCTTGTCTCCCAAGACAATTGCTACCCTCTGCGACCGCCACATCGGCATAGGTGCAGATGGCCTTATGATTGTCAGCCCCTTGAATAACGGAGTGCGAATGGAGTACTGGAACGCTGATGGATCAGTAGCTGAAATGTGCGGCAATGGCCTACGTTGTGTCGCCCGTTTTGCCATTGAACACAAATTAGTCAAACCAGGTAAATTCAGCGTAGAGACGGCTGTTGGCAGCCTAAAAGTTGACTGGAGCGGCGACCGTGCAGATTTGATAGAAGTCCAGGTTGGAAAAGTCACCACCGATGCCAAGCCAATTATCATTTGTGATACCACGTTTTATACGGCTAGTGTTGGGAATCCGCATGCCATAACCTTTGTCGATAGCAGCGATCAGGCGCCCGTGAAATCACTTGGTCCGCAAGTTGAGACCGATCAATATTTTCCCAACAAGACTAATGTGGAGTTCGCCGAAGTTATTGATGATTCTAACGTGCGTTTGAGGATTTGGGAGCGTGGTGTTGGCGAAACCCTAGCCTGCGGCACTGGAATGGTGGCCACAGCCGTAGTAGCCAGCAAGCTGGGCAAGACTAAATTTCCATTAACCATTGAAGTTCCTGGCGGCAGCTCTAAAACGTGGATCGACGAAGACGGCTTCATGCGACTCAGCGGGCCAGCTCAAAACGTCTTTAGCGGATCGGTGGAGATATAATCATGGACCATATAGATCGTCTTAATTTCCTGAGTGAGGCGCAGGTGCGCCAACTGGCCCAAAAAGGCACACCAGTGTTCGTCTATTCGCGGGCCAAGCTGGCTGCTAACGCCAGCAGGACTTTGGACTTCCAAGCCCCGTACGATCTAGGTGTCCGCTTCGCTATGAAAGCCAATCCCCACCCCGAGATTTTGCGCCTGTTTCAGGACCTAGGCATTGGCGTTGATGCCAGCTCCGGTTATGAGGCAGATATTGCTATCGCAGCCGGTATTAAGCCTTCCAAAATCCAGATTACCGGCCAAGAGTTACCAGTGAATTTATCCGACCTATTGAAGAAAGGCGTCAAATTCACAGCTTGCTCGCTGCATCAGCTGGAATCATATGGCAAGCTCGCGCCTGGCACCGATGTTGGCGTACGCATTAATCCAGGCACCGGTGACGGCATGAATAATCGCCTGACAACCGGCGGGCCGGCAGCTAGTTTTGGTATTTGGCACGAATACATCGACAAAGTCCATGAAATCGCAAAAAAATATCGTCTAACTATCACTCTTTTGCATACTCACGCCGGTACCGGTACCGAGCCGGAAGGTTGGCTCAAAGTAGCCCAAAAGAACTTAGAACTATTGGAGCGCTTCCCTGACGCTACGACCACCAGTCTAGGTGGCGGGTTCAAGGTTGGTCGAATGCGTGATGAAAAAACAGCCGATCTGCAAGCTATATCTCAACCGATTGCCGATTCATTGAAGGCTTTCGCTGCCAAGACAGGACGCAAAATACGATTGGAAATCGAGCCAGGTAATTTCTTGGTGACCAATAGCGGCACCCTAATAACCAGCGTTATCGACACCAAGGACACGGGTAAGGACGGCTATAGATTCCTGATTATTAACGGCGGTATGACAGAGATTTTACGCCCGTCTCTGTATGGCGCTCAACATCCCTTAGTCGTGGTCACTAAAACCGAGCGTAAACCTACTAAGCCCTTGGATTACGCGGTAGCTGGCCATTGTTGTGAGTCAGGAGATATGCTGACGGTTGCGTCTGGTGATCCAGAGACATTGAGTCCGCGCCTATTAGCTCCAGCCGAGATAGGTGATTACTTGTGCGTCGAATACGTCGGTGCCTATTGCGCCAGCATGCGGGCTAGCGGATATAACTCATTTCCCGTCACGCCAGAAATATTGATTGATTAGATCTTCTTGAGCCAGGCTTCAATCGCCTTATTAGCTTCCCTGACTGTAGACATATCAGGCATGTCCTGACTGCTCAGCGGCAGGCGAAGTTCGGGTGTTTTGATCTTGCCCTGGTCGTGCATCAAAGCTTTAACTGGGATTGGATTGCTAGCACAGAACAGAGCTGACGTAGCCTCTGACCAGAGTTCTTCGTCCTTAAATCTTCCTCCGACACATTGCTTAGCAACTTCATGAGTGGCCTCAGGCCAGGCATTGGACGCCACCGACACGACACCCTTAGCCCCAAGACGAGCGAAAGCCGGTAGCAGCGGATCATCGCCGCTCAGCATAACAGCACCCGGAGCTGCCTTGGCGTAGGCAGCGAATTCTGCCTCAGAGCCGCTGGCCTCCTTGATACCCCACAGATTGGGGTGATCCCTGAGCCGTTTCAAGGTCTCGACTTCTAGCTTAGCCGCCGTCCGACCGGGAATGTTGTACAGCGTGCAGGGCTTGTTGGCTCGGTCTAGTAGAGCCTTAAACCAACCATACTGACCATTGATGCCAGGTTTGGCATACAGCGGCACTACCAGCAGATAATTATCAACTTCTAGGGTGTTAAGATAGTCTATCCAGGCCAGTTGAGTGTTGAGATTGATACCACCCACACCCACCATCATGGGCACATCAAGCTTGAGGCCAATGGCAAACTCTAGGATTTGCTTGCGCTCAGAATCATCAATATTCAAGGCTTCGCCGGTGCTGCCTAGGATTGTAATCGCATTACCAGCTTTAGCTTGATCCTGCAGCACCGACTTAAGACTGTCATAATCAACACTACCATCAGCGTTCATAGGTGTTATGACGGCCGTCCAGACTGGGTAGGTGCTGAGGTCTTTCATATCTCTAATTCCTTTTCCATGACATCGGCTAGATTGTGCAGTCCCGAGTCTGTATTGCCTTCTAGCAACTTGCGAGCCGTCCAGATGGCGCCTTCGGCGAAGATACGACGATCCTTAGCTTGATGTCGCACGCTAATATCTTCATAGGGTGTGACTAGGGTTAGCTTGTGATCGCCAGGGTTATCGCCGTCACGTCCTGAGGTGATTTTGACATCTTGGCCAACCCACTGTTGCCACGACAGCGAGGTGCCACTCGGTTGATCCTTCTTGTGAATGTGGTGAATTTCGTGCAATTTGAGGTCAAAGTTGTCGAACAACAGAGGCGCTTTGGCCAAAACTTTTATCATGCCGCGCACTAAGTTCATACCAAGACTGAAGTTAGAGGCCGTAATCCAAGCTACCTTCTTGACCTTGAGTCGCTTATCGATGTCGCTCGGCCAGTCGAAGCCAGTGCTGCCACTGACCACCGGCAGACCACTCTCAATCAACAGATCAATGTAGTCAACGAAGATCGGTCCGGGTAAGAATGATATGACCACATCATGACCTTTTAGCTTGGCGAGAGTCGGCGGATTAGAATGATTAAACCCCGTCACGTACTCAGATCCGTGCAGCTCAATGACTTTGCTGCCTGTTTTGCCAGTACCAAGAAGTGCAATTTTCATAACAATATTAGTATACAGGAGGGTCGTCGCTTACTGGCGTTTCTCCTGACATAACGAAGGTTCTTTCACAGTGCTCCAGCATGTCCGCCGCTCGACTTATTTTTGACCATGCCCACCCGAATTCTCTTAGTGTTGCAATATTATCCAAAACTTCATCCCAGAGGACTTGTGTATCAGCCCGTAGGGCGTCATCATAACAATTATTTCTGATATGAGCCCTGATTTGTATGGCAGCCATCCGGTGAGCACCTTCCTTGTCCGCACCTTGCTCTATCAAGAAGTCCTCATAACCAAACGCAAAGTACAATGCCTCGTGCTCGGCATCTATGTCAAGAACAGCTGCCCCAATGTCACCTTCTCTAGATTCCAGAGTCTTCTCGAAAAAAGCTCGGGCAATACCCAGCCGCTCATCCGATGTAGGCTCTGATGCGCGTCCTTCGCCATGCTCAAACGGCATAATTCAAACTCCTTTAATTATCTTCGATAAATGCAGCATGTAGCCTGCGAACCGTATTGCGACCATGCTTGTCTGGCACTAAGAAGCAAAAGTTATGTCGGCTGGCTCCTTGGCAAATCATCCTAACAGGAACTTTGGCACCCTTGCGTTCTAGATTGGCGAAGATATTTTGAATGAGTCCAGGAGAGTTGTTGATTTCGTTGCCAATCATGGATACAACGCTCAAATCATTCTCAGTGCTGACTTCACCTAACTGTTTAAGCCCGTTGATCAAAGCTTTATTAAGCAATACTTGATCATCTACGACTACGGCAATTGATATTTCGCTGGTGCTGATCTGGTCAATGCTAACTTTGAACTGGGCAAAAATATCAAATACTCGGGCAAGATAGCCGAACTGATGCGCCATTTCTGGGCTAGTGAGGCTTAGGATTGACTGGTTTGACTTGAGAGCAATCGCTCGCACTAGAGGTCGGTGACTAGTCTGGTTGGTTATAGTCGTGCCGCCGGCTTCCGGCTCGAAAGTATTGCCGACGTAGAGATCTATATTAGCTCGTCTCAGAGGCGTTATTGTCCTAGGGTAGAGCACTTTGGCACCGGCTGTGGCTAGTTCGGCAGCCTCCTGGAAGGTTAATTGTTCGATTCGGCTGGCGGTCTTAGCAATTCGCGGATCGGTCGAGGCTATGCCTGATACATCAGTCCAGATTTGTAATTTGTCGGCGTCCAAGGCTTCTGCCAGCAGGGCTGCACTATAATCACTGCCTCCACGGCCAAGCGTTGTCGTGACACCGTCACGCGTTGAGCCAATGAAACCCTGTGTTATCAAGATCTTGTCTGCGCTGAGCCTGGATCGAATAATCCTATCAGACCGACCTCTGATGCGCTCAATGACAGGTGTCGCTCGGCCAAAGTGATTGTCAGTCTTAATAACCTCGCGGGCATCGATAAACTCAGCTTTAACAGCTTGCTGGTTCATAGCAGCCATCATTAGAATCGATGATAGCAACTCACCAAAACTTAGTAAGCGATCGCTGATCTGTTTTTGGTTATCGGTATCAGTTTGCAGCTTGTGAGCAGCTGCTTGCAGCGACTTAAGGACAGACTCCAGCTCATCCAGTAACTCCTGACTAGCCTCTAGCTCATCGGCGGCTTGACGATGACTCTTGCTTATCACAGCGATTATTTTGTTAGTTTTTGATCTGTTATTCGCCAAGACGGACTTAACCAGTTCGACTAATTGATTAGTTGTGCCGCTAGTGGCAGAAACAACCACCAAAGCCACTTTATTAACAATCGCCACTTTGGCAGATTGAGCAATCGCTGGAGCATCGGCCATCGAGGTGCCGCCGAATTTCGCTACAATGATATCTCTGTTCAAGTTCAATCCTTATAACATTACGCCAAACTTGCAATCATTGTAACAGATATACAACAGATCGAATGACTGATATTATGTTCTGATGAGCAAGCGAGTAGTCGGTTTTGTTGGTTATAGAGGTATGGTCGGCAGCGTTCTGATCGATCGAATGCGCCGTGAAGCTGACTTTGACGACATTGAACCAGTGTTTTTGTCGACGTCACAGGTCGGCCAAGCCGGTCCTATTCTTGGCAATCAGCCGACTGTGCTGGCGGACGCTTACGACCTGCAAACTCTCAAGAAGCTCGACATAATAGTTACCTGTCAGGGTAGCGATTACACTCAGAAAGTTCACTCTAAGTTGCGACAAGCCGGCTGGCAAGGCTACTGGATTGATGCCAGTAGTGAACTGCGCATGAAGGATTCTTCGGTGTTACTACTCGACCCCGTTAACCGTGAACAGATAGGCAATGCCCTGTCTAGCGAAGTGCGGGATCTGATCGGTGCTAACTGCACGGTCAGCACTATGCTCATGGGCTTGGCCGGTCTGTTCAAGCATGATTTGGTCGAATGGGTGCAGCCAGATAGCTACCAGGCCGTATCGGGAGCCGGTGCTGCCTATGTCAAAGAGTTGCTGCAACAGATGCAGGTGCTGGGCGTAGCTACTGGCGAAATGCTTGACGACCCGGCTGCCAGTCTGGCCGATATCGACAAACAAGCCGCCAAAACCTTAACATCGTTGGATTTCCCCACAGAGAGCTTCGGCCATCCGATTGCGGCTAATATCCTGCCGTGGATAGATAGCGAAGTCGATGGCGGTCAATCACGCGAAGAATGGAAAGCGGGGGTCGAGACAAACAAGCTCTTGGACACCTCCAGGCTGATCCCCGTTGACGGAACTTGTGTCCGAGTTGGCTCGCTGCGCTCGCACGCCCAAGCCATAACCATCAAGCTGAAGCGTGATGTACCTCTGGAAGAGATAGAGGAGATCATCAGCTCAGCTCATGAATGGGTCAAGCTAGTACCTAACAACCGCCAAGCCACCCTCAGACAGTTAACTCCAGTGGCCGTCAGTGGCACCCTAGATATCGCCGTTGGCAGAGTCCGCAAGCTGTCACTAGGATCCGAATACCTAAGCGCCTTTGTAGTCGGCGATCAACTTCTCTGGGGAGCAGCTGAACCGTTGCGACGGGGTCTTAGAATCGTATTGGAACAGACCAAGTGACGACTGTTTATCTTGCGCTTGGCTCCAATGTCGGCGATTCTGCCCATTACGTCGAAGAGGCTATTAAGCAACTAGCTAGCGTCCTGCAAAACGTTCAACGCGCGCCGCTCTACACCTCAAAGGCTGTTGGCTACACTGATCAGCCAGACTTCTTGAACACCGCTGTTAGCGGCCAGACTGATCTGAGTCCCCAAGAACTCTTAGCAGAACTCAAGCAGATCGAGCGCTCGGTCGGTCGCGTAGCTACCTTTCGTTGGGGTCCGCGCGAGATTGACATCGACATTATCTTCTACGGCGACCAGGTCGTGGAGACCGAGGAGCTGACTATTCCTCACTTTAGCTTTCGCGAACGCGACTTCGTCCTGCGCCCCCTATGCGACCTCAATCCTGGCTTAATTGACCCCGTTAGCAGCCAATCTGTGCAACAACTACTGTCTCTTGTCGACTCTCAGCAAAAATCGATCCTCAAGAGAGTTGACTAAATCTCTGTAAACCGCTACAATAACACCTTAAGAATTCATAAACTATAGGATAGACTCGTGCAGAAATGTGATCTTACCGGCAAAGGCAAGCAGTATGGCAGTAATGTCAGCTTCTCGCAGCGCCACACCAAGAAAGTCTGGAAGCCCAACTTACAGATGAAGACCGTGGTTGTTGACGGCAAAAAAGTTCAGATGAAGCTCAGCACTCAGGCTATCCGCACTCTCAAGAAAAAGGGTCTGCTCGACCCCGCTAATCTAACTAAATAAGCTAATTACCCTGTTGGACGTGTCGGCTTAGTCCGGCTTTTTTTGTATGTACATCCGGGTACCCAACAAGAACCATACAATTATTGTTGGGTACCTCCGCCTGCAATGTAGGATTGTGCCAAACCGACTTTATAGGACTAGGATTTTTCGAGAACGATCAAATGTGTCAGATCACTTAGCTCTGATGGCTTAAGCTTCAGTTTGGAGACTGTCTCTTGCGGCTCCATGGCTAGCTCCTTGAGAGCGTGAGCCAGATCTTGTTGCGGCACCTCGAACTTTAGAGCTTTGTCGGCGTAATGAGTCGGCACAACCAGCTTGGGCTCAATGTCCTTGATGAGCTTGAGTGCACCGACTGGATCAACCGTGTAACCATTGCCCCCAACCGGTACAAACATCAGATCTACCATACCGATAGTCTCCAACTGAGTATCGCTTAATTCCGGGTATACATGACCTGTGAACAAAACTTTGAGGTCGCCAACTACCAGCTTGAACATTGTGGCGGTATGCTTGCCTTCTTCGTCCATGTGAGCCCTTGCAGCTATTCCAATAACAGATACGTCTGCGACTTCGTATTCGCCTGGGCTGTCGAAGCTTAGACGACCTGCCTTGGCACCCTCATGCGAACCAGTGAACAAAGCCACATCATCAGGCTTAATAATGCTCTTGGCACCTAGATCAGCCAAATTATCATCGATAATAATACGCGTACCTTTGAGCGCCAGGCTAAGGCAATTCGCCCCATAAAACTGAAAATCCACTACTCGCTACCCTCCTCTTCCGATAACAGACGATGGTTATCAACTAATATTTGTTTCTTGGATTGAGCAATAGCTGTGGCGAAACGATCGCGTATCTGTTGGCGATAGCGGAAATCTGGCAAAGTCATGACGGCGTAACGAAGTGTTTTGTTCTCCTGAGCTTCTAACTGATCGACGTATTTAGCAAGTGCATTAGAATTAACCTCGCCGACTATCAAGAAGTCGACACCAGCCGTCTCGTCTCTGGTAAACTGACCGGTAAAAACAGCTAGGTCTATCTGACCGATAGCCTTAAGCTCGTCTTCGATGGTCACATCAGCTGGCACCGCGCCATCAACCGCAGCAGGCTTCTTAACACTACGCTTAACACCACCGCCAAAGATCTGCTGCAGCGGCTCATAAAACTCGAAGTTCTGATTGACCTCGTAGTAAAGCTTATTGTTATTATTGTCGGATGTGATGATACCAATACTCAGCAAATTGCTAAGTTCGCGCCGTACTGAATTAATCTGCTCATCGATCTTACGAGTTATTTCACGAACGAAAAAAGAACGGTTCGGATTGCTATAGAACAATTGTAATAACTTGACTCGTGTTTTTGACCCAAAGAGTTGCTCAACCATGTGTCTAGTGTATCAAAGTTTGACTCAACTAGCGAATTTCAGTTGGCCAAAAACGTTGTAACTGTGTCGACTATTTCTGTTTCGTTAACGGGGGTGTTAAACCACTGAATACTTTTGTTGCGCTTGAACCATGTCCGTTGGCGCTTAGCCAGATCAAGGGTCTGTTTGATGATCTTTTGGCGAGCTTCGGCAGCCGTTTCAGTACCTTCGAAGTAGCCTTTCCACTGCGCATAGCCGACGCCTTTGAGCGCTTCGCAGTCCCAACCATAACGCTCAGCCAGACCACGAACTTCGTCTTTCAGACCGGCCTCCAGCATGCCGTCAACTCGCAGGGTAACCCGCTCTTCGAGTTCCGAACGATCGTACTTAAGGCCAATTATTAATGTGCTCTGGCGCATTGCCTGCCGTGTCGGAACGGCTCCATTGGTTTCAATCAGACGGATTAAGCGACGCTTATTGCGTATGTCGACATCACCCAATTCCAAGCCAAGCTGATCAATTCGCTTAAGCAACTCTTGGTTGCTAAGTTGGTTGAGCTGCTCGCGAGCACCGCGGTCGCCGGCTGACAAAAAACCATAATCATATAAGACGCCATCGACATACAGGCCTGTGCCGCCAACCATAATTGACAATTTGCCCCTGTTAGAGATATCTTTGATTGCTTCGTTAGCCAGTCGCTTGAAGACTGCGGCCGTGAAGTCCTCATCCGGTTCGACGACATCTAGGAGATGATGCGGCACTGCCGCCTGCTCTTCGCGTGATGGCTTGGCCGTACCAATGTCAGCTTGGCGTCGAGCCGTCCATGAATCGGCACAGATGATCTCACCGCCCAGGCGCTGAGCCAAGGCAATGGATAGAGCCGTCTTGCCAGACGCTGTCTCGCCAACAATCACCAATAAAGGACTTAGCTTTGGGGTGGCCACCACAATAACTCCTCTACAGCCACCTTATAGTCAGCAGACACTGACAACCCCTCGTCTTCTAAGGCTCGCTTGTGGCCGCCGTGGCCGCCGGGGTAACCGGAAGCCAAACCACCCTGCTTATTGACCACGCGTTGCCATGGCAAGTCAGGGTCACCAAAGTGAGCGATGCCGCCGACAATCCGGGCGGCGCGGGCGTTGCCGCAGAGCGCCGCGAGTTGACCATAGGTCATCACACGCCCGCGCGGTATCTGAGCCACCAACGCCTCAACCCGCTGTGCGAAGCCAGCTTCAATATCATTCATGACCCCAGTTTAACAGATTAGAGCGAAGTTTTTAGAACTCGCGATTTGGCTTCGTTTACAACCGTACCTAAGAATTGGTCAATACCGATAGTTATTGGTACGTCCATAACCGCCATGTCTTTGCGTATCCGCGGCACGACTTCGCTGCTGGCAATTTCTTTTTCGCCAATTACTAGGGTGTATGGCACTTTGGCGACCTCGGCCGAGCGGATCTTCTTGCCGACTGATTCATTGGAGTTGTCAACGTGCAAACGTACACCACGCTCCTTGGCCTGCGAAAGAATCTTGTTAGCAAAGGTCAGCGTAGCCTCTTCTTGATTGACAGTAATGACTCTGACCTGCTCTGGCGCCAACCAGATCGGAAATTTGCCCGCCGTGTGCTCAATGTAGACCGACAAGAACCGCTCGATCGAACCCAATATCGCCTTATGGATCATAGCTGGACGCTGCTTAGCACCGTGTTCGTCGATGTATTCCAGCTCAAATCGCTCCGGCTGGACAAAATCTAGCTGCACGGTGGCACATTGCCACTTGCGACCAAGCGCGTCAGCCACTTGAATATCTATCTTGGGGCCATAAAAGGCGGCTTCGCCCAGTTCGATCTTGTAGTCAAGCTCCTGCGCCTTGGCGACACCCTCAAGAATGTCCTGCGCGGCCTTCCAGAGCTTCGGATCACCGAAGTAATTATCACCTTCATCCCTAAAAGACAGGTCAACACTCAGCGTCATCCCCAAGGTAAGGTACATCTGCTTCACCATGCCTAGGATATTGTTCATTTCGGCCTCAATCTGATCCGGTCGCACAAAGGCGTGCGAGTCATCCTGAGTCAGCGCCCGCACTCTGGACAAACCATGCAGCTCACCACTCTTCTCATCACGGTACATAGTGGTCGTCTCCATATACCTAAGCGGCAAATCTCTATAACTGCGCGGCTTACTGGCATAAATCTGTGTCACATGCGGACAGTTCATGGGCTTGAGCATGAACTTATCCGTCGATTCCACACTGCTGACATCAAAACGTTCCGGATACTTCTCATAATGACCGGATTTTTGATAAAGCTCGACCTTGGTCATGTGTGGCGTCCAAACAGCTTCGTAGCCACCGGTTCGCTGCAATTCCTCAGAGAAGCGCACTAGCTCGTTCCTTAACACCGCACCGCGCGGTGTGAACAGCGGCAAACCAGACCCCACCAGATCGGATATTACGAACAAATCCAGCTCCTGGCCCATGCGACGGTGATCGCGCTTCTTGGCCTCCTCAATCAGAGCCAAATGCTGCCCCAAATCCCGCTCAGTCTCAAAAGCCGCCCCATACAAACGCTGCATTTGCGGATTCTTATCGTTGCCGCGCCAATAGGCTCCAGCCACTCTTAGCAGCTTAAAAGCCCCGGTCTTACCCGTTGACTCAACATGCGGCCCCCGACAAAGATCGGTGAAATCGCCGTTCTGATAAAAAGACACATTCGCAACCTGAGCCTCACCCTCAGTTATCGTACCCAACTCGTCGGCATTCAGATCCTTGGCAACAGTGGTGCCGGCACGCTTAAGATCATTAAGTAGCTCTTCCTTATAGGGCTGCTGACTCGCCTGCGCCCAAGCGATGGCCTCATCAATCGGCTTCTCCGACTTCACGAAGGGCTGATCAGCCGTGATGATCTTGCGCATTTCGGCGTCAATCTTGTCGAAATCTTCTTTGGAAATCTTGGTTTCGCCAAGGTCAATATCATAATAAAAGCCATTCTCCACCACCGGCCCAACACCGAACTTGGCCTCCGGCCAGAGGTGCTGTACAGCCGTGGCCATAATATGCGCCAAGGAGTGCCTGATAGCATGCAATTGGTCTGGATTGTTACTGTCCGGCATTTGATCTCCTTTTATGACTTATATTGGATTATGCGATCCATCTTGGATTATCCAAGCAAAAAGACGCCTTCAGATTCAATACTCTCGCACGGTATTTAATCTGTTAGCGTCTCGGTCCTAACTAAAGTAGCTTAGGAGGTTCCACCTCGACTTTTACTCTTGCGACTACCCTCTGTCGTTCGGTGTCGCCACCCCACGGAGCTCGGTGATTGGTTAGCCCACGTCAACGCTCTCTTACAGTATAGCACCGGCCTCTAAGGCAAACAAAAAGGGTTGAATGATCTCGCAATGCATTCAACCCTTTCGCTCGTCTATCCGAGTCTAAAACAGTCTCGTCAAAACCTCGCCTCAACACCTATACTAGCAGGGTTAGTATTATAAGGCTAGCCTATTTATGCTGTAATTACGACATTTCAACATGGGGATAACTATTTTTGTTTGACGTCATGCGTGATATACAACAGTGTTCCCTGTTAGGAGTTGCGCAGAAGTCCAAATTGAGGTAAGTTATAACCTGTTAGAACAGACGAACCGTTATGGCAGCATGGGGGCGATTAGCTCATTTGGCTAGAGCGCCGCATTGACGTTGCGGAGGTGAGAGGTTCGAATCCTCTATCGCCCACCACACCCAATTTACAGACAGTCATACTACCCCTGTTACTAACACTGGCGCGGTGACCTAGAGTATTGACTAGTAGGTATTTGTTTGATAGGATTAATCGGTTAAACAGGGATGTTTTGGTATTCGTAAGAGTAGCGCGCTTGACGCCTTTCAGTTGTTCTATGAAGAGTTAATTTCTTCCAACCCCAACAACAATCGCATTCGACGACTTCGCAACAGCACCGCCACCGCTAAGTAATTAGCGAGTCGCACAAGTTGTCCGCCCCGAGAACCAATAGGTTGCTCGGGATTTCTGCTTTATTGAGAAAGGTTTATGCACGATTTTGATACGACTTATCCACTAGCATTTTTAATAGCGATATGACAATATGTTGTCATGGTTTGCATACATTGTGGTGAAGAAACTCAAGTTATTAATTCCCGACCTCAGAAGCGGCTGAACCAAGTCTGGCGCAGGCGTAAATGCCTAAGCTGTAAGGCTATCTTCACAACAGAGGAAGTAGCTCAATATGAGGCTTCATGGGCTGTTAGGGGTGCTGATGGTGCACTACAAGCCTTCAACCGCGATAAACTACTGCTTAGCCTGTATAAGAGCTGCGAGCACCGCCAGACGGCTCTAGAGGACGCTAGAGCCCTGACGAACACAATCATTAACAAACTGCGCTCTCAGGCCAAGGATGGCGTTATAGGTAGGTCTACGATTGTCCAGGTGTCTCAGGTGGCGCTTAATCGCTTCGACGTCGTCGCCAGCGTACATTACCAAGCCTTCCACGCCGCTTAAGCCCAAGCCCTGGTTTGCGACTGGGGTCGGCATCGGTGCTATGCCTAACGCCACCGGTGTTAACGGTGGCTTTTTCGGTGACATCGAATTTGCTGAGATAGCGCCTGAACATCAGGCGGGTTTGCGAATTAAAGGCTGCCGATGAGCCATAAACCAGGCTTGTAACAGGGAGGAATATCCATTGAGTCAGCATGAGCAGCGAGCGATGACGACGATAGCGGGCTGGGCGCGGCGGCAAGGTCACTAGACAGACGTAGACGGTCGCTAATAGGCCCAGGATACCGATGCGCTGTACCTTACTGACGATTAACGGCAGTTCGTTGGCGGCCAGATTCTGGGGGTGTAACAGAGGTGGAATAAAGGCCGCGAAGTAGATCAACAGCGTACCGGTAGCCCAGGTTACGTGCCCTTCCAGAGTGCGTAGTAGCTTGGCCAGAACGTCGAGCTTGGGAGCTTTGTTGACGTGCCAAAAACCTTTGTCAGCGATGTAAGCAACATCGGAAACACCATACGTCCAGCGTCTCAGCTGATAGAACTGAGCCTTCAGCGTCCGCACATAGCCATCAGCCAGCACCGCATCCTGATAAATCGGTATGCTCAAGGGGTAAACCCGATAATCGCCGTCATAGCGAAAGTATGAACGCCAGAAGTGATGACCGTCCTCAACAATGGTGCGAACACTCCAAAAATCCATCTCAATCAGCGCTTGCATGCTCTGGGCATGCGCCGAGAAGTTGCGCGCCAGATGCGGCCGCTGCGTATTAACGATGTAGAACAGATTATTACCAGTGGCCACAACTCGCATCAACGTCGGCGCATCCCAGATGTTATTAGTGAACATCGGCAAGGGCTGGTAGGAAGCTCGCAGCGGGTTAGGCACCACGCAGTACAGATAGCTCAGCGCCGCGAAGTAACGCTTGTCCGGTCGATTGTCAGCGTCCAGCGTAGTTACCACAACTCGGGTGGGGTCGATTGACTGCTCGGAGAGGTAGCGCTTAAGGGCGCGGCCGGCATGGGTGATGTTGGAGCCCTTGCCAATGATTTCGCCTTCTACATTAGCAGGATGCTTGACTGCTATAGCGTGCTTGAATTTGTCACCGTACAGATCAACTAGTTGCTTAACGCGCTGCTCGGATTCCTTACCGACTCGCCCTTCATAGGCAATGGCTAGAATCATCTGCTTGGAGTCATAATCGGCGTCCAGAATGGCCTGGATAGTTGGTTCCAGCACCTCTCGACTCTCGTTGACAGTGGCGATTATAACAGCGTGTAGAAGCTCACTGGGTTTGATATCGTGCGAACGAGAATCCAATCGCTTGAGGTTGTCGTAGTGCCATTTGGGTCTGGTAATTGACGAATCAGTGACTTTACCAGCCTCTATATCGGCCGCCAGGCCATTCCAATCAAGCTTCATGTGGCGCTTCATGGTGCGATAGCCAGCAATGGCACGAGTCGAATAAGCTAGTGATCTGACAAAGAAGATTAACAGATAAAAAAGTATGAAGAACACCGCCGCAGTGACATTAATGAAACTCAATATTAGCGGCGTGAACAGCAACGTCCAGCTTAGGAATCCGGGCAAAATCTCGAAGAAGCGGTAATGGCCGTGGCGATCTTTTTCGAACGGTATTTCTAGATCTGTCACGACCGGCCTAGCGCAATATAAGTAGCGAGTTACTAATGATAATCGTTAGTACAAGTAGTAGTATGCCAAGCGCCAATATGGCCAGGGCTAGTTGACGGTGTATTTTGTAGGCTCGCAGGCTTAAGACAGTGTGCGCTGCGAGAACTAGCAGCGCGAAGACCACAAAGCTAAGTAATTCTGCCACGTCACCGTTGGTAAACCGATTAACCGCCAAGGAATTGGAGCAATCGCGGCACTGCACAATGTAGCCATTGCTGTGGCCGGCGCTAAGACTTATGAGCACGAACAGACTGGCACCAACTGCCAAGAAGATATTGACACTGAGCAATAACATAACTAAATGATCGTGAAAGTATTTCTTTGATATTGCCATAGGTTAGAAACTATTGTACCACTTATTACAGATAAGGCGCCCTTGATCTAGCAAACAAAAACCTGTTCAATTACACAACCACTCATAAGGCGCTATAATTGACAGAGGCATGTCATCATCTACTGAACAAGTGTTACAGACTGAGCAACGTCTAACTAAGATTACTGCTCTGCTAGCGTTCACATTTTCGTTAGGCTTAAGCGTATTATTGATCGTAATTAGTCAGGGTGACGTCAAACGTACACCCGTAAACGACCTGCTTGCCTACTTTTTGGCTGGAGGGTTTGCAGTAATTGGGTCTTTATACCAGTTTTGGTCACCCCTAACACCTAGGAAACTAGCGATATACTTCATCAGCTACTCTATACTTGGCGCATTGTTAAGTTCGTTAATACTAGGATACGATTCTTCGATTATTTATCCGTCTTGGATAATATTGTTTTTTGCGGC
Organism: uncultured Candidatus Saccharibacteria bacterium; assembly: GCA_964357905.1. Lineage (GTDB taxonomy): Bacteria > Patescibacteriota > Saccharimonadia > Saccharimonadales > UBA4665 > JBBTTE01. The sequence continues at coordinate 41,772 of CAYHMQ010000001.1, forward strand.
TTATATATTTTTCGGCAAGAAAGCTTTTTTGATTTATGCAGCTTTTTTGTCTGGCGCAGTGATTTGGTTGGTTGTCAATTTCTCGCGGTTCTCGTTCGAAGAGATCATTGTTGTGATTGCCAGCAGCGTGTTTATGGCTTTGTTATTTTCCCTAATGGTGGTGGTGTGGCAAATAGCTGACAAACGAGCCGATAGACTAGAAGAAGCCAAAAAAGCCGAAGAAGTCGGACGAAAACAGTTAACAGCACTTATTGATAGTATGCGCGACGCAGTTATCGCAATCGATAACAAAGGGGTTGTGCAGGTTCACAATGCAGCAACACTTAACCTTCTTGACGTAAACCAGAGCCCACGGGGTAAATCAATCCAAGAGATGATCAAGGTAACCAGCAGCGACCAGAAGCCCGTCGACATTATGAAATTGCTGGACAGCAACAAGCCGCACAAGATTTACCGTGATCTTTATTATCATCTCGAAGATGGCGACAACCTTATCCTCTCCATGAATATAGCCCCAATTCGATTAGGCTTTCCCGAAGTCGGCGCCGTCGGGTATTCGTTGATTATTTCTGATATCACCAAGGCTAAGTCACTAGACGATCAACGCCAAGAGTTTATATCAGTCGCTTCCCACGAGCTACGCACCCCGTTGGCCGCCGCGGAAGGCAATCTGTCATTAGCTCTATTGCCTCAATTCGGTCCGCTCAGTGACAAGGCCAAGGAAGCCATAGATAAAGCCTATAAGAATATTTCCCAGCTCAGCCGTATTGTTACTGATCTCACTACTCTGAGCGAATCCGAAAGAGGGCTCCTTGATGTTGAGTTGAGCCTGGTTGATCCATCTAGGATACTCAAGGAGCTGCTTGATAATAACGAAGGGATGGCGAAAAGCAAAAACTTGAAGATTATAACGGAGGTAGCGCCCGATACCCGGCCAATCCAGACTAGCTATTTTCGAGTTATGGAAATATTGGACAACTTTGTCGCCAACGCCATCGAATACACCGATAACGGCGGTATAGATGTACGAGCCTCTATGGCGGGTGAGAATTTGAGATTTAGTGTCCAAGACACTGGCATAGGCATTGCCAAAGCAGATCGTTCTAAAATATTCGAGGAATTTTACCGTTCAGAAGACTTCCATACCCGCAAAACCGGCGGAACTGGTCTCGGCTTATATATTGCTAAGAAGTTAGCCGACCGAATACATGCCAAAATTTCGTTTGATTCTCATCTCAACCACGGCTCAACCTTCTATCTTGACGTCCCGACTTACAGACAAACCGATCAGCTAGATCAAGACCAGACGCCGCAGTCGGTATAACATCGTGTGCCACGTTGCGCCACGTAACGTGTCATGACAGCATGCCACACAATGACACGTGGTGCGGATAGAGAGAATCGAACTCTCCTCTCAACCTTGGGAAGGTTGCATATTAGCCACTATACGATACCCGCCCGCATGGCCGACAAGACGTGAATGTCGGTTTGGAGCCACCTAGCAGGATCGAACTGCTGACCTACACGTTACGAATGTGTCGCTCTACCAACTGAGCTAAGGTGGCACGCCGTTGCGCCAAAATCAATCTGTATTATATCAGCCAGCAACGCCTGAGGCAGCGATAATTTTTTGTCGCAGAATATCGTCAATATAAACTGGCAAATCAAGTGAATCCAGAGGCTCGAGTCCATTTCTCTCGGCTATCAACTCGGCCAATTTAACACCAGCGGCGTGACCAGCACGGCGCATAGCCTCAAAGGTAGTAGCACCATCAAAGTGCTGCTTACCTTCTTGGTTTAAGCTCCGGTAACGAGGGTTAGCTTCGTTTCGATCCATGCGCCTATCGAGGTCGTTTATCTTTTTGCCATCGTTTATCTCGGCTGGCTGCACCCATTCACTGCCTACCGTATAGTCATCTATGAAGTGTATTACCAGGTGGGCGATGTCTTCATCCTCCAGATCTGGCTTAGCAAGAATAGCCTCAGTCTTCGGAACAGCTGAGTGACCAGCGGCACCTGCTAGTTTAGTAGCACGAGGACTTATGTCAGCTTTTCTTAACTCATCGGTCCCAAGTTGTTGAGCAAAGTCATAAGCGTACCAGGACGGGCCGCTCTCGCCCATCACGGCTACTTCCTGTTTCTTAAAAAAGTCGTGCAAAGCCGCGCCCGTCGATACATCGCGACTAAGCTCTTCATTCAGTCCCAGTAACTCAGCAAATACTCTGGCTCTGGCTGTTTCTACCAAACAATGTTCAGCTACATTTCCCCATTCACGTTCACCCGAAGCACCTCTCCTAAGAAGACCGAACTCTTTGTGAAGACGTAGGGCTGATCTCTCCTCAAGTGCTATTTGTGAGAAGTAGTCTTGCTTTTGCGACTCGAAGTCTTGAAGGCCAGAGTCTGTCGGTATTTCTAGCATTTGTGGTTCTTAGTTTAGGTGGCTTAGTCCTTCTCGGACTCCAAATTTGACAGTATGGAAAACAGCCGATGCACCCATATGAATAGCAGCCTTGCGGCCAACTGACTCAACAAAGCCCCGTTCTTCCTCGACACCAGGCGAACCTGGTTCTGTCCCCGGAACACTGCCCTCGGCTCGACCAATGTCGGACGTGTTCGACGCCATAGGGTTCTCAACATCAACGGACATTACCTGACCTTCTTGTGAAAAGGAAATTTGACCAGGTACGGTCTGGGTATCGAGTTCGCCTTGAGCCATTGCCATACTTTCGGCTTCGGTTCGTGACGCGGGGCTAGGTGCTTGTTCGTGCATAATTGTCTAGATTTTTTGTTTTGTAAACTTTGTAAACCTAACAATGATTATAGCACTCTTGGGTGATAATGTCAACCTGTGTCGGTTGAGAGACCGTCGGCACCTACAGACGTGGTTCTTACTACCTCGGCGAATGCCCTATGGAAAGGGTCTGGCTTGCTACACATGGGCTCGCCGTTTTGGGCAGTTGAAAAATCCGAGCACTCACTACTACTAGGGGGACGGGGATTCACTTCGGGACAATCATCGCACCGACCTATAGACCCTCCGGGGCATAATTCTGCTCTTTGCATTACCGCAGTCGTCGCCAATGGTACAATTCCGGCTGCAGCTTCAGCCGTTAACGTTGCAGATACTGGACTGATAATTTCTGTCAAACTGTACCAAACCTATAAATTCTTGATAAATACTAACGTGGGCGTTCACCCACTATATAAATCGACTCTACCACATCACGCATACAAGTCAATCATGTGTGGTGGTAGCGCCAACTGTCAGCCCCACAAGTTCGTCAACTACAAGAACAGCAGCTTCTTCTACTAGTCGGTCACTAAGACGATTGCCTAGATGAATAAATCCCGTCGGCGTAGCTTGGTTCTCAGTGTGCCGCAAAGCCCTATACATAACCTCATTGCAAACAAACGTTCCGGCATCCATACTCACTTCAACCGGAACATTTGCTGCATGCAACCTTGTATATAAAGCATCGAGTGGCAAAGTACTCGAGTAGCGAGATGCCCCTTGCGGATCAACTTTATCAAAGACGCAGACACCGTTATTATCCGGCGTTAGCAGACTAAAACGTTCGTTTATTGCTCGCTGTTCTAAACTAATACTACTTCGAGAAGATATACCAAACATGACTATACCTAATGGGGAAATCTCGCGAATAGCCTCTAGTAGCTTCGCAGCTGCCACATCGTGTGCTGTAGGTAGAACGAGTGCTTCAACCAAATCGCCATATTTTTGCTTTATGGCTGGCAAAGCAACTTCGCTAGAGCTATTTGGCTCCTTTGTGAACCCAAAGCGATCAAAACCAGAGACAAGTAATCTATCTGACATTGGCATACATTAGAATAATAAGCTTATGGAGTCAATTGGCGGGCCCTAGTTGAGGAAGTATGGAACTATCTGGCCTCTAATAAACCGCCGTTGGCTCATAAGATGGCTTAACGCTCCTATAGAGATATAATAAGGCCATGAAGATAAAAAAGTCTGGCCCTGATGATATACAAAAGGCTGCCGATGCAGGCACCGTTGCGGTAACCGGATTTGCCAGCATGGTGCATCCGCTGTTAGGCGTTGCCGTGGGCATGGCTGTTGCATTATTTGGTCCGGCAATTGAACGACGGCAAGGCCGCGCTAGGGAGCTAATTCAGTATGTCCACGATAATATCTCCGAGTTTACCCCTGAGATATTGGGAGATGAGGTGTTCCAGGATGGCTTCGTGCTCCTTATGGAGAAATACATCAGAGAGCGTAATGACGACAAGCGAGTAATACTTCAAAAGGTTCTCCGTGGCTACATTGAGGCGCCAAACCTATTGGACTACCCATTGGAAGAAATGACCGACCTTGTGAGCCGCATTCGCATGTCAGATGTAGCGGTATTACGAAATGCCCTTCAGGAAGAGACAGCGACCAATAGTAGCAGAGCCGGAGGCGACCCTAAATCATTCATGCTACGCGAAGACCCAAACGCGGTAAGCCGGTTGATTTACTTTGGACTACTCCACGAAGACAGGACTACAAGTGGCCCGCAAATTAGAGAGTACGACGACAAAAACTTTCTGCACGTTTGGGTATCGCCAACCGGCAGAGCCTTTGCGAAGTATATTAACCAGTAACTAACTATGAATAAGTCTAAGGTTACTTTACCCGAACTGCATGAGCACCTGGTGCGAACCAGTTTTAAAGACGATGCATACGTTAATACGATGAGCCAGGAGGACAAAACAAAGTACTTTGAAGATAACTTCAAAGAACCCGAATATCGCCAAGACAACTGGTACACAGAAAGTATACCCGTAGCAAAGCTTGTTGTAGCACATCCCGAGTTTAGGAGTGAAGTGCCGCTTATTAAAGAGGATACCTATGTATCTCAGTGGCAAGCAATAAAGGCACAGCTTGCACCCCACTGGATACTGCCTTATGAGGTATGTGCCACTAATGCATACCCACCAATTGTAGCTCGCGAGGACGCACGCGGAGGTTTATACAGAGTTTGGGACGGGCAACGCAGGACATTAAGCTGCTTGTGGCACGAGCTTGCTACTGTAAATGCGTACGTTTTTCTAGAGCCTTAGCGTGGCATTTGCATCATTACCATAAGCAGTATGTTATTGGCTTTCTCAAGCTTATAATAAGTTGTACAGAGGGAGGGCCACAGTGTCTAAGAAAAAGAAAACCAATCGTAAAAAGCGACCCAATAGCTCGCTCAAACACCATAAACAACACGGTAAGCGGCTGTCGCCACCAATGATGACAGTCCCAAACCTCAAACTTACGTACTGGCTTAAAGATGATTTGCCGGAGATGCTGTGGCTGAGCATGCTTTGTGCCAAATATGAAGACCGTGGCATGGTAATGGCTCGCAAAGTTTTTGATACTGTTGAGCAACTGCTCAAAGAGGAGTTTGGCGATTTAGACAGCGTGCCCAAGGAGGTCTTTGTTAATGGCCGACTTAGCTCATTTGATACTCTGCCTGAGAAACTACGCCCCAAAGCTGTAGAAAGATTAAAGCTGCTAGGGGCATACGAAACTGTTTTCCCGCGCGAATTTGGTATTGCTTTAAGCCGTTACGATGATCCCACTGCTAGGTGGCTTTGGGGGTATCCAGCACCAGCAAAAGGCTTCACAAAGGCTGAGCTTAAAGAGGCTGAGGGATTGCTTGCTACAACTATTGAGGCTGCTTGGTCCGGCCGTAATCAAGTTTCTACTTGGGCAAAACTTGCTGTAACGAGTGCTGTATTTTCTGCCGGCCGAATACATCTAACGCGTGAGGTTGCCGAGGGGTGGGCTGACCTACTGCCAAGGTACCCTAACGGCCTAAATGAAGATGAGAGAAAGCGCGTAGAGAGCACCATGAGAGCAATGTACCAAGGCATGATAATGGCGCCGCAAGATGAACAAGCGGCTGCGGTTAAGTGGGCCCAGGAGTTTTGGCGCACTAACTGGAGGCTTTACGACTGTAAGACAGGCGCAGAACCGGAGAACATGACAGCCAAAGACAAAGTAGCTTTAACCAAGTTTACAAAGCATCTTGATGAGCGTTTAAAAGAGTTAAGCGCTGAGTTTTCCAAAGTTGCTGACACCACCGACCCCGACTTGTATAACCCCACCCGCTACGAAGTTTTGTCCGGTATTGTGGCGCGGTCGTTGCGTGCCGTTAGTGTTGCCGTTCAAGACCCAAACATGTGGTCCACTGAGCATGGGTCAGGCTTAATACGGGGCCTTATAGAGGCACGTATTGTACTAGCTTGGCTAATACACAAAGATGATGCCGAGTTGTACGAAAAGTTTAAAGAATACGGCCGTGGCCACCTTAAGCTTTTGAAACTACATCTAGAGGAGTATTTGGATAAGCAAGACCAGCCTAACCCCGAGTTAGAAGATTACATTAAGGGCTTGGACCAGGAAGTAAACTGGGAGCTCTCTGAGGAGTTTCAAGATATACGAGTTGATGCTAACTTTGCTGGAGATACTAATACAAGAAAAATGGCTGACGTAGTTGGGCTTGGCGATGATTACCGTTTTATATTTGCGCCAGCAAGTGCTGCCTTTCATGGCGAGTGGCCTGCAGTAGACCAGTTTGCGCTTGAACAGTGTAAGAACCCGCTACATAGAGGGCACAAGCGACCCCGTAAAGATAATGGTGTGGCACTCGGGCCACAGCTTATGGAGCTGGCGCTAGAGCAGTTAAGCGATTTGATTGACCGTTATAAAAAAGCAATGTGATGAGTACGCACAAGATGGCTAGTATATACGCCGCCAACGCTTGAATGTCTTTACATCGTTTGAGCTTAACTTAAACCACTCTCCGCGCATCCTTTTTTCCGCAAAGCGCTTATGCCAGTATGCTTCCACGCCGGCAGGGTCATCAGTCTTAATCTCATGAATTAGCTCTTGCTCAATAGAGGCAGTAGCGCCAAGTTCAGACAGTCGCCTATCAACAAGGTTGGTGCGTCCAATTTTATATTCGCCTGGGTGCCCCTTAACTAGGTATACGAAACCATAGCGTACTTCATCACCATCAATGCTATCTGCTTCCAAATTGGCTTTAGCTATTGGCTCTAAAATCTCAGCTACATCGCTATATTCGTCATTGGCCCGAGAGTACTCTAGGACTTTTGTAATAAACTGGTCCTTACTGCCAAAGCGCTGAAAAGTGTCTTTTTGGGGAAAGCTCGGGTCATTATGCCGCTTAAGTCTCATCTCAACTTTAGTAGGAAATCGGCCCAGTTCACGTATAAGCTCGGTAATCTTTTTTAATAAGAGTTCATCGCTGTGTGCAGCTTGGAGTGTGTTTGGAGCAAAGCCGGCCTCTGCCTGAGCTTCGCCAAAGCGCGCCCAGTACTTTTGCCAATCGTAAGGTTTAATACTAGTTGCATACTCAAAACGGGCAACGCCTAGTGGCTTGCCTCCGTTTTCTTTTGCAGTACGCCTAATCTCAGCTAAAATGTCTTCTTTTTTCATAAACTACCTGTTTAATAATACCCAAATTAAGGAAAAATATCACATCTTGGGCACCTTTTGCGGGTTTTAGTGTAGAAATATGGCTGGTTTTGAGCGTTCTTATTAGCTTTCTACCTTAATCTACAGGGGTAGTAATAGTTTTTCGACACGGTAAAAAGGATTTTTCGGAGCGGTAAAAAAAGAGGCTGCTTAATTTATGGCTGCCACCAGGCGTTTTAACACTGCTAATAGCTGATCTTGTGAGGCAGCATTGCCTAGGTTTGTAATTTCACCGGTGTAATCCGTGTTATCTAGTGTAAAGTCAAACGCCAGCGAGCTATATGCAGGCTGCACAACCTGCCCGTTGGCCTCAAGAGCTTGATTATAGCCATAGGCAACCGTAAGGCCGTTGTAGGGCAAATCATTACGCTTAAACGGGTAGTTCTGTTTATGCTGTTCTAGCAAACTCTGCTTTACCCCTAATGATACAGAGTAGCTTTGGCCGCCCTCAGTAGTGCGATAGGTATATAGGTTCTCTGATACGTGTGAGGCAAGCTCAAACCCCTCTAGCTTCGTGGGGTCTAGGCTGACTGTGTCTTGGGTCGCGGTTTGCCCTTGTGGTGTGGGGTTAGTGGTGGATTGCTTGCTGCCTGAGGTTGCAACTACGATGATAACGATTAGTGCCAGAGCAACGCCTGCTACTGCCCATATTGCTTTTAGGTGTTTTTCAAGCCATTTCATACATACTCCTCTTTACTCTGTTAGAAGTTTACGAAAGATATAAAAAATAAACAAACTGTTTATGTAACAAACTGTTTATAAAAAATACTCTATTAGTATGTTGAGATCATCTAATAGAGAAAAAGAGTTACTTAGGGAGTTTGGTAAATGGATTGCTGCCACACGCAAACACGAGGGCATAACCCAGCAGCAGCTTGCTGAGGCCACTGATTTGAGTGTGGTTGCCATAGCTTACATTGAAAATGGTAAGCGTTGGCCACGGCTTGCTACCCTGGATAAAATCGCAAAAGTCCTAAACTGCTCAATACACGATCTATTCTACGCATTAAAGAAGTAATGAAAGCCTGGGAAAAACACCTAGTAGATCAATACTTGCTGGCAAATGACATCTTAGAAAACCTCTACTACCAGCAACATGGCTATAAGTCTGCTTTTTACTATGCTTTCAACCCTCAATTAGGGTTCTTGCAATCTGACGGCTCATACAATGCGCAATTAAAGTTGCTTAGTCTGCTTGCCGATAAAGGTATACTCGAATACTCCATAAAAACCCCAGAACAATACGTTACTGATGCATTCTTTAGCAGGAATGTTGAGCCTTCTAAGCAGCACAAAAAACTTATACACTTAACCATCAAGCCCAACACTTTCAACGAGGTCTACGCTGAATTATTAAAGTATAAGCCAGCCGAGCCGGAACAACCCCGACTGGAAAATGATCTGGTACTCCAGCTACGAAAGGTTGATAACAGATTGCTAGTACGCATAGACAGTAATGACTATCTCCTGAAAGAGTTTAGGGCTGGCATGCCACCTGACGAGATCTTTGGCTGGCTAGTAAACCGCTCACCTAATAGTAAAGTTACACGAACCGTACTTGAGACTGATGCAGGCATTAAGTTTACTCGTCAGCTTGACCACATCGTTGATAAAACCCTCACGCCAATGGCCCGCAAATTATTCGTACGCTCAAAAAGCCCCAACAGTGTGTTATTGAATACTGAAGTGGTTGCAAAGAGACAGGATGTTGAACTTTTGCTAGCAGAAATAGGCTGAGTATTTCAAAGTATTTCGACATTAGCCATCCCTGAGGTACGAGTAACATTTAGACTTTCACTCTGCCGTTTTAACTCTACGCATAAGCTAATGGCATGCAGAAAGCAAGCCGACTGGCCCACATTAGCAAACAAGTAACCAATACTAACTTACTGGTTGATGCACCCGAGGAAGTGCAGAACCTCTTTCGGCTTGCTTCTCTGCTTATTGATATTCAACTCCGTAACCGCAAGCAAAAGCTGCAACAAGAGAGTACGCCAACATAAACAGTTTGTTTATGTCAGCTTTCTTTCCTACAATAGTTAGAGAGGCACCAATTTATTATGAACCTGCCTAAATCCAAATGCTTTATTTACCTACGCAGATCGCAAGATCGTGAGGACAGGCAGTCCCTATCAATTCAAAAGCAAGACACACAGGTTCAGCAAATTATTGCACGCAACGAGCTTGCGCCGATTACGTTGCCGGCTGAGGAGCGCTCTGCCAAGTACCCGGGCCGACCCATTTTTAATGACATGATGGACCGCGTAGATAGCGGTGAGGCCAGACATATAGCAGTATGGGCCTTAAGCCGGCTGAGCCGGAACCCCATTGACGGAGGTAGAGTGATTTTTGCTCTTGATAGAGGCAAGCTCCTAGCTATACATACACCTACGCGCACCTATAGGAACACGCCGGACGATAAGATGGTTTTGGCAATTGAATTGGCACTGGCCAAAAAGAATAATGATGACTTGAGTGTGCAGGTTAAGGAAGGATTTGAGGAAAAAAGAACAAACGGCGAATACCCAGGACCAGCACCCATAGGCTACCTTAACGCAATTATCAGACCTGGGGTACGCAACATCGTGCCCGATCCCGACAAAGCCCTTATGGTTAAGAGTATTTTTGAGTATGCCGCCACAGGAAACTACACGCTTGATGACATACACCGCTATGCAAAACAGATTGGCTTAAGATCACGGCAGGACAAGCCACTAGCTAAACAAACCACTGTAGAAATACTAAAACGCAGGGTTTATTGCGGCGTTTTTAAATATGGTGGTGAGGAGTGGCACCAGGGTAGCTATGAGCCGTTAGTGAGTACCGAGTTGTATAACCAGGTACAAGTAGCCTTGGGCTGGGTTAAGCAACGTGCTCGAAACAGTACCCATGGGCGTGCATACGCATACAAAGGTCCGTTTGTATGCGGCACTTGTAACCACAATGTAACTGCCTACATCCACCAGAAAAAGTTAAGCACTGGCAGGCTCGTTGAGTACACCTATTACACCTGTACTAAAAAGAGTAAAACCATATCCTGCAAGGAGCCTCAAATTAGCGAAGAGCAGCTTGAGACACTTATTTTAGAAGAGGTTGAGCGAATAAAAATTAGCAAAGAAGAGGCTACAATTTGCATTGAGCTTTTAAGAAAATATCATGAGGAGCAAGTTAATAACCGCGTTACCAGGCTTGAGGTTTGGAAGAAAGACCAGTTGGATGCACGTAAAAAACTAGATAAGCTATTGGACCTCAGAATGAATGGCGAGATAAACGCCGAGCAGTTTAACGGATATAAATTGAAGTACGAAGAAGTGCTGGCTAGAACTGCCGCTCTGATAAACGACACGAATACCGATGCCAACGAGTGGCTAGAACTAGCAGAGAACTTTTTCAGCAATACGGTAACACTTGTGAGTACGTTTGAGATGGCAAACGAAAGTGAAAAGCGGCAATTGCTAATGGAGCTAGGTTCTAACTGGGTTTTGAGTAACAAAAAAATACGGTTTACACCTAGAAAGCCATATGACTTACTCGTAAACCGTACTTCTGAAACGTTCTGGCGGGCCCGACCGGATTCGAACCGGCGATCTCCTCCGTGACAGGGAGGCGTGATAGGCCTCTTCACTACGAGCCCGCATGAAAGACAGGGGTAATCATAGCAATTACTGGGGCAAAAAGCAAACATCTTCTGATTACTTGGCGGGCTTAAGCTAGACGCTTACAGCTTGATGTAGTAGTGCGGTGGCGAGGAGCGCTGCAGAGGCGTGACGTAGTAGCCAAGCGGTCGTAGATTGAATTGGATATGGGCGGCGTGAACACTGCCCGCGGCAGCATCAACAACTTTGACGATTTCTAGGCTATAGCCGGGATTAAGAATACCGGATATTTGGCCTGGCTTAAGCTTGAAAACAGCATTGGTTATGACCGGGGGGATTTCGCGGTCGCCGGGCGTCAGGGCGTTGGGATATTGGCCACCATTCGTCTTAGTTATTGGATCATCGGAGACTTGCTTGGCCAGAGCCGCGAAATCCCCCCCGCTCTTGAGCTGGGTCAGAGTAGTTTCGGCTCTGTGATTGGCAGCCGTATCAAGTTTGGCCACAACAGCTTGTGCGAGTAGCTGCTGCTTGAGTTCGCGTCGGAAACTGGCTTCGTTCCAGCCCCAAAATTCATTTAATACTTCCCTGAAGACACGGTCGTTACTACCCAAACGGTTTTGGTTCTTGACCATAATGAGCTGATTCTTAACGGTCTGGTCGCTGACACTTACACCATGCTTGGCAGCTAGCTGTTTGACGTAGGCATCTTGGGTAACTTTTGCCAAGGCCTGCTTGCTGATTCGCTGGAGCTGTACCTTGCCGTCTTTGGTTGAGAAGTCAGCCTGCTGCTGCGTTTGGTAATAGTGCATGTTGCGGCGTAATTCGAACAGATAAGATTCATAACCTATCCAGGTGCTGTCGACTTTGGCGACTGGAAAAGGCACGATGCGTGTTACGTCATATATAAAGCCCGTGGTGCTCTTAAACTTATACAGAGCCAGGCCGCAATAGGCAAAGAAAGTTATCAAGACAGCCACGAGTAGGCTGATGGTGATGCGTACCACGCGGTGCTTGGAGTGCTGCAGGGGGTAGATATATTTGCGAGCGCTGGAGAGCACTTCTTCGCGGTGATCGGAGACTGTATCGTTGGTGATACGCGGCACATTACTGAGCGCATCGCTGACTTTTTGTTCGGTGGATTTGCTGCGTTTGATGGGCAGTTTGCTAGCACCTTTGGCGGCAAGACTGCCCGCGCCTTTAATGGGACGCTTGATTACGGACGGTACTTGGGGTGTCTTTAACTTAGGTTTCTTGGGTCTCTTCATGTGCTTGGCCGGTGTTGCCCTGAGGGCTAGCCGGATAATTGTTGGTTGTAGTTATTCCTTCTTCGCGCAGAATTCCGAGGAGCTGCTTCTGAATCCGTGCCGGATGGTGCACATCGTGAATTGTCAGATCTCCCACGTAAGTCTGCATCTTTATTGTACCAAATCCGAGCAGAGTTTCTTGCAGGCCATCGACATCATAATTAACAGACTGAATCTGCTGCAAACCTAGATCGGCCACAGACCGATGGAATAAACCTCTCTGTTTGATCTGTATAAATCGTTGATCTGTCACAATGAAAACACTAAAGTGCCAGCCTATCCAACTAGGCACGAAAAGTAGCAACCCTGTCAGACAGCCCAGCGCCAACCCACCGAAGAAGAAGCCGAAACCAAGGTCGGGCTTGATCGCTGCCGGTATAACCCCTAGCAGCGGCCCCAACATGCCTAGCACCAAGCCTTTGCGCATCACAATCGGATGTCGACGGAAGACATATAGAACTTCTTCGTCGTCAAACTGGTCTTCGAAGTACTTGTGGGGTGTTTGTTTGGCCGTTGTTTCGGCTTGTTTAGCCATAAGGATATTGTAGCACCTTGGCGTACTTAGACTGAGTGGTACCCCTGCCGCGACTCGAACGCAGATCTACTCCTTAGGACGGAGGTATTCTATCCATTGAACTACAGAGGCGTACCTTGATTGTACCAGCTACTGGCGTTCGGTGTCTTCGTAGATGTGAATGTATTCAGACTTGTCGTAGGCGAATAATTCTTCGGGTTTGAAGAAGTTGCTGACCTCGTCTTCGCCGCTTTGCTTGGAGTCAGAGGCGTGTATCAAGTTGCGTCCAGCGCCAATTGCTAAATCACCTCTGATCGAGCCAGGTGCGGCTTGACGAGGATTAGTCGCTCCGACTAGCGTTCTGACCGAGTCGACACATTCATAGCCTTCCCAAGCCATCAACACCACCGGCGAACTCTTCATAAATTGTTCAAGGCCCTTGTAGAAGGCTTTTTCGACGTGTTCGGCATAGTGATTTCTTAGAATTGCCTCATCGAGAGTCATCATTTTGATGCCGACCAGCTTGAGGCCTTTGCTCTCTAGACGGCTAACTATTTCGCCGATCAGGCCACGCTGCACAGCGTCAGGTTTCGCAATAATTAAGGTTCGTTCCACTGAATTGTTGTCCTTGTTTAGTCCCCCTAATTGTAACAGAGCAGAGCCTAAGCCTGCTATTTTAGTGATTTGAGGTAATTTGTACTCTGCTTGGCGAACCCAACAAGAATTGTATGGTTCTTGTTGGGTGGGTGGGTGATAAAGTTCGACTGTAGCTAGAAATGATCAGTCTGGCTCTATGCCTAATTGGTGGTGCTACAATTAAGCTTATGCTGTTTGCTAAGGCCAAGACTGATTTCCTCGAATATTTAGAAATTGAACAAAACCGGTCGCAGAAGACTATCCAGAATTATGATCATTATCTAACGCGGCTAATCGACTTTGCCGGTGATATTCAGATCAAAGAGATTGATCCTGAGTTGATACGCAAGTGGCGACTATGGCTCAACCGGCTGGGCACTAATACTTCGGATGAGCTCAGTAAGACGACACAGAATTATCACCTTATAGCGCTGCGAAGCTTCCTTAAGTATTGTGCGAAGCGCGATATCCCTGCTCTTGCCGCCGACAAGATCGAGTTGGCGCGAACTACACGCAAACAAGTTACCTTTCTGAACGAGGAGGAGCTGGAGCGCTTATTTGCTCAGCCCGACCTCAACACACTCGCTGGCATGCGCGACCGAGCAATACTCGAACTGCTTTTTAGTTCAGGGCTTCGTGTCAGCGAGCTAGTCGGTCTCGACAGAGATCATATTAATCTGAAGCGCAAAGAGTTTATGGTGCGCGGCAAAGGCCAAAAAGACCGACCAATATTCATCAGTCCGGAGGCCGCCAAATGGGTTGAACATTATCTTAGTGAGCGTGAAGACACAGCGAAACCATTATTTGTTCGTTATAGTGGATCCAAGAAAGTTGACCTGTCCGGCAACTTCCATAGGCTGACTGCTCGCAGCGTCCAGCGAATTGTAGCTCGCTCTGCCCTGTTAGCCGGGATTACCAAACATGTTAGTCCGCACACCTTGAGACACTCTTTTGCTACAGATCTATTGATGAACGGAGCTGACATCAGGTCTGTGCAGGCTATGCTTGGTCATAGCAATATAGCTACTACCCAGATTTATACTCATGTAACTGACCCGCATCTGAGATCAGTGCACGAGAAGTTTCATCGGCACAACGAAGATTAATTAGTTGGGGGTCGCCGATTCAATTGCGAAGATTTCTAGTTGGATAAGTAGCACGGGTCGTTAACGTTGCTTATTACACCATTGGTGGTGGGACTTATGAAGTTAGTTGAGGCTGGTTCGGTAGCTAGGCGCTTACAGACATTTTGAGTCTCAATAGCCGAGTATGGAACCTTAGCTTTGTTTTTTAGCGGCACACGAACTTGAATTCGCTTGAGTACGTCTTGAGCCTTACCAGTCGAATCAATCATAGCTTGACCGCCGACAAAATCTAATTTGTTGCCAGATGCATCTTTGGCGGAAATGGTAATGTTGGTGGTGGCATAGCGCGGCATGAAGCGAATCGTGTAGCTAGCACTGGGAGGAGCAGCTATACCAGTTATCATCACTTTGCAAACAGTACTGTTGCAAGTAGCCCCAGCTATACTACCGCTATTAGCGTGATTGTAAGCTACCGAGCCAGAGCCGCCGGCGAGCGGGTATAGAAAAGTCGTAAACAAACTACCTATCAGTGTAGGCTGATCAAACGACGAGGAGTTAAAGGGTGTGATGCTGAATTCTAATACTGCTGGGTACTTAGCGGCAGCCCAGGTACCAACCGGAGAAAATACACCAACAGCAGCCGGCAAGGCATTGTTGCCTAGTCTATCCCACTGCACAGTGATTTCACTAAGCGTACTGGGCGTACCGTCAGTTCTAGCCGCCGAAAAAGTCGTGCTATGTTCGATTTCAGGTGCAACATTAGTATAGACAAGATTCGGCGGTTTGAGGTCAACCAGTTCGCAAGTGTAGTTAACATTAGCAGCCAAATTAATGCTTGAGTTATCCGGCGTAAGGCGTAAACAAGTCTTCGGATCATTGTTTATATCCACTAGTCCGCCTTGAATAGCCTTTACTACATCGTTTATACCTGTTTCCGCAGCATAATTGGCCTGGACACTTAGCTGCTTGTCAAGGGCTTGCTTTTGCTCGCGGCGGCTAAGCTGAGCGAAGCCCACCGTCAACAGTGCCAAAACTATGACCAGCGTTAGTGCCACAACTAGCGATACAAAGCCCTTTTCGTTACTGGCCGGTTGCTTGGGGTTAATCATAACTGCTTTCATTGTACTCCTTCTAGCGTAGACGTTGAATAACTGTAGTTGTTAAATTAGCTGTCGCGCAATAACTGTCACCCTGTTTGCCCTTGCATGTCAGATCGCCGGCCATGGTCTCGCTCAGCGTCAGGCTGGCCGCTTGATCATTACAAGTGTTACTGGCTGTACTGGGGCTGCAGAGTATGTCATTCTCGCCAAGAGCAATTCTAATAGTTATTGGATAAGGCGAGGCCATGGCCGGCGTGCAGACGCCGCCCGACAAGACGCCCACACAGAAAGCACTGAGACGTGAACGAGCAGTTATCAGCTCTGTGCCAGTAGCAGATGGGGTTGCTGTGCTTAAATAGCCGTTGCTAGGTTGATCGCAGGTGCCTGGCGTTATGGTATCGCGCCATATCACGTGTCGTATTTGGTCGGCGTTAGTGCCAATTTGCACGCCAATTGTGTAGGTATAGCTTGTATCGCCTATACAAAGTCTTGATATACTTCCGTTAGGACTGGTTTGCCTAAGCGGCGGCGCACTGCTCAAACTAAGGCGTTGAGCCAATTCATCGGTTAAGCTGCGGACATTGCCCTGTACCCGTGATTGGCTGATACCCTTGTAGTAAAGGTTGCCGATATTAATCATTATAACGCTGACCATCAGCAGAATAACTGATATAACACAGGTGGCAATCATTAATTCTATAATGGTGAACCCTTGCTGACGGCGGTTTATGGTGGATTTCATGAGGGATGTAACCTGTAGTGAAATGTTATGGTATCGTTACCCCGCCCTTCAACGTTTTCCCAAACAGCTTGGAGTATAAAGGTATCGTCGCTGGTGTGACCTAGGCAAATGGGGTCGCCGCTGCCACCACAGTAAGTTATAGAAATATTGTACAAATCGTCCGGTTTGCAAGCCGAATTGGTAGTCGGAACAATATTCGCCGCTTCATTAACGCAATATGTCGTGTTGTGCTGAAAGACGTATTTGCTGGTATCTGAGGAATCAGTATTAGGAGCTAGATACCGCAGCTTTTCTATCTGGGACTGGAGTAGTTCTGTCGCTATAGTGTTTTCTTGGGCTTCTCTGGCCTGCAGTAAAGCACGGTTGGCCGTAGAATAGCTAATACCAATGGCCAACCCCAGTACCGCCAAAACAATCATGACTTCGACCATGGTGTCACCGCTCTGGCGAGACTTATGTGAATACCATTTGTATTGTCTTAAGCTTAGGGGCATGTTACTGTTCCTGAAACTTCGCCTAATTGTTTAATCTCAACGCTGATCTGACTGCCTTCATCGGTACCTATGTTAATGAGAGCACCTCTGGTGCCATCGGAAACAGCAATACAAACAGACTTGGCCTTGTTCACAAGTCCAGCGTTGATACTGTTTGCGGCGTCGGCTTCGTTGCGGTTGGCCATCACAGGTAAATAAACCATACTTATTGTCTGAGCGCCCGATTTGTAGGAACCGTCAGCGTCTCCATTAATGTCAAGACCCGCTGTACCCATCCCCTGCACGAAGCCGACGCCGTACGATCCTGGGAACACCACACCAGTGTCGGCAGCTACCGCCTTCATGTCGGTAATATCTAGATTTTGGGGTGTTGTGAACTGACTAGTTAAGTTAATTGGAGGGACAACACTAGGAAAATATACCGCCGTCAGACGGCTATCAGTAAAGTTAATCGCTGGCGTACCGTCACTCTTAAGACGAGTACCCGCCAAAGAGAAAACTTCGTATTTATTCCTGTTGCTAGCGACTGAGAAATGCATTATCTTACCCATGAAGACGCATTGCGGATTAGTGCCTTGGGCTTTGACGGCACCAGTTATGCTAAGCGAACTGCCATTACTAGTACAACTCATTGGTATATCTGTGTATTGGCCGTCAGTCACTTGTTCTATAACACCTTGTATACGCGAAACCATTTCATTACTGCCTTGTATGAAGCTGGTTTTTCCTTGTTTGCCGCTAATGAAGTTGGCGGCTATAATAAACATCACCCCTGAAACCGCGAGCACAATCATGAGCTCAACCACAGTGTAGCCAAAGGACTGTCTAACACCTTTCATATTGATCTAAAAAGTCTCCTTTATTAGTCGAATTATAGCACAAGCGGTATGGGGTGGCTTTAGGTGCAAGGCCAAATGTTCTTGGTCTAGCCTGCAAATGTCATAAAAGTACGCTGATACCAAGTCAGTATGTCAGTTCCGAATAATTGCACCAGCATTGTCGCTATAATTAAAAACGGGCCGAACGGAATGGTGCTAGTACGGTTCATGCGCTTACTTATTAACAGAGGCAGGGACGCTAAACTACCGATCAATGAGGCCAGAAATATCATCAGAAAGGCTCTGGCCGGTGTGGCCACGACCAAGCCAAGTAACCAACCCAGTCTGACATCACCGCCGCCTATCCACTTACCCTTTGAAACCTGGAACAGCAGATAAAAAATGCCGCCGCCTACAACTGTTGCCAGCGCTGTGTTAGTGATTACTAACAGCGGCTCCGTAGACGTGACAACTATAATAACGGCTTGTAGAGTCGCTAAGAGGCTCAAGGGGTAAATTAGGCGGTTCGGCAGCAACATCCAGTGCAAGTCATAGACCAATAGCGCCATTAAGCCCGTAAGGATTGCTAGCCAGAGGCCAAATACAGCCATCTGCACTCCCTGGAGCTCTGCCGGCCACCAAACGTATGACATCGCAAAGACACCTGCCATTGCTAGCTCGACCAGCGGATATTGAATCGAGATGGGTTTACAGCAGTAGCGACACTTGCCGCCAAGACTGAGCCAGCTTAACAGCGGCATCAGATCTTTTGCGGATAGCTCATGCTTGCAGTCCGGGCACATAGAGCGTCCTCTGGCAATAGACAGACGCCTGGCGTATTTCTTATCTGTTTTCTTGGTCTTGCTCTGCTTAGCTTGTTCATGAATACGCCACACCACGGCATTAACAAAACTACCCAGACACAAGCCAACAACAGCCAAGGAAGCGATAATCATTTAGCAATATCTTACCACAAGTAAAACAGACCCCCCTCTAGTGAGATCTGTTTAACTCTTAGGCTTTTATTCTTCTAAGTGTCGATGCACTTGTTGTTGAACGGAGCCGCCGCTGGTACAGCCTTGGATGTTTCAATCGCGTACCAGATAGCGAATGCCCGGCCAGATACTCTATCAGCACAGTCACGACCTTTAACGATTACAATCGTGCCTGGTGCGATAGCCGCTACTGGTGTAACCGCAACAGCTGGCGTAGATACATTTGTGCCGCCCTGAACCTTAGCTTCTGATTGAGCAGTGCTGCTTGCACCAACTGTTAGTGTAGGCGCAACGTAGCCAAAGTCTGCTGCTGCTGGTGTTTTGCCATCGTTATCTGACGCGAACGTTGTCAGCGCCGAAGCGATAGCCGAAGCGTCATTCTTAATAGCTGTGTTGCGGCCATTGCGCTGCAAGGCCGGTACAGCCAATAGGACGATCAATATAATCAACCCGGCAATGGCCAACACGATCATCACTTCGATGATGGTAAAGCCCTGGTTATTTTTCTTTAGTTTGTTAAGCATTGCAAATGCCCCCTTTGCGAATTACTATTTATTGCTTATGTTTAGATAATAATCATTTACTGTGGTAAAAGCAAGCTCGGTAAGTAGTTTATCCACAGTTAAAGTTTAGAGTTGTTGGCAATGAACACTCAGATCGTTGCCGGTTTCAATCTTGTAGATGGCGACGATGTCGCGATAGCCAGCACCAATACTAGTGGCGCCACTAGTATTGGAATCACAAATATGGAAGTTATAGACATCGATAGCTTCGTCATTGCTGGTGCTTGTGACAGCTGGGCCACCAGCTGACTGCGGGTTAAGGGTAATGGCTGTGGTTTCGTAGTATGACAGCTTGGTGTACTGCAAAATGTCAACTGCAGGAGGCGTAGGAATTGGCGGCCTGGCCGGCGGAAAGGTGCCAGAATGATTCAACTGATAGTGCGAAACAGCACTCAGAACCGCCGCGACATCTTGTTTGCGCTGATTATTGCGCGAGTTGCGCAGCAAAGCCGGCACGGCATTAAAAACTATCATGAAGATCAGACCAGCTACAGCCAACACTATCATCAACTCAATTATTGTGTAACCTTTGTCTGTTGTCTGAGAAGATCGAGACATACTACGCCTTCTAACCACTTCCGGTGAAACCGGATTGATTGACCAAACCGTAAATCGGCAGCAGAATCGCCGCCACGATGATAAGCGCCATAATGCCCATGATAACCATCATCACCGGCTCAATAATGGTGCTGATAGCTTTGACTTCGTTGTCGACTTCTTTTTCGTAATACTCGGCGACCTTGGCCAGCATGGTTTCGAGCGCACCAGACTGCTCACCAATGCGTAGCATATTTGGAACCAATACTAAGAAGTTGGAGTCGCCGTCGATGGCCTCGCTTAGAGCCTTACCGCCTTTGACCTTCTCGATAGCCTTCTTGAGCGAGCCGGATATATGGACATTGTCGACAGCCTCGGAGGTAATCTCGAGTACCTGTATCAGCGGTACGCCAGCTGCCACTAAGGTAGTGCCAGTGCGGGCAAAGCGCGCCATGTAGAGCTTCATGAACAGCGGACCGATTGGCCAGCCGCTCATCTTGACCCTGTCAACAACGCGTCGGCCGCCTAATGTCTTAATCCAGCGTGAGCCAAAGAAGCCCGACAAGGCAAGCATGATCAAAACTATCCACCAGAAATGAGTTATAAAGTGCGAAATTGCCAGCAGTATGCGAGTTATTAACGGCAATGAGACATTGGGCAAGCCGGCATAAATGCCCTGAACCTGCGGCAACACCTTAACAATCATAAAGCCGACTACGGCCAGCATTACCAACATCACGATCAACGGATAGATCATAGCGCCACGAACCTTGCTGACTATATCAGCGTCTTTTTCCTGCTGATCGGCCAGACGTTCTAGTCCAGTATCCAAGGTACCAGAAGCCTCACTGGCCGCCACTAGGCTTACATAAACTCTATTGAAGATAGTAGGATGTTTCTCCAGTGCAACACTGAAGGCGCTGCCAGCTTCGACGTCACTTATAACTTGGTTAATTATCACTTTGAAAGGCTTGTTGGTGGTCTGGCTGGCAACACTACGCAAACTCTGAACTAGGGGCAAACCAGCATTGATTAGTGTTGCCAGCTGACGACTGAATAGAACTTTGTCCTTGGTTTTAATGCGCTGGAAGCGATAGCCGATACCACCAGCCTTTTCTAGCTTAATTTCCAGTGGTGTTAAGCCTTGCTCTCGGATTAGCTTGCTAGCCGCCTGCTCGTTGTCAGCCTGAACTTCAGCCTTAACCTTTTGGCCGGTCTTAGCATTGCGAGCTTCGTAACTAAAGGTCAGCATGATTAATTCCGCATTAACCTGTCTAGTTCGTCAATATCAACTGCATAGTTGCGAGCTTCGTCATAGGTAATTGTGCCGTCGTGAATCAACTTAACCAGCTGCTTGTCCATAGATTGCATGCCGAACTCAGCACCAGTCTGAATCACAGCCTCCAGCTGGTGGCTCTTGCCTTCGCGTATGATGTTACGAACCGCCGGTGTGGCTACTAGTATCTCAGCAGCTGCTACGCGTCCGCCGCCAATCGCAGGTATCAGACGTTGTGAAGCGATAGCCATCAATATATTCGACAGTTGAGCTCTGATCTGTGGCTGCTGGTGCGGCGGGAAAACGTCAATCATACGATCAATACTCTGGGAGGCGCTATTGGTGTGCAGAGTTGCAAAGACCAGGTGGCCGGTTTCGGCGATCGTAATAGCACTAGCTATAGTCTCAAGGTCACGCATTTCACCGATTAATACTACGTCTGGGTCTTCACGCAGAGCACTTCTGAGTGCCGCACTAAAGGAATAAGTGTCATAGTGGACTTCGCGCTGCACAACCACCGACTTAATAGACCTGTGAGTGTACTCAATCGGGTCTTCGATGGTGATAATGTGCTTGCTCTGCTCGCTATTAATCTTGTGCACCAAGGCAGCCAGCGAGGTTGACTTACCAGAACCAGTTGGGCCAGTTATTAGCACTAGACCTCTAGGATAATCGGCGAATTTGTTGACGATTGGCGGTAAACCAAGCTGTTCGACAGTTAAGATTTCGTTAGGAATAAGCCGCAGTGCGGCAGCCATGTTGCCGCGTTCGTGAAAGGCGTTAACACGAAATCGACCCAAATCACCAAAGGCAAAGCTAAAGTCGAATTCCTTGTCCTTGAGCAGAATTTGCTTCTGATCCTCGTCAAGAATTGCAAAGATCAGGGCTTCGACGGCTTCCTCATTGAGAACATCGGCACCATTCACGGCCACTAGTGAACCGTCTACTCTCAGCATTGGCGGCAAGCCGACTTGAAGATGCAAGTCAGAGGCTTTTTTCTTGATAACTTCATCGAGCAGAACTTCGATTTTTGGTTGAGCCTGCATTATTCCACCCTTTCAATCATTTTGGCAATCATTTTGGTCATTATCCTCACGCATTATCCTCGGCAGCTACTCGGTTCACTTCGGCGAGCGTTGTCCGGCCTTCCAAAGCCTTGAGGTAGCCGTCCTGGCGCATATTCACCATGCCTTCTGCTTGAGCAGCTTGTTCTATTTCGGCGCTGGTTGCTTGTTTCATGATCAGCGCTTGGATAGTTGGTGAAACTCCAAACACCTCGTACAGACCCAAACGTCCTCTATAGCCTGCGGGCGCGTCAGGGCTATCTGTGCCCTTGAATAAAGTATAAGCGGTTTGGTTAGCCAAGGGCAAGTTTTTGTAGCCTAGATCCTCAGAAACAGCTGCAACCTGTTCGGCAGCCGGCGGTAATAAATGACCAATAGTACTCTTAATAGCCTCGGTTTCCGAAGTTGACGATTGATAGGTTTGTTTGCCTGCATCAGAGATATGTCTGACCAGACGTTGACCGATAACAGTATGTACTGTACTGGCGATAAGAAAGGGTTCAACGCCCATGTCCAAGAGTCGCGGCAAAATACCGGCAGCGCTACTGGTGTGCAGTGTGCTAAAGACTAAGTGACCAGTCAGAGCTGCCTGGACTGCCAATTGAGCAGTCTCCTTGTCGCGAATCTCACCAACCATAACCACATCGGGATCTTGCCTAAGAATGCTGCGCAAACCGGAGGCAAAGGTCAGTCCAACATCAGGATTAACCTGAATTTGGTTGATGCCAGGCATTTTGTATTCGACCGGGTCTTCCAAGGTGACAATATTGATTGAATCGTTCTTAATCTCCTGGATCAGCGCGTATAGAGACGTGGACTTACCTGAACCGGTCGGTCCACTAGTCAGGATCATGCCATTAGGCCGTTCTAGGCCTTTGCGAATAGTACGCAGCGCACGACCAGCATAACCCATGTCTTCGAGCTTGAGCGAAGTGCCGGTCTTATCGAGCAAACGAATGACCACTTGCTCACCCCAAACCACCGGTGCGATAGCAATACGCAGATCAATTGGTTTACCGTCAACCTCCACCGTGAACTGTCCGTCTTGTGGTGTGCGGTGCTCGTCAATCTTGAGATTAGACAGAATCTTAATGCGCGATATGAAAGCCGGCTCGGTGCTCTTAGGCAAGCGCATAACTTCTCTCAGCACGCCGTCGACACGGCAGCGCACTTTGAGCTCCTTCTCTTGCGGTTCAATGTGAACGTCGCTGGCACGGTTGCGAGCCGCAAACTCCAGAATAGCCGACAGCGCCTTGCTGATCGGTGAGTCTTGAACAATAGTCTTGATTTCGTTGCCGGCAGCTGGCTTTTTGCCGCCGCCTTTTGCACCTGCGGCTTCGCCCTCGGCTGCCTTGGCTATCGCTGCTTGGTCATTAGTAGCCTTAAAAGCGTCGTCAATCTGCGTATCAAGCCTAGCCGAATACTGCTTGAGGACTTGGCGTATTCCGGCCTCACTAGCCACATATACCTTTAGCGATCTACCGATACGCTTGCTCAGAAAGTCCACAGCCTGGACATTATCGGCATCGAGCATGGCTACGACTAGTCGATGCTGCATTTCACCCAAAGGCACTGCCATGTAGCGCTCAGCAACGTCCTGTGGCAGCAGCTTCAAGATAGCCGGATCGATACGCGCCGAAGTCAAGTTAACATACGGAACTTTGGTAATCGTGGCATTAGCCTTAGTTAGCTGTTCTTCGGTAATTAGATTATTCTGAACCAAATAAGTGAAGATTGGCTGCTTAGCCTTTTCGGCGACCAAGCGAGCCGCGGCTAACTTGTCGGCGGTAATCATGCCGCCAGCAATCAGAGTATCCTCGACTTGTTGTTCGGTTGCTACCGACAGTACACTCATGGCTTTTTCTTTTTATTGCTTGTTGGCACTAAACGGATCAGAATTGCCATTTTGGTCAATGGTAATAAGCTTGGTAGGATCAAAGGCTTGGCTGTTGAAGTAGCGTCGGTCGGGCTGAGGAAAGTCAGAAGTAATTGCCTGAACAACTTCGACCTGCTGTTGGCGATTCTTAGGCGAACTGATTATGGCATTAGAAACCAGCAAAGAAACAATAGCACTTATAACGACAATAACCAGTACTAACAGGAGGTCTTTGCGTTTCATTTGACTACCTTCTTGGTTATGTTAAGATTTTTGCTCGGCTGAAAAAAAGTGTGCCCACTAACCGTAAGCGACATGTCATTGGCGCCACCGGTTAAGTCCAGGGAGTCAACCTGCAAGGGGCGAATTGATTGTTGCAATTTGGTTATGAGTTGTTGGATTGAAGCATAATTAGCATTACTGACACTAAAAGAGAATGGGATGCTAATGGGTTCTGGTGTAGCGCTAGAAATATTGCCCTGTTGGTTTAATTCATCGTCAGTACCTGTGATGCTAGTAACCTTCAGGCTGCTAGAGGCCAGGATTTTCTCGATACTAGAAGTTAACGCCGGGAAATCGTAGCTGCTTGGCAAGGCATCAAGAACAATCTTGGCATTACGGCCATCATTATCGCCTGTGCCACTCTTGGTACCACCAATTACGTTAATAGATGCTGAATCAAAGGCCTTGTAAGACGCAGCTAGCTTGTCATAAGCCTTAATATTGGACTCGAGTTGCTGGTGAGCTTTTTCTTTTTCTCCAACTACCTTGCCTTGATAGCGATATTGCTTGAAAACAGCATTAGAAGCAACCAGACAAAACACCGTTACAAAAGATGCGGCGGCAACTATAGCTACTACTTGAGCATTGGCCTTACTGATCGCTAGACGCCTGGTGGAGATTTCTAATTTTGCCATTAGTTAGTCGTTCCTTTGGGTTTAGTTGGCGCTGCCTTGAATAAATCGCTTGGCTGAGTTAGCTCAGATCTGGTACTGATGAGGTTCGGTACCGACAGAATTACCTTTTGAGTAATGTCAAAAACGATTGGATCGTAAGATAGTGTAATGGTGTAGTTAGCAGGATGCGGGTTGGCCTGTGTTGCACCGCTGCTAAGCCCGAAGCTAGTCAACACGACATTGCTGAAGGCTGGCGTGGCTGTGTGGTTATCGCTAGTTGTATAAGTGGTGAATTTGAGTGTGTCAACATACTTATTAACACTGCTGAGCGCATCAGCCGCACCAGTAATGGTCATGGTCTGGGTCGTAAAGTCGTTGCTCAGGCTGCCGATGTCAACCTGGGTTGGTGTGACTTGATTAAGATATTCGAACAGTCTCGAGGCAGCCGGTTTGCCAGCATGCAGATCCGTCAAACGTTCTAATTGATTTTGGACCGTTAGCACTTTGTTGATTTGTGGAGCCTTTTGAAGTTCAGCGGTCTCCAACGCAATGTCCTTGCTAAGGTCACTGAGATGTTTCTTCTGTAGCCCAGTTAGGCTAAGCAAAATAATCAGCAGGCCGACTGCCGCAGCCGTCGATAGAAAAGCAATGCTCAGAGCCAACCGCTGCGAGCGCTGCGCCTTGATATACTCCAGCTTGACGTCAGGGAGAAGATTAAGCTGAATCATCTTAATCACGCTCCGCTAGTCCGACAGCTACGCCGAATTGATTAGATATTGTCAGCAGTTCGTTCTGACGATCACGGCTGAAGCTGACATTGCGCCAGGCATTGCCGATTTCAACATTGAGCGTGAACTTATTGGCTAAGTAGAGCGGAAACTCTGGTATGACAGATGCGCCACCGGTCACAATGATGCGCTCGATTTTGGCACCGGTGTAACGCGTTTGGAAGAATTTGATTGATTTCTCAAGTTCGTTGGTCAGTAGATCTATAGTGCCGCTGATGGCATGGAAGACTTGGCCTTCTAGTTTGTCCTTGCTCAGACCGAACTTGAAGACAAATTGATTGGCTTGCTTCTCGTCGATACTAAGGTTCTGCGTGGCAGCCCGAACAATGGCTTCAACGCCGGTAGGAATACTGCGAGTCAGGTGCGGAACACCATTTAGCACTACCACTAAGTCAGTCGTCCGGCGTCCGACATCCAGCAGCAACTGAGCACTTGCATCATTAACAGCTAAAGCCCGTGCCATGGCCAGGTTGTCTGGCTCAAAAGCGATCACATTAAGCCCAATTGATTCCAACATGTCTAGTCGATCCTCGATAAACTTGTTAGGAACGCTAGTTAGCAATATCTCCTGCTTGGTCTTGTCAGCCGGCGAATCGCCAATCAGCGCCCAGTCCATCTTGGATTCGGCCAACGGTGTTGGAATCAGCGAATCGGCCTGATATTGAATCGACTTGGCAAGTTCGTTAGCTGGTAAGCGTTCGACATCAGCCACTGTGGTAAAAACGCGACTAGAAGGAATGCCGACAGCCACACTGCGTGTACTAACGCCAGCCTGAGACACCAGCTCCTTGATGATCTGAGCTAGCTTTTGCTGGTCGGCCTTGGATTCGCTAAGTGATAGTTTGTCATCTAGTGGTACGTAGGCGTATTTTACCAGCGATTTCTGGCCAGAAGCGCCCCTTAATTGCACCAACCGTACGGCCGTCGTGCCTATGTCCAGGCCAAAGAATTCAGATGTACTGTTAAGCAGCGAACTCATAGCGCAGCTCCTGTCACAGCACTTTTGATCAGGGCAAACTCTAGCCCACCCATGTCCGTCGCGTAATTGCCGTTCATCACGGGAATTATACCATAAGCGTAATCAGTTATGCCCCACCCGATAGTTTTCATAGCACCGGCGGTAGACTCGTTATGGCGTCGAACTGCAACGCGCCGTTGCTGGGAAGTTGAATAGCTGGACTGGACATGTATATATCCGGACTGAAGTCAAAGACTTCGGCGGCACAGTCTCTGTTGCCAACTGGGATTACGCCTCCGCCGCCGCCTACAGGAACTACACCGCCTCCGCCGCCAACAGGGATTACGCCTCCGCCGCCGCCAGTACTGACCACACCTGTAGCAGCCGAAGTTATACCTATTGGCGCTGCCATTGCCAGGAACACTCCGACGGCCAGAACAGCCATACTCCTGCTGGCAGTAAGGAGCAGTCCGTTCCAGGCTAATCGCTTACGTCCATCGTATGCTCCGTAAGACATGTATTTAAATAATCCGAGTATTGCCAAGAAAGCCAGTATAGTCAGTGACCCTAGCTGTCTCCACGACGGCAAGAATGTCTTGAACACAGCGTAACCGTTGGCCGGTGTCATGCCGTCTCCTCCGTTCCTGCCGACTGGGGTCATACTGCCGCTGTTATTGCAGGTTGGGACAACGCTGGGTGCTGCTGATGCGGCCATTGGTTCGCAAATATACGTCTTGTTATCGTGCCAGACACCGCTGGCATCAGGGTCAGAGGGCTCAATAATTGGCGTGCAGTACTGTCCAGCAATAGGCCCAGTGTAGCTGAATGTTAGCTGTGAGTCACTACAAAGCCAGTTGTCGTTCCAGTAGTCACCCTCACCAGGAATTTTCAAATTGGTGCAGTTCGGCAATCCGGTATTGATGGCAGCTTGAGCTGCCGTATTAGGTGAAGTTGTTATAGTGAGACCTAGGTGGGTGCTAGAACCGCTAGGTACGCATAAGTTGTTGTCAGCCCAGGTGTGGCTTGTATCCTCTCCTGTTATGTTTACTAACAGGCAGCGCATGCCGCTAATATCCGGCTTGCAGATACTGCCACCACAGCTCCAAACCAGCCCTATCTGGGAGCCAGCACCCGTTGGCTTCTCATCCCTGAGCGAGCCGAAGGTGCGCATCAGATTAATCTTGTCAGCCACAAAGCTACCATGAATAGTCAGACGCTTGTTACAGCTGAACAGATTGTTCTTGTCCAGCGGCTGGAAGGCAGCGCCGACTTTCTTGCCACAGGTGTAGATAGCTTTGCCGCTTGTCTGAGCAGTATATATACCATCGAGGTTAGTGACGCCGGGGTCTATGTAAATGTTTCCGGTGGCGATTAGCACGAACGAGGGCACATTGCTAACATTCCAGGGGCTGCCGCCGTAAGTCACATTACCGTCAATATATGCATCACCATTGACATAAATTGCCCTGTTATCACCCGCTCCGACGGTTGTTGCTGGCAGAGTGTATGGACCATTTATCACGGTGGTGCCTGCCGACGGACCGATTAATGTCAAGGGGTGATAGGCACCGAAGTTGCCCCCTAATTTAGGATTATATGAATCAATCGAGGTGCTTGTTGTATTAGCGAAGCTGAGGTAGGTCGTCGATCCGCCAGGCACACCCTGAGCACTAGCAAAACCAGTTATTTGGCCATTAGCTAGAGCTGCAATCTGGGCACCGGCGCCAAACGGATATGAACCGCTGTTATTATTCCAGCTGGAGACAATGCCCGTCGCACCGCCAGCCATACCACCGCCAGCCGAAACACCACTGCCATAGACTTTGAAGTAAGGTTTGTTGACAACCGTCATGCATCCCCCATCGGCCGAGTCTGATTGTTGGTACAACTCACCGCCTGGCCCAATCCAGCCGCTGGCATTATCTATAACCATTCTCGGGCAAAATTGATCACCCGCCCTGATCGGACCCGGATTGCTGTACGTATCTTGATAGGGGGTTGTCGTGTAACTGCCAGACCGAGCAACATCCTTTACCGTTGACAGAGCCCCAGCTGCCGGCTTGAAGTTGAGTATGCTGTGCACGCCTGAGCTGACAGGCCCCGGGTATGGGTATGGGTATGGATCCGGCCCATAGTCTACGCGGGTGTTGTATACAACCGTAGTCGGGTCTTGATCGTCAGTGCTGGGATCTATGCCCGCCGACGGTCTTAGTGTGAAGTGCTGATAGACATTAATATCAGCTCCGCAACTTGCCACAGTGTATCCCGAATTGTACGGCGCCGCTGTCGCAGCCGCCGTTACCGCATTAGGATAACTGCCTTGGGTTGTGGGGGCAGTGGCAGGACTCAAAGGGATAAGGTTATTGTTAGTAAAGGGATCGACGGTGTCTCCGGGAACTTGCAAGGGCTGTCGTCCTGTGTTGTTGACTATCATGGTGGCTCCGTAACTGGATCCAGCTTGGACGTTAGCAGAGCCATCTGGCAAATTACCGTCAATGCTCACAACACAATTAGCCGAATAACAATTCCCTTGGAATGGAAGCCCGTTGTAAAAGTATTTGTATGCATCTGCTGTGCCGTCGCTATCCGAATCGTAGTGTAGCCAATGTTCAGCAAGCACGTACCAGCCAGAGGCTGACGGTGGTGGGTAGTTCGGGCTAAGACCTGCGTTGTACGTATGATCAGAGGAGAATTGAAACTTTTTTACCTCAGTAGGCACCGTGCCAAATGTTGCCCATTGTCCAGCGTCAGGATTAGCAGCCGCGTAGCTGTGTCCACCTGCGCCATTTGGATATGGGACATTGACAACCGGCGGACTACCTATCGAGAAAATACTGAATCGCCAGTAGGAATGATCCGTAACATCATATTTGAATGCCGTGCATGAAGTGTCTCCGCCTCCGCCGCCTCCGCCGGCGCAACTAGTAGATCCAGGCGTAGAACCAGTAGGTAATGCATCAATTTGATCAAAAGGCAGCTCCATTTGGATAGTGTTACGCCAATTAATACCGGTAATATGAAGTTTATATATGAACTTGTTGTTCGCTATGAAATTGAAGTCTTTACCCTCGTGATTAGTACCAAGTGATGTCCAGGTTCTGTAAGTAGACCAGCTAGGATTCGTTTGTCTGGGGCTCCGCTCTAAAGTCATTGTCAGATGTTGCGGACTATATATTCGCGGGCCACTGCTTTCATCGTCTGAATCATAGAGATGGATCGTCGCTGTGCCGTTAGTTTTAAACTGCGAACAAATAGACGTGAATTCAATTTCATAATCCCACTCCTCTCCACCTCCGTAATTGGGAGCGTTACGCTGATATATTCCAAAACCATTGGAGTACTTACCGCTAGCTTTTATTATGCCTCCGTCATCAATCTTTTGACCACCACCGACATATGAACTGGGATTGCTTGAATTAACTCTGAACGACCTTTCATTATCTCCTGCACTAGGGCTAATGCTTGCAACTAGATAGAAAACTCTCCACCTGTCATGCCCTTCTATAAGCGATGTTATGCCGTGACTTGCCCTAACAGTTGGAAAAGTTATTGATGAAGTGCATGAACCATTATCTGGCTTTACCTCATCGTATATACCACCTACATGCCCATTATTATATGTTTCACTTTCTCTTGAGCTTGCCCAGGCACCGTCAGCCAGATCGTTCAAATAATATGTTACATGCGGAGAGCCAACTTCTACAGACGGATCGCAGTTTTGTTCAACGGTGATAATTGTAGACTGACCGTTTGGTACATATATTTTCACCCAAGAGAATTCGCCATCAAACGCTCCTGTGCCAACTGCGTAGTATGGTTTCTGGCTTCCGCCCACCCCGCTCACATCACTTGAGTTGTTTTGTGGTGCATTCTCACTTATTGGCACGTCCGTATCTGCAGCGACTCTCTCCGTATGACCAGCGATCAACAAACCTACGGTAAACAATAAAACAGCGTAACATAATAATCTTAACAAGCTTTTATAAACTCTTGCGATAATATGAATTTTCATAAGTGTTGCTGGCCTTCAGCTTGCTTAATATAATAATCTGCTTCTTGACTGCGTCCCTGTTCCTTCAGTTTGTCAATTAGTGTTTGGGTATTTTTCTGATATCCAGACTGGTCACCTTTCTTAAGGGATATTTGGGCTAGATACATATATACATCCGTTGAAAGTTTATCAGTTGGAACCTTTTCTTGCACCTCAGTAAGTAGAGCAGTAGCCTTACCGTAATCGCCCGATTCAATATAGAGACCAACATATTTAAATTTCGAATATTGATAGCTGTCGTAGTCGCCTTCTTTTAGGTTTTGGGCATTAGCTTTTGCATATCTATTCTCCAGTTTATTTGCTAAAACATAGGAACTATTTGACGACTTCGAATAAGAGCGCCAAAACCATAGAGCAGAAACGCTCAGAAGACACACAAGTACCAGCAATACTGCTATCTTGGTGAAGCGTTTTTCAAACAGTCGCTTAGCGCGTAGTTTTAGCGTTTTTATAGAAACCGACATAGTTTAGCATGCTTGGGTAAACATTATACATAAGCATTGTATGCCAAAGTCATTCTTAAGGGAAGGGTTTCTTTGTGTTGTTTTTGTTTTATTATAACCCGCTTGTGGCGCCTGTAGAGCCTGTAGAGCCAGTTGCTTCGTTACTGTTAGAGCTTGCTGCATATCTGAAATTTATCATCTCGCCGTAAAGGCCTTTTCTTCCTTGGCTGGCAGATATGGTAATTCGAAGACCATCACGTGCATTTGGGTCGGTCAGAGTAGACTTGGGAAAGATTAGCTGGAAGTCAAAACCTTTCACGGTTCTCGCTCTCATGTTAGTTGTCGATGAACTATCTTGACTATGATCCCAGCCATTCTGCCCAATTTCAACACCTTTACGTTTTTTGCAGCTCTTGGCTTGCAATTTGTAATCGACAGGGGTTTCAGTCTCGGTTATTTCCCTAGGCCCGAGTAATCGCATCTGAAATTTTGGCTTACCATCCTTGCATGGCTTGAACTTGCGGGGACCCGCAATAACAGCAATAGCATTGCCTCGAGTGCTAGCTGGCTCGTGTGATGTTCTGGGAGCGGCGGCGGCTCCAACGGCAGGAAGGGCAACGGCGGCGATGGTGACTCCAGCTGTAAGCTTTCTCGAGTTCGCGCTCTCAGCAACACTGGCTGCAGCGTCAAGTACGGTGTCTATGACTCGATCATAGGCTCTAGCTACAAAGCCGCGGCCTTCTTGCCCAGGTGCGCCCATAGTTGCGACTGCAGCATCGGGCTGAAAACCGTACTGACCAGTCTGTCCATACTGTTCAGAACTAGCAGCGTCTAATTGCATCTGATCACTTGTGGGGTCCGAGTTCATGCCTGTCATATTGGTACTCCAAAAATCCTTTAATGCTACCTAATATATCATGTTAATGCTAAATATGCAATAGCAATTTTGTTTTTATACAATACTGCTAGAGTTCAATTATAGAACTTATTATACTTCATTCCTTGTGATAATGCTTACACTCCACCGGGTTGGGCTGTGGGAAGACAAGGCCTCAACCGAATAACCCTAATATGGGCTGCTTTACGCCCCTGCTGCCATCTCGGCGAGGTTGATTTTACCCTTAATCTTTTGCTGCTTAATTACAAAGGTAGCTATCAGCGCAGCCACAATGCCAAAGGTTGAAGCTATCAGATAGCCATCGTGGAAACCACGCACTGCGGCAGCGGTAAGTTGTTCGTGAGTTGGCGCCGACAGCAGATTGAGATTTTCTATATAGCGAGTGGCCGTAGAGGTAGCAATGCCGGTCAGAACAGCCAGGCCAACAGCCCCACCAACCTGCTGGGCGGTATTAAGAATACCGGAGGCTAGGCCAGATTCGTGATGCGGTACGCCAGAAGTTCCAGCAATAGTAGCCGCCACAAAGGTTCCGCCCATGCCGAGGCCAAGCAAGATCAAGCCGGGCGCAACGTTGCCCCAGAATGTGCCATCAACTGGTATGTGCGACAGCCAGAACAGCCCTGAAGACACAACCAGTGGCGCAATCATCAAGATAGGTTTGTAGCCGACTTTCTGAATAAGGCGTGGCACATTAGTTGCCGAGATGGCGACAGCAAACGGTACGACCAAGAAGCTAAGACCGGTTTTGATCGGTGTGTAGCCAAGAATTTGCTGAAGATATAGCGTGGTGAAGAAGAATATTGAGAACATGCCGGCTGCCATACACAACATTAACAAGTCGGCACCAACCAGATTGCGATTGCGGAATATGTGTAGTGGCATCAAAGGATGCTTGGCTCTATGCTCGTTGATCACGAAGGCCACCAAGGCCGCGATAGCTATACCGAAGTGCAGCAGGCTAACCGACGATGTCCAGCCCTCCACAGGTGCCTTAACCAAGGTGTAGACAAGCATCATCAGACCGCCGGTGGCCAGCACGGCGCCTGGCAGATCAAGACTGTTGTGATCAAGAGTCGAGTCATGCCTATCAAGCACGCGCAAAGCAGCTATAACAACCAGGATACCGACTGGTACATTGACGAAGAAGTTCCAGCGCCAGTTAAGGTACTGAGTAATAATGCCGCCTAGCAGAACACCGACAGCTGCACCGCCGGAAGCAACGGCACCCCAGACAGACAAGGCCACATTGCGCTCATGCCCTTCCTTATAGGTCACCAGAATAATAGACAAGGCAGCCGGCGACATCAGCGCTCCGGCCAAGCCCTGAAGACCGCGGAATAGAATCAATTGCCCGCCAGATTGAGCCAAACCATCAGCTAGCGAAGCCAAAGTAAACAGCGTAATACCAATCAGGAATACCATGCGTCGGCCGAATAAATCAGCCGCCCGGCCACCGAGTAACAAACAGCCACCAAAAGTCAGAGCGTATAGCGTCACAATCCATTGCAAGCTGGACTGACTCATATCAAAGGCCTCTTGCATGGCTGGTAAAGCCACATTAACAATCGATACGTCGAGCACCACCATAAACTGCGCTAGAGCTAGCAATATCAGTATCAACCAGTGGCTGGTTGTACCGCTTGAGCTGCCTTTTTTGACACCGGCTTTGGGTTTGGCAATGTTTGTCTCTCTCATTTTCAGTTGAAGTTTATACTATACAGATTATAGTAACCCACTTTGCGAATCAACGCTATTTTACGGGCAGCTCGATGACCTGACCGATATCAATATCGTCAAAGTCACTACTTCTTCTACGCTCAAGTTCGGCATAGGCCGCTTCAATTTGCTTAACACCTTCGTCCGAATCAACGAAGACATGCCCACCACCCAGCGCAAAAGCCAAATGCTCCAGCCCGTTTAGCTTAAGAGTCTTCTTGACTTCGGCCTCACGAAAAACACTATCATCAGGACTAACCCCAATCGCCACCTGACGACGTTGCACAAGACGCCTGGTCATCGTAGCCATATTACGATCAAAAATATAGGTTATGACGTTCCTGATATAGGTGCTGGATAGACCTACAACCTCTTCGGCTTGTTCATTGACC
Source organism: uncultured Candidatus Saccharibacteria bacterium (assembly GCA_964357905.1). Lineage (GTDB taxonomy): Bacteria > Patescibacteriota > Saccharimonadia > Saccharimonadales > UBA4665 > JBBTTE01. The sequence goes on from CAYHMQ010000001.1 coordinate 76,018, forward strand.
GGCCTTAACAAGCCATTGTTGTTATCACGTATGCGTTTGAACAAGCCAAAAATTCGTTTGCGAGTTTCTTTTTGGCGGTCGTCCGGTACCGGTTTGGCTAAGTCGGCGTTATTCCAACCAGCAGAATTAACTAGAGCTAAATCACCTAAAATACCCCTAGCAACAAATTTTGACAAAGGCATATCAGAAGCGTCCTCTACCGAACCAAATACGTGATCATAGGCCTCAAGCACTAATGGCCCAGCAGCAGAACAAGCTATTGAATCAACTTGGCCATCCCAACCAATCTGCGACTTAGCCGCCACAGTAACAGCTGGCAAGAAATTATGCAGCATGCCATTGATGCCTCTTAGGCTAGTATCTCCGAACCCAACGTGTACGCCCACTAGTGGGACTTCCCGAGCTTTGTGAACAGCCGCGGCGATGGAATCCTTGCTCTCATCAAATCCGCCCATCAGCAAAGCTGGCCGGGCTTCGCCCGTCATAGCCGTCTGGCCTATATAAATATGAGCTTGTCCAGGTTTGCCATTGGCATCAAACTCGACTGGACGCCAAACTTCTGGAGCGAAAGTAGGTTGGTCTTCGGGCGTAAGCTGTTCAACGGTTGGTTGCGAGGACATTTGTGCAAATTATAGCATAATTACCCCTTTTTGCAATCCGAGGTGTTCTGGCGGTTTGCCACTATGACCCGCCCAGGCCTGATCAAAACCATTCTTCTCTGTTAGAATAGTACGATGAGTTTATCCATAGCCATTGTCGGTCTGCCCAACGTCGGCAAATCCACCCTGTTCAACGCTCTGACCGGCAGTAATATCCTGGCTGCTAACTATCCCTTTGCCACGATTGAGCCGAATACCGGTATTGTGCCTGTACCGGATCCGCGGCTTAGTAAGCTCGCCGAACTGTACCAGACCAACAAGATTGTACCGGCCACGGTAACCTTTGTTGATATCGCCGGGCTGGTGGCGGGTGCTAGCGAGGGCGAAGGGCTGGGCAATAAGTTCCTTAGTCACATTCGCAGCACCAATGCGATTGTGCAGGTCGTGCGAGCTTTCGACGATCCGAACGTCACCCATGTCGACGAAGCTCACGACCCACAAAAAGACATTGATGTCATCAACACCGAACTAGTGCTAGCGGATTTGCAAACTGTCTCGCAGCGACTGCCCAAGTTCGCCAAAGAAGCCCGAGCCAACCCCAAGCTAAGGCCAATCGCCGAAGCCTACGAAGAGGTGCATAAAATTCTGGATAGTGGTCAGCCGCTCTGGAATTACCCCGAGTTAGATCGCAGCGCATTGGCAGATTTGCAACTGCTGACTATGAAGCCAGTTATATATTTGTTCAACCTGGACGAGGCCGGGCTGGCCGACGCGCCGCGACAAGCCGAGCTGAGCAAAATGATTGCACCGGCGCGAGCTCTGTTCGTCTGCGCTAAGCTGGAGAGTGAGCTCAAAGATCTCGACGAGGCTGACGCGGCCGAGCTATTAGAAAGCTACGGTCAGCACGAATCCGGCCTGCTGCAATTGATTCACGCCGCTTACGACACACTGGGTCTGCAGAGCTACCTGACTGCTGGCGAAAAAGAAGTTCGCGCCTGGACAATTCGTCAAGGCTCCACGGCGCCCGAGGCTGCCGGAGTGATTCATGGCGACTTCGAGCGTGGTTTCATTGCCGCCGAGGTCGTGGCCTACTCCGATCTAGTCGAGGCCGGATCCATGACGGCAGCCAAGGGCGCCGGTAAGGTTCGCACCGAAGGCAAAACCTACGTCATGCGACCTGATGATGTTGTTGAGTTCAGGTTTAACGTCTAAGCTAAGCAACTTCGGTTTCGCTGTCGTTGGCCTGGAAGACTGGCAGCGGCGGTCGGCCAAATCTGCGGTTGCGCAAGGCCATCGGCAGTTTGGAATAAGCTACGCGCATGGGATTAATCTCTAGTGGGCTGTGAAGACTAATATGAGCATGTGGCTTGAAATGACCGGCGGTTGCGGATTCTTGGACAGTCTCGGCATCGACAGCCCTCTGACCTTGGCCGTGCTTGCCAAATATCTCTTGCATACCCTCTGAGTATAGGTCGGCCAATTCGTCGCGTCGAGGCTCATACGGCACCAGTTTAGGTACTGATAACACCGCAGTCTGTTGAGCTTGGCTGGCATTACTGCTACCACCAGTACGTGCTTCATGCTGTGCCATTAGACCCTGTGCATACAAGTAGTCTGCTAGTTCGGGACTAGGCTTGACTGGTGGTTCAATCGTCGTCGACAGAGTAGCATTCGTGCCCTTGCCAGCCTGAAAGCCATCTAATTGCTCATGCAATCGCTGTTGTTGCTGATATTGAGCCAACAAATAAGTTTGGAGTTGTTGATTGATTTGCTCAAGGTGCTGGTTTTGACCCTCCTGCCGAGTTGATTGCTTCTTCTTAGCTTCGGCCATGGCGTGCTGAACATGACCAATCAGCTTACGTAGTCTTGGCTGATTGAGACTCTGAAACTTCAAGTACTTGTTGCCTGTGGCAATAGTTATATAAGCACCTAGCAGGCGGTGATTGTAGTCAATCTCGTTAATCATATCGAACCGCAGGTCTTCGACAGTTAAGTAGTTAAGCGGCTTCTTATCGACTAGCAGAACACGAACGTCAGTAGCTAGCAACAGGGCAAAACCGCCCTCGTAAACACCGTTGACGCATTCAAAAATTTCTTCGTCAGGCAATAAGATGTTAGGGAGCTCACCGACTTCGGATCTGCCCCAACCGAATGTTTTGAAACCGAGGGTCTTAAGTTGTGCGTGGATGGACTGTTCACTTACCATGACGCCTCCTTGATTAACCGCCCTAATAGTAGTCTTGTTACCCCAGATATGCGGTAAGAATAATCACTAATGGCTTGGGATATTAATCACAAATGTTTGCGACCCATCTGTTAAGGTTGACATTATTGATGAGTCCTATCATAATACAGGTATGCTTGCCACGCTGAAGCAAACGGCAGACTTTGTGGAATTTTTTAGGCTACACGGAGTTAAACAAACATTCAAAAAAGGCGACTTTGTCATACGACCCGGTGACGCACCACCGGGAGTCTTCTACATCTATCAGGGGCTGGTCAAAGCCTACGATATAACCAAGTACAACGAGGAAAACTTACTTATTGTCCGCAAGCAGGACGAGATATTTCCTCTTATTTGGGCTGTTACCGGCAAAGAGCGCAGCATTATCTACCAAGCTCTGGCGCCAACCGTAACCTGGCAGATACCGCGCGAAGTCTTTTTGAAATTCATCAACGACAGCTCCGATGCCCTGACACCGCTGCTCGACATGACCATGGAAATGTACCGTTTGCACGGCGAACGCATACTTAACCTTGAGTATCGTACTGTGAGAGAGCGGATTATTTCTTTCCTACTAACTATGAGTCAGCGCTTCGGTAAAGAAACACCAGACGGCCTGCTAATCGAGGTGCCAATTCGTCACCAAGACATTGCCAGCTCTATCAATGCCACTCGTGAAACCACCAGCCGCGAGCTCTCAGCCCTAGAACGCAAAGGCCTGCTGGTAAACAAGCAGTCCTTCACCCTTCTCAAAGACATTGAGGCTCTGCGCAAGTACCTAGTGTAACTTCTAGGAATAGGCTATGTTGGGCTTGACTGGGGTTATTTCCAATTGGCGATAATGTGTTCAATGGTTTCTAACACAGTTTCGTGGTCAGGCACATCCTGTTTGTCATAGTAATGATCGGTGTCAAAATAGTCGTGAAGCACGTTCAGGCAATAGAGATCGTCAGCCAGAACATGCATTCTATCAACTGCCGGAACGCTGGCAAAAGGCGTGGCAACAACCAGCTTGTTGATCGCCACCGGCTTAAGAAACTCGGCCGCAAGATCAACCTCAAAACCAGTTTGCAGCCCATCGGATACCACAATAACATTATGGTTTTTAAGCAAACTTTTATTAACGGTACCGCCTCTGCCAACAAGCTGGTTAAGGTCGTGCATGTGAGACAACTTTTCCTGCTCAATATACCCATAGTATTCGCTTACCAGCTCATCCAATTCACCAGTGGAATAGCCATGATTGTAGGACACCACGCCGCCGGCCGTTATGCCAGCAATTGGTTTGGGCTCTCTCGGGAGCATGATCTCGGCACTGTTAAGCAACGTTAGCACGCAGTGCAATTGCTTAGCAACCTGTGCCCCAACCATGGCACCGCCATCGCCCAGAGCCAACACTGCACATTTCTCATCTTTATACTTTTTGGCCAGTTGGGCGGCCAGCATTCGACCAGCTTGCACCCTCGAAGCAAAATACATATTGGCAGTTTAGCACCTTGCTTATGCTTTTCGTAAGAGATAGAATCGTTCTTGATTACCCTTAGCCCCGCTAACAGCTGAATCGGCCTTGTCCACGATAACAAATCTTTGTTGTGTCCATTGCTCGAAGCCCTTGAGTATGTCACGCCGTATTTTGTCGTTCTTAATGACACCCTTATGCTTCTGGTTAGTTTGGTCAGCTTCAAACTGCGGCTTAACCATCACCACAATCTGAGTTTTGTTGCTGGTTAGCCTAGCAATACTAGGCAAAATCTGCCTCAAGCTTATAAACGAAACGTCAGCTACGACTATGTCAATGTTGCTTGCTTTGCTCTGCTCGCCTTTTGGCTGGAAATCCCTGATATCTGTCTTCTCATGCAGCTCAATCCTTGGATCGCCATGCAGGCTGGGATGAAGTTGATCCGTGCCGACGTCCACCGCTATAACTTTTGTTGCACCGTGCTTGAGCGCAAAATCCGTGAAGCCACCGGTGCTGCTGCCGACGTCCAGCACCGTTTTTCCCTGGAATTCCAGATTAAGAGCATCGGCCACGCTAGCCAGCTTAAGCGCCGCCCGGCTGACATACTGTTCTTCCGCCGTGAGTTGGATTTTGGCATCACTACTAACAGCATGACCGGGCTTATCAACGATCTTACCATTAACTTTGACTTTGCCGAGCTTGATATAACTTTCGGCCTGACTGCGTGATCTTACTAACTTCAGTTGTACGAGTCGTTGATCTAAACGAGTTTTCACATATGGAAGTTTATCATTAATGGCTTTCGGGGGTACATGATGCTTTTGGGTACATGATATGGTTGTATATCGTGGCGTGGTATTAAAGCTGATACACTAAGTGTGTATATGTGATACACTTTGTGTACCTAAATAAACCATGCCTAAAGTGCAGTCTTAGGAACAGAGAGTAATATACCTGGGGACAAAGCCTGTTAAAACGATCATGTCAGACAAGAATAGTAACCAGCAACCAAGTAAGCGCAAAAAGCGTACTGAGCGTAAGCAAAAAATGCAACGCGTCAACATTAGTATGTCAAAACAATTATTGGAGCTGATCGATAAAGAGGCGGGGTGTGATTTTACTACTCGCAGCGATATTATAAGAATAGCCACGCTGTGGTATCTTCGGCCACAAGGACGTGAGCTTCGCCAAACAGATCCTGAGACGATTCTTAGGACACTACAGGATCAAAGACGCAAACAGGGCATTAATCTGCTGCTTCGCGGGAATAACAAGACAAGCGAAGAACGTTAATCCTTAACGCGTTCGCGGTAAGCACCAGTCGCCGTATCAACAGAGATAATGTCGCCTTGCTTGATAAAGGCTGGCACCTTAATGGTTACCCCCGTCTCTAGCGTGGCATCCTTGGTAATTGAGGAGCTGGTGTCACCTTTGACGGCATTCTCGGTGTATGTGACCTTCAGTGGCACGTTCTTGGGCAACTCAACATTAATCGGTCGTTCGCCCCAGAACTGCAATTGCAAGCGGTCGCCTTCCTTGATGTAACCAGCACCATCACCAACCAGATCAGCCGGAATTTCAAACTGATTAAAGGTGTCTTCGTTCATGAAATAGAAAGTGTTGCCGTCATTGTAAAGATACTGGACGGCTTGGCTGGTAACATCGGCTCTGTCGAGCTGTTCATTGCCCTTGAAGGTCTTATCCAAAACCTTGCCACTAACGAGGCTCTTAATGCGTACGTTGACGATTGAACCGCCACGACCCATGACCTTCTGATTGTAGTCAACCACGCGGTAAGGCTCGCCTTCCCACTGGAAGACGGTGCCTTTCTTGAGATTAGTAATGCTAAGTGCCACGTCTAAGGTTCAGTCCTATATCTAGTTGCTAGCTACAAAAGGCATCAAAGCTAGGTGGCGAGCACGCTTGATAGCAACACTGAGTCGTCGCTGCTGGCTCTCGGTCAAACCAGTCTTCTTGCGTGACTCTATCTGACCATACACGTTCACGTAACGTTGAAGGGTCTTAAAGTCCTTGTAGTCAAAGAAGGCTACATCGGTTCGGTGCTTAAAAATCTTGGCCATAGTTCTCCTCTAATTAAAATGGTATATCGTCTAAGTTGATTGGTGAGTCGTCGATATCTTCGATAACAACGTCGTCTTTTTTGGCTTTTTTGCTTGGCTTGGGCTTGTCAGCCTTGGCTGATGCGTCGGATGATGCCGGCGCTTCACTAGGTTGATTAGAGTCGTCACCGCCACCGCGGCTGTCCAGGAAGGTTACGTCGTTGGCTAGAACTTCTACCTTGCTACGCTTGGCGCCATCTTGCTCCCATGAGCGAGATTGCAAGCGACCTTGCACTAGGCAACGTCGACCCTTGCTAAGATATTGAGCTACGCGCTCAGCCAGTGGCCCCCAACATACAATGTCTATATAGTCAGTGGCCTCCTGCCATTCGCCGCTGGAATCCTTGTAGCTGCGGTTCAGCGCTAGACTAAAGCTGGTTACATTCTGTCCAGTCGGTGTCTGGCGCAGTTCTGGATCACGGGTTAAATTACCCATTAGTGTTACTTGGTTTAGACTTCTTGCCATTATCGTCTCCTTCTCGTTATAAGACCTATGTCTTTAGATTAAATTAGTACATCTACCGTACGCCTGCTACTAAACGCGCGTCAAGTTTAGTTCGCAATATTTAACAAATATTTAATATTTGCTGACGGCTAAGGTGTTACTCAGTTGGTTCTTTGTCTTTTTCGTCGTCACCGCGATCATCGCGCTTGGCCGCTTGCTCGGCCTTTTCGGCCTTCAAGACTTCGGCCTTAGCAATTGCCTTAAGGTCTGGTCGGGTGATCAGAAAACGAATTACTTCGCTGACGATGTTGAGAGTGCTCTCTACCTTCTGAACGCTTGCACCAGGCAACTCCACGGTATAAAAAACGTACACCGCGTGTTCATTGCCCTTGATATCGTAGGCCAGCTTGCGCTTGCCCCAATTGTTGGTGCTGACTACTTTGCCACCGTTGTCGGTGACAATCTTAGTTACCCGCTCTTCGGCCTTTGATAGGTCGACTTCGAGATCGGGGTGATACAGCACAGCAATTTCGTACTGATTCAAAGCTTTCGCTCCTTCCTTTGGTTAAAGCCCATACACACTAGGGGTTATGAGCTGAAGTTGATATTACTCCGTAAGTATAGCCTAATTACCTCTGTTGGTCAATCTAGTCTACACTTTGTCTACAAACACAGCTTAGTTAAGCTGCCTGTCGTATCGGGAATACTTCTCTAAGAACTTTTCTTCTTGATACTTGCTCTTGGCTAATTCGCTTATTATCGGGGCGAATAAACCTACTATGAGCTTTCAAAGCTTCCGTGCTTACTATGTGAGCTGGAGCACCATAGCCCAGTGGTCTCTTGGGTATTACTGGCGCTGTTTCCTGTGGCGTCTCAAGTACCGGCGCTGAGTCGCTGTTACCTGTTAATACGGACTCTTTAGATGATTCTTGCTCTCTCCTATATCGCGCGAATCCGGAACTGCGTCGCCTGTAAGCTGCTGCTTTTCTCGCGCCTCGCCATGCAAACCATTTTTCATTTGCTATAGCCAAAGTATCTGGAACTTCTCCTTTCAAAACTGCCAGTTCGGCATATGCTAATTCCACTTCGGCAGTACAAGGGCTGCTATCTGGAGCTGTTGCTTCTGGAACAAGAGTAAGAGTTGATGCTCCGCCCTGTTCAGTTGGTGCAGGTTCGCTATCCCCCGAAAACTCAGGATTTTGTGATTGATCTTCAGCTGGCATTATTGTTGCGCCAGCAAATTCCATTTTTGCCATAACTTTACGTTCCCTTCTAAAAATATGTATCTAATCTATACCTTTATAGGCCACTTTGCAAGAAAAAAGATATATCTTAAGATATTATGCTTAAGCTTCGTCATCAAAGTTTTCGTCCAAAACAGCGTCATCAGACGCTGCAACACCACCAAAAACCTCATCAACCGAGCGTACCAGAACCTCGCGTGGTCTGGAGCCGTCTGCAGCCCCGATTATGCCCTGTTCTTCCATAGATTCGATCAGGCGAGCTGCACGACCATAGCCAATGCGTAGACGCCGTTGCAGCAGGCTGGTGCTAGCCTTGTGGTTCTCGATCACTACCTTTACGGCATCACGCCACATATCATCGTTGGCATCTTGACCACCATAATCAGCCACCACGCCACCTTTACCATTGAGTTGTACCGGCTGGCTGACGACTTCGTCATCATATTGCGGTGGACGCTGCATTCGGATAAAGTCCATAACTTTTACGGTTTCTTCATCACTAATTAGCGCGCCCTGGACACGTTTAGGCTTGGGCATATCAGAAGTCAGTAGCAGCATGTCACCCTGACCGAGTAGCTTCTCGGCACCGATTTGATCAATAATTGTCCGGCTGTCGACCTGCGAGGCCGTAGTGAAGGCAATTCTGGCGGGTACATTAGCTTTGATCAGACCAGTTATGACGTCCACTGACGGCCTCTGGGTAGCCAGCACCAGGTGAATACCTACGGCGCGGGCTTTTTGGGCAATACGTACAATCAAGGCTTCGACGTCGCGAGCCGCCATCATCATCAGGTCGGCCAGCTCATCGATCACGATCACAATATAAGGCATGCCCTCTTCTTTTTTGAGATTGTTGTATTCGCCAATGTTGCGTTTGTTAGCCTCAGCCAGCGCGCGGTAACGGCGTTCCATTTCGGCAACTGCCCACTTAAGAGCACTGATGCATTTCTCCGGTTCGGTAATAACAGGGGTTAGAAGATGCGGAATTTCGTCATAAGGCTTAAGCTCGACTTGCTTGGGATCAACCAGAATCAGCTTGAGATCGGCTGGTGAATTACGGTACAAAAGGCTGGTTAGAATCGTGTTGATCATAACTGACTTACCCGAACCAGTCTGACCGGCCACTAGGATATGCGGCATTTTGGCCAAATCAGCCACAATCGAAGTACCAGAAATATCCTTACCAATCGCAAAGCCCAAAGGACTCTGTAGCTGCTGCCACTCGCGCGATAGCATAATTGAGCTGGTCCTCACGGTCGCCGACTTAACGTTCGGCACCTCGATACCGACCGCTCGCTTGCCGGGAATTGGTGCTTCCATGCGGATGCTGTGCGCGGCCAGATCTAGTGATAAGTTGTTCTCTAGAGCTGTGATTTTGGTCAGCTTGACCCCTGTTGGCGGCTTGAGAGTGTACTGAGTAACACGCGGGCCGATGTTGGCACCTTCCATATCGACCTCTATATTAAAGTTCTCAAACGTATCATGAATAATCTGGGCGTTCTTATTAACGTCGCCAGCATCAGCTTTGTCCTGTTTCTGATTAAGTAGATCGATGCTCGGGAACTGCCAATTAGGGTCGCTGGCCGTTGTTAGAGCATGGTGATCTTCGTTATTGGTAAGCTTCTGGGCTGTGTTCTTAAGCGTGCTCAGCCGAGCCGGTTCGCTGTCTTTGGCACTATGATGAACCACTGGTACGCCTTCATTGAGCTGGAAGGCTGGCTGTTCGGCCTTGGCCTTGAGAGCCGCCAGCTCCGAGTCTTCGTCGCCTTCTTTACGCTTGAACACATCTGCGAGCTTGAGCAGCACCTTGGGGCTGATCCCGAAGGCAAAGAACACCGCTAACACCGTAAAAACGAAGAATAGAAGCTGTGCCGGAATTTTGTCCAGAGCCGTCAAGGCAATATTGCCGGTGACTTGACCAACTTGGCCGCCATGGCCGCCATGCCAATTACTTGCGGCATTCTTGGTCGCAAAAGTCACATACGACCAAGCACTGGCAAAAACCAGCACCGACAACATACCGACTAGCTTACTAAGTGGAATACGTCGATCTTCGGCCGTGAACTTATAAACGCCCCAATAGACCAGCGCTACAGGCGTTAAGTAGGCCACCCAGCCAAGTGACCAGTAAGCACCGTGAAATAAATTGACCGGCAACGGTCCGCCAGTACCAAATCCACCCAGCAGCAAGAAGAACGCCGCCAGTATCAGAATAATAGCGCCGCTTAGCGCCCAGAACGGTGATCGCTCCAGTGGTTCTGGCGCTGCCCTGCTGTATTTCTTTCTTTTGGCCGGTTTTTTCTTTTTTGCCATAGACTAATATTATATCAAGTTTGATGGCACCACCCTAAGGTAAGCTTAGTGGTGAGTCCTTTGCATATTATAGCAAATTTTACAACTACTGTCAATCCGCTTGTCTTTGTCTTGCTGGCTTTCTGGCCTCACCTTTCTACCCACCCAACAAGATTTGTACAAATCTTGTTGGGTGCACCAGAGAGGAGATAGACCCTCGGTTGACTTAATTTGGGCTGACATGGTCTAACACACATGTAGATGGCATTGCGTGGATGCGTCAGAAGCAAGAAACCTAGGCGGCAGTGATCAGCCACGGTTATGCTTACTGCACTGTAAGCGATGTTGGTGCTGGGTTACTTTGCGGAAGCTTAGCCTTTACCTTTTGGTGGGTAATATTAGGTGCGAAGCAAGCTTGTTCGGACGTCACTTGCGTTAATACAAAGCTCTGGGTGACTCCCTCGCCATTAGAGATAGTCACTTGAGGATTACTACCCGCCGCTAAGCTTGTGAAGCAATATGTCATCCCCTGCTTGATGCCAAAGCTAAAAACGTTGGGTTCATCGGTCGCGAACTGAGACAGGCTGTAAGTACCCTTTGAGAATGTTGTAGGTGAATTATGGGCTGCGTATGTACCTAGCAGCGCGAAACCTCCAAAGACGGCAAAAACACTGGCAAAGATATAGGCTGCGTCAAAACGCCGGCGTTTCAAGTTAAGCTTTTTGTTTGGCATGCTTGGAGCTCTTACTTGATTCAATTAGGTCATAGGAGAAAAAGGCAAAACCCACACTCAAGAAAAACAGACCAAGTTGAGTTAATATCTTGCCGAAATTATTAATAACCAGTAGTTTGCTATATTCGTGTGGAATAAGATTTGGGCTATAGATTATGATGCCGTATATCATTAGTCCGTAGACGATCATCCACAATATATTTGAAATTATAAGAGGTCGGAGTCTGTTAGATATAGCGTACATCAAAGGTATAAAACCAAACACAAGATACATAATCCATGTACTGACTGATAGGCCGGTTGTGACCTTGGTTGTGTAAATCAGATTAAGTTGCGGGATATTAGTTAAAGGCATGCCGACAGCCACGGCGTACATCATATAGCCAATCATCTTGTCTGAAGGAGCTTTTTTTGTTTGAGCCATACCTTGTTATTATACAATCATGGCCTCAAAAAAAGTAAAAAAGGTGAATTTGCGACGTCGCACGGTTCCCGCTCGACGATACGGCCTTATATGTTTCTATATTGGCTTGGTATTGATTGTTGTGTCGCTTGGTATTAGCTTCATCTATTTGAAACCTACTGATTTCAAAAACCAGTTCCGTGAGCACCAACTCGCGGATTGTCTTAAGACAAGCACTTCAATAGCCTCGTGTTATGAGCACTTTGGCAAAGAAAAATAGCAAATTTACAACTCACGTCAACTTCGAGTTGCTGATTGAGAATGGTGTTTCTTGCGCTCCAATGTTGTACTACCGGTAATGTGTACTTGCGGTTGAGGGTGGTTAGTCGGTGCGCGGGTCTTGGGTCAGCAAGCGGGTGCGCATCTCTTGGAAGCGCTTTTGCTGTTCGGCAGCGATTTCTTCTGGGGTCTTGGGGGCTTCAACCGGCTGCTGAGGCTCAGACGACTGAGCCGAAGGCTGACCTGATTGACCTGATTGTCCGTCCTGTTGCTTGGCGCCAGCACCGTTCTGAGCCGGTTGTTTGCCACCGCCTCCAGAGCCGCTGATGACATTTATAACCGGTATGACGATTGGGCTGCGGCCAGTGTGTTCGAATAGGTAGTGCGTAATATGCTCCTTGAGCTCGGCCTTGAAACGGTCTAGATCGATTCGCTTGAAGCGCTGCTGGACAGCCCTTTTGAGCTCGATGCGCAGGCCATTCATGATTTCTTCGTTGTCACGCATATATATGAAGCCGCGGCTGATGATGTCAGGGCTGGTCAGCAGCGCGCCGGTCTTCTTATCGACCGTCAACACAATTGCCACTAAGCCTTCTTCGCTTAGTAGTACGCGGTCCTTGATGACAATGTTGCTGACAATGGCACCCGTCTGATCAACTAGAATAGTGCCATGCGGGACTTCGCCGACAACTTCCATCTTGTCGGGAGTCAGAGCGATAACCATGCCGTTGCCAACATTGAGTGTGTCGGCGCGGGCAATGCCTTGTTCGATAGCAATGTCGACGTGGTAGCGCTTGGCCGTGAAGTCTCCGTAGATTGGAATGAAGAACTTCGGCTTGGTCATATTAATCATGTCGGCATATTCGTCACGCGAGGCATGACCGGAAACGTGCAACGGACCAACGCCATCAACTTCTCGGGTTTCATGACGGAAGACATGAACGCCCTTCTTGAGCAACTCATCAACCATGGTACGAATCTTGGCGTCGTTACCAGAGTAAGGAATCGGCGTACTGGACAGAATCACGCTGTCTTGCTCCTTGAGCTTAACGTGTCGGTGCTCGCCATTACTCATACGCTGCAGTGCTGAGCTAGGCTCACCCTGCGAACCGGTACAGACCACCACTAGATCAGTGTCGCGCATCGTGGCAGCCGAGGCAATCGGCACGAAGGTACCCTTGGGGATACGGACGAAACCATGGCGCACAGCCATTTCAAGCGTGCTGACCATGCTGCGGCCGTCCATAGCCACCTTCTTACCACTGTGAACAGCGGCATTGATGATCATCTGGACACGGTTCATGTTAGTCGAGAACAGTCCGACGAAGATACGGCCGGGGGCATTGTTCATGATATCTTTGAAGCTTTGTTCAATAGTCGATTCGCTTGGCGTACGACCCATACGTTCGGTAGTGGTGCTTTCGCTAAGTAGCGCCAGAACACCTTCACGGCCTAGCTCAGTTAGACGTTCAACATCGGTTCTTTCGTGATCTAGAGGATTAGGGTCAAGACGGAAGTCACCGGTGTTAATGATACGTCCGACCGGCGTATCAAGCACGATCACCGTGCTACCGGGAATGGAGTGAGTTACACGAACCAGCTCGACGAAGAATTCGCCGATCTTAAGCCGTTCATGGGTGTCCTCGTTCATGGTTACAGTCTTGAGTTCGAAGCCATCTGGCATCGGCAGGCCGAAGTTCTCGAAGATTTCTTCAACACGACCGATTGTGAACTTACTGCCATAGATCGGCGCTGGGAACTTCGGTACGATGTGCGGCAAACCACCGATGTGGTCAAGGTGACCGTGGGTGATGATATAGGCACGAAGCTTATTCTGAATTGTCTCTAGGTAAGCCGTGTCAGCAATACCATAGTTAATGCCTGGCAGATCGACACCTAGGTCATTGCCACAGTCTAGGATTACCGCGTCGTTCATGTATTCGATCAAAAGCATGTTCTTGGAGCCACCGCCGTCCATGCCGCCCAGACCGATAATCTTCAGTCTCGGGGTATCGTCAATGACATTAGCTCGCGCCGGCTTGTCAGTCTTATCAGCCGCCGGTATATACTGGCTGGCGATACGCTGGGCATCGGCCTGTGAGCGTCGCTGAGCGCGTACAGCTTGGCCACGCGAGGTAGTCAGACTGCTAGTCATTGGCTTGTTCGGGCCTTGCTTCTGACCCTGGGGCTTTTGACCACGGCCGCGTCCGCCGGCTGGCTTTTGACCACTGTTATTTCTAGGTGGTCGATTGGGTTTGTTGTTGTTAGTTGGTTGCATAGATTCCTTTCTTTGCAAATCTTTAAGATAATTTAAGTTTCTTGGTTATGTCTGGGATCAACGCAAAATCGTCGATCAATGTTTGGCGCATGCCGCCGTTATAAAGCGCCGCCGCCGGATGGAACAAAGGCAAGTAAACTCGGCCTTTGTAGCGCTTGGGCTGGCCGTGGACTTGGCTAATCTGCAAGTCCGGCAAGAAGCAATTCAGGCTGTGGCGACCAAGTGTGATCGTCAGCTTGGGTTGAATTACCTCTAATTGGGACTCCAGATACGGCATAAATGCACTCTTCTCTTCTGGCAGCGGATCACGGTTGTTGGGCGGCCGGTATTTGACGATATTAGTTATGTAAACGTCTTCTCGCTTGAGACCGATCATCTCGAGCATTTCATTCAGAAACTTCCCCGCCGCACCAACAAAGGGCTTACCCTGCAGGTCTTCGTTCTTGCCCGGCGCCTCACCGATAAACACTAGGTCAGTGTCCGGATTACCGTTGCCGAAAACTAGCTGTGTGGCCGTTGCGGCGAGATCCGGTGTGACTTTGTCGGTCAGAATTTGCTGCTTGATGTCGTCGAGTTTAGCTTGCTTATTTGCCATGAACAAAGCTTCCAATTAGTTTGAATAAATTTTGTAACGCGCCGACCAGGAAGATCAAGGTTAACAGATACCAGAAGAAGTTTCCGCGATCGATTGACAAGCTGGCAAAGCCATAGGCAATGGCCAGTTCGGCAATGCAAAAGACCGCTAATCCTGAGCGAGTCTTATGCCATTTGTCGAGCTTGTCTATCATAGCTATTTCTTCTCGGTGGAGTTCTTATCTGCGAGTTCGCGGGCAGCGGCCTTCATGCTGAGCTGCAAGCGGCCGCGGTCGTCGATGGCTACTAACTTAACGGTTACTTTGTCGCCTTCTTTGACAACATCAGATGGACTTTTGACCCGTTCCTCAGACATTTCTGAGACATGAACGAGACCGTCTTTGCCGGGCATTATCTGAACAAAAGCGCCAAAATCCATGACGGTCATAACAGGGGCGTCAACGTAGATTTTGCCAACTTCTGGCTCAGCTACAATTGATTCGATCCATTGGCGAGCAGCATCAATCGACTTCTTGTCGGGACTGGCTATCATGATCGTACCGTCATCCTTGATGTCGATGTCAGCACCGGTTTCGCCGGTGATCTTCTGGATAGTCTCACCGCCCTTGCCGATAACTTCGCGAATCTTATCTGGATTGATCTGAATCGATTCAACACGTGGCGCATAAGGACTCATCTGGCCAGCTTCCGAGATTATACTAACCATGTGCTCCAGAATGAAGGCACGACCTTCGCGTCCCTGTTCTAGCGTCTGCTGAAGTATCGAAACGGGTAGTCCGTGAACCTTCATGTCCATCTGGAGCGCCGTAATACCCCTGGTCGTACCAGTAACCTTAAAGTCCATGTCACCAGCAAAGTCTTCGGCATCAGCGATATCGCTTAGAACGTAGGACTTATTGCCGTCAACCATTAGACCCATAGCAATACCACTGACTGGAGCCTTAAGTGGCACACCAGCGTTCAATAATGCCATGACGCTGCTACAAGTGGCGGCCATGCTGGTTGAACCGTTCTGAGACATGATTTCGGTCACTGAGCGGATCATGTACGGGAATTCAGCCTCGGACGGCAGAACAGCGGTCAACGCTCGCTCTGCAAGGTAGCCATGGCCGATTTCGCGGCGTCCAGGACTGCCCAGGCGACGGACTTCGCCAACTGTATAGCCTGGGGCGTTGTAGTGGTGTAAGTAGCGGCGTTCGCCTTCGCGTTCCATGGTGTCGACAAGCTGAACCATGCTTAGTGGCGCCAGGGTAACAATATTAAGAGCCTGGGTTAAACCACGTGTGAACAAGCTAGAACCGTGTGCCCGCGGCAATAGACCAATCTCACTGCTCAACTCCCGAACTTCCGCGAACTTGCGGCCATCCGGACGCGTACCGTCCTTAATAATGCCCTTGCGAACGTCCTTGTGAACCGCAGATTGAAAAGCGTCGTCATAGTCAGCTTTCTGGTCAGCGTGGTCATCACCAAGCTTGTCAGACAGCTCAGCATGCATTTCATCACGTAGAGTCTGTATGAGAGTATTGCGCTCCGGATATGGCTTGCGCAGGTCTTCGCCCAGCTTGCCTTCCAGCCACTCGTCAACGGTCGTCTGGATTGACTCATCGGGCAGCGACAATTCGTATTCTTGCTTGGTGACGCCAACCTTTTCAGCCAATTCTTGTTGAAGAGCGATGGCTGGCTGCATGGCATCGAAGGCAAACTGGATTGCTTCGGCCACTTGAGCCTCAGTAACTTCGCTAGCACCGGCCTCAACCATCATCACACCGTCGCGAGTTCCAGCCACAACGAGATCAAGCGGACCATTCTCAAGCTGTTCTAGGGTTGGGAAAGCCATTAGCTTGTCATCTACAAGACCAATACGCAGACCGGCCACAGGACCCTCATAAGGCGCACCTGTAAGTGTCAAAGCCGCACTAACAGCAATCATTGCCACCATATCAGGGCGAAAACTCGGATCCATGCTCAGCACGCTAGCTACACCCTGTACTTCGTGACGGTATCCTTTAGGCCACAGGGGTCGAATCGGGCGGTCAATAATACGACTCAAGAGGATGGCGTCGTCACTAGGGCGGCCTTCACGCTTAATAAAGCGGCTGCCGCTTACCTTACCGGCGGCATACATCTTCTCTTCGTAGTCAATACTCAGCGGGAAGTAATCCATGCTAACCGGCTTATTACCGACCATGGCCGTACCGAGTACGACAGTATCGCCATAGCGCACCAGAACAGATGCGGAAGTGCGGAAACCGACACGACCAACCTCAAGACTTAATGTGCGACCGCACAGCTCTGTCTCAACTTTTATAATATCTTTGCCTAATGGATTAATGGTTTGTCCCATTGGTTAGAAACCTTTCTATCTGGAGGATTGCTCGCAAGAGTTCAAATATACGGCCGGCCCCTTGTGCATGAAGGGTGCTATATATCTGCAGCTCTGGCGAGGAAGTAGTCTTCCAGCGTATTTAATGTGCACAAGCTTGAGCCCCCGAGCTTCGGGAACTGTAGTCTAAGCACTTAGCGGCGGATGCCAAGTTTCTTGATCAAATCTAAATAGGCTTGGCTATCGCGCTTGGCGATGTAGCGCAGCAACCGGCGGCGTTTGCCAACCATTTGCAACAAACCACGACGCGCCATGAAGTCATGCTTGTTGACCTTCAGGTGCTCGGTTAACTCCTTAATGCGCTCGGTCAAAACCGCCACTTGGGCGCTTGAACCACCGCTGTCGTCCTTGTGAACCTGCGCGCTCTTGATAGCCGCAGCTTTCTTCTCAGTTGTAATCATGTATTGGCCATTCTATCAGATACAGGGCTCTTGCGCAAGCCTTGACTGAGCAAAAATGTGTTCACTATAACCATTTAGGCTGGGTCGAAGCGATTTCCAAAACTTCTGGCCACACACCAAGGGCTTCTGCAAGTTGATTTTCTCGTAGTGCCTCATTCGGATGCGGCGGGACAACGCCTTCTGCCGCGTGATTGAGTTGTTGCTTGGCCATACTTAGGGGGTCGTGTCCTTGTTCTCCTGAAAAAGTATGTACTGTCTGAAGGTATTGCAGATAGCCCGTTAGGAAAAGACTCGCTGTTTCTGTATCACGGTTAAGTGATAAAGCAGTGAAGCCCGGCTCGTTCCCAGTCCCCTCCATTGTCTCATTAAAGAATTTTCGCCCCAACAGCTCTTCGTCCACTTTAGCTTTGAGGCGAGTTTCGATGCCACTGACTTCTCCGCCTTTGGATATAAAACCATCGATGCTAACAGCCGCTGCGCCACCGCTAAGAAATGCCAAGAAGGCCGGCCCCCAAGACTTAGTCACAAAAACAGCATCCAAAGCAAGACCCACGGTAGTAGGGACAGTGATTCCGGCTGCCCAGGCCGCTACTTTTCTCATGTTTCTTTGGGCATCCAACTGAGATGCGTACTGCTCCAAAGGAGCCACATATTTACGATTGTCCGGACTGTCACTTGGCACTGGCATAAGTTGGATTATTTAAACATATAGTCTATCATGTTGTCAAGATTAATCTGCTTGGTCTCGACGGCGTTGTCAACAGAAAAATCTCCAATACTGCTACGCCTAAGGATTAATGTGTAGGCTCCTGTTCTGAGAACTTTACCGATATCTTCCGCCAGGGCACGGATATATGTACCTGATGAAACATCGGCCACAAGCTTGAGCTCTGGGTACTTGTAGTCAGTTACTTCTAATCTGTTAATGGTGACCTGTCTGGGCTCTATGACGACTTCTTTGCCTGCGCGAGCCAGCTTGTAGGCTCGCTGGCCGTTGATCTTGATAGCTGAGTAAGCCGGGGGAATCTGTTCAATTTGGCCTCTGAACCGACTTGCGGCCTCTTGGACAGCCTTTTGGTCTGGAACCGTGTCTGATACGGCTATAACGTCGCCTTCTGGGTCACCGGTGGAGCTGGTTTGGCCCAGTCTTATGGTGACTTCATAGGTTTTGTCGAGTTTGGACAGCTCAGCGGCGCGGCGAGTGTAGTCTTTGCCAATTAATAAGACCAGTAGGCCGGTGGCAAAGGGATCCAGTGTGCCGGTATGGCCGACTTTGACATGCTTGGGCCTCTTGCCTTCGGCATTGGCGACAATACGGCGGACGTAATTAACAACGTCGAAGCTCGTCCAACCAGCTGGCTTATCAACTAATAGCATGCCTTGCATTGGCTTCAGTGTAACTCAAGATGGGTGCTACTGCGACTGTGGTGGATTGCCGAACTGAAACGGAATTGGTGGTGGCACCGGTGGTGGTGCGTTGGGATCAATTGGGTTTGGTGCTAGGCCTGTGTCGATACTGGGCGTTGAGGCCTGATCATTCACAGGTGTTGGATTTGAGCTTAAGCCGCTTGTGACCGAAGTTGAGCTCGAATCCGCATCAGGGTGCAAATCACCACCTAAGGGCTGTGCATTCAGTGCTTCGATAGCTTGCGGTAGCTCGGGTGCGGTTGTCGCATTATCATTGAGAGCCTTATTGATTTCGTCGCGAGCATCGTCTAAGTTACCTGTTTGAAGATGTGGGCTCTGCACGGCCTCTTCTAATTCCGATAACGTGCTGTAAGAACTAGTCGTTGACGGATCAGTTGAAGATGGCCCAGCCGGTGGTTGGTCTGTTGGAGCAACCGAGACGTCAGGGGTCAGCGAACTAGCTGATGGCTCACTTGGCAATGTCGATGATTCCGATGGGGGCTGCAATGATAAGGCGCCTGGCTTGCGATCAAATAGTTGTGGCGGCTCTTCATTGGGCATACTTAGCGGATCAGTAGTCTGCTCTAGAACCTCATCAGTACTGCTAGCCGTCAATGTACCGCCCATAGATGGCGGTTCGGTCATCATCTTCGGCGGGTGAGACGATTCTGATGGTGGGCTGACAGATTCTTCGTCAGTGCCCACAGTATCTGACTTTGGTGTCTCTGACGGTAAGCCATCTATGCTGGGAGTTGGCAGTTCAAAAGCAGGCGCCGTATCGTCTTTAGGAGCATCAGTTGCCAGCGGTTGTTCAGAAGATTCCCCATTAGAGGGTTCATCGGTATGACTAATCTCCATGGTGCCATCGTTATCTGTAGTTGACAGCTTGATGCCAGAATCATCAGAAAATGCTCCGGTATCAGGCTCTTCTAACTTACTGGCAACTAGTTGCTGGTTGGCGCCAGCAGCCATTAGCGCCGCACTGGCACTCATAGTCTGTGGACTAGTCTTGTCATTGCTGAATCGGTTAGTTTCGGCAACAATACCAGTCAATAGCGCTGTGGCAATCTGAGTGTCCAATTGACCCGTTCCTGCCGCTGTTGCCAGATCCGTTACCAGTTCGCAGAGACTACTTGCCAAGGGGTCGTTCCAGTTAATACTGCCGAGGCCACCTTCTTGGGACGTATTAATACAAGTAACTGTGGCGTCATGCAGAATCCGGCCATGGGCGGTGATCGCTTCGTCCAAGTCTTCCTGGCGCTGAACCCCCAATGCAATGACCAGATCGACATTGAAATCGCCTTCGCTGAATTCAAGATCGGCTTGGCTAATTGACGTTTTGTACGGAGTTATGAAGATGCGTACAACATTATCTTCGACTTTGTAACGCAGCTTGTCGGCCTTGGATTTGTCTAGAGCAATGATGAAGTCGCGCAGTGAATCGGTGTTCTTCTCCAGGGTTTCTTCGGGCTGCAAGAACTCAAGTGTAGACGGTATATTACCGCTAAAAACCGCCGCCGCGTGCTTGCCCTGCTTGTTCAGCAGCAGTGTCAGACCTATACAACTCGCCAACTGATCGACTGACGGGTCACGACTAACTGTCACTAGAATATTATTGGCAGTCTTCAGCTTATCGGTGAGCTGTTGCTTGGCGTCATCCATGAGCTAGTTTTTCCATTTTTTTGTTTTTGGCTACTTTCACCTTCCAGACTAGCATAAAAGCTTGTGCTTGTCCACTGTTAAATGGCCGTTTCTTTACAAAATTTGCTCACCCCTGTATAGTTGAACGTCTATAAATCAATAAATTTAAGGAAATTTATGCCAATAATCAAATCGGCCAAGAAGCGCGTCAAGACCGCGCGCAAGGCCGCCGTCCGCAATAGCAAAACCCGTCGTACTCTCAAAAGTGCCCTAAAGATCTTCACTAAGAGTCCTTCAAGCAAATCACACAGCAGCGCTCAGAGCTCTTTGGACAAAGCTGTCAAAAAAGGCGTAATTCACAAGAACAAAGCCGCTCGTCTTAAGAGTCGTGCCGCCAAGAAGGCCAAAGCTGCCGGTGTTAAGCCTGGCAAGACTGTCAAGAAAGCCGCTGCCCCTAAGAAAACCACGGCCAAGAAGCCAGCTAGCAAAAAGACCACTGCTAAGAAGAAATAGTTAACCGCTGATAGCTAGCTACTGAGTGTTATAAGATAGTTTTGCAGAGCCTCGTCAAAGTCGATGCTGGTGCGCTTGGTTTTGACATCAATCTTGAGTAGTTCGCCAACTTGCCGTCTGAGCTCGGCCTGGCTTAGATTGCGGGCTATAGCTTGGCTTTTGCGGACGACGAAGGGGTTGAGCTTGGCTTCTCGGGCAATTTCATCCGCCCCACGATCGCCTGCTGTCTTAATAATCGCCAGAACATGTAACTGCCAGGCTAGCATAGCTACTATCTGTTGTGGCTCGACTTTGAGTGATCGTTGCTCAGCATAGAGCTTCATAGCTCGCTTGCTATCGCCTGCAAAGGCTGCCTCCAAGAGTTGGAATATTGTGCTCTGGGGACTGGGCTCAGTAAGTAGATCGATTGTTTGGCGAGTAATTTTCGCGTCATACAGCAACAACTTGTCTAACTCATTGGCTAGTAGCTGCTGCTTCAGTCCAGCCCGCTCGACCAAGTAGCGAGCATCGCTTGAACTTAGATGGCCGTTTCGGTCTTTGGCCATAGTCACTAGCCAGCTTACCAAACCATTCTGATCAAGCTCCGGGAAGTCCCGAAAGTCGGTCTTAGACTTGAGATATTTGTAGTAACTGAGTCGCCTGTCGAGCTTGGGTTCAACAATAATTACCTCTGTTGTTTCAGGCACTTCGGCCAATATTTGTTCAAACTTCTCGAGAAACTCTTTTTGTTTGCTCGGAGCCCGCAGGACAACTAGTTTTTTGCTAGCCAGAAATGGTAGGCTGGTCAGGCTTTCTTGTAAACGGGCAAAACCAGCTTCTTCGGCGTCGATTCGCTCCAATGCGAGGTCGCCATGTTCGGCCACAAAACTATCAACCAGCTGCCTAAGTGCCAGGCCAAGACCAAAGCCGTTTTCTCCCGTCAGCGCAATAACCATATGACTATTGTAGCAATAGATACGGCGTAGAGGTGGCTAATCTGTTATGCTACAAGTGTTAGACAAGCCCATGTCACAGGTCATTATAGTTTCCAATCGTTTGCCCATTAGCGTCAGAAAAGAAGACGGTCAGCTAATCTTTTATCCAAGTCTTGGCGGTCTAGCGACTGGTCTGTCGTCCTATGTAGATAATCGTCGCAATAATTGGATTGGTTGGCCGGGTATTGCTAGTGACGGTCTCAGCCAAACCGAAAAGCAGACTATTGTCGACGAGCTGGCCAAGCATAATTGCACGCCAGTTTTTTTGACCAAGAAACAGATTGATGAATTCTATAATGGCTATAGCAATACGGTGTTGTGGCCACTGTTTCACAACCTTAAACGTTCGACAGTTGCAGCTGACAAGCGCAAAAAATGGTGGCAAGCTTATAGGAAGGTTAACTCGCTGTTCGCGCAAGCAGCCCTGAACCTAGCCGAGACTGGTAGCCATGTTTGGGTTCATGATTATCAGCTGATGTTGGTGCCTGAACTGTTCAGAGCCGAACGCCTCGACGTAATCACTGGTTTTTTCTTGCATATACCCTTCCCTGAGGCCAAAACTTTTGAGAGATTACCAGAGCGCAAGAAGCTGTTAAATGGTGTTCTAGGCACTGATGTGGTTGGTTTCCATACGCCTGGTTACGTGGCTAACTTTTTGGATAGTTGTGTAACCTCCAATATTTCTCTAACCGAAGCTAATGAGGTCGTGGTTGGTAATCGCATGGTGCGAGTGGCCGACTTCCCGATGGGTATTGATTATGGCAAATATGCTACTGCTACCAAGTCTAAGGCAGTCAAAAAAGCCATGCGTCGTTACCGCAGACGCTACAAACGGCGAACTGTGATTGTAGCCGTCGACCGTCTTGATCCCAGCAAGGGCCTAGTAGAGAGACTTAGAGCCTATCGGACGCTGCTGGAGCGCAAGCCTAGGCTGAGAGGCAAGGTGGTTTTTGCCATGCTTGCCGCACCGTCACGAACTGATATACCAGCCTATAAGCAGTTGTCCAGGCGGCTTGACGTTTTGGTTGAAGAAATTAATCAAGAATACGGCTCTAGCAAATGGCAGCCAGTTGATTACATGAATATTGCTCAGCCCTTCGAAGAAGTAACTGCCCTGTTCAGAATCTCTGACATAGCCTTCATCGCACCGCTGCGTGACGGCATGAATCTGGCTGCCAAGGAGTTTATTGCCAGTAAGCGTCGCGGCGGCATATTAATACTGAGTGAAACTGCCGGAGCTGCCGAGGAATTATCCGATGCTATTCTGGTCAATCCACGCAGCCAGGAATCTCTTGTGGCAGCCCTAGAGCAAGCCTTGGCAATGCGCCGCCGCGAACTGCGCCGACGTCTCAGTCTCATGCAGCAGCAACTGTCAACCAATACGGTGCAGGAGTGGGCTAAGAGTTTTGTCGACACTTTGCAGCAGCCCATACCAGGCACACCAGTAATCGCTCAAACCCTGAAGGGCAAATCTGAAGTTCGCCTAGTCAACGATTGGCGCCAAGCCAAGAAACGCTTATTCCTACTGGATTATGATGGCAGTTTGGTGGCGTTTGCCCGTAACTACAAAGCTTCTCAGCCGCCCAAAGCACTGCTACAGCTGCTAGAGATAATGTGCGCTGATGCAGCAACCACGGTTGTCATAGTTAGCGGCCGCGGCGCAGATGATCTTGATACTTGGTTCGGCCATTTGCCAATAAATCTAGTGGCCGAGCATGGCGCTGCGATTAAACGATCGGGTAATCAATCCTGGCAAACCATAGAGCGCACATCAACTAGGTGGAAGGCTATTTTGCAACCCGTGCTTAGAAAGTATGCCGACCTAACGCCCGGTGCACTTGTAGAAGTCAAACCCCACTCGTTGGTTTGGCATTACAGAAGCGCTTCGCCTTTTTATGCGCAGAAATATGCTGTGATTCTCAAGCGCGTGCTTAAGCCTACGCTTAAAACTTATGGCTTAGAGCTACTTCAGGGGAACAAAGTATTGGAGATCAAGAACCCACGCGTTAACAAAGGTGCTGCGGTCAAATATTGGCTCAGGCGAGGCCATGATTTTGTGCTGGCCATTGGCGATGACGTGACCGATGAGGATTTGTTTAGAATTCTGCCCGACTGGGCTTACAGCATCAAGGTCGGCCGTGGCCGTACAATTGCCCACCATCGGCTAGCTTCGGCCAAAGACGTAATTGCTCTACTCAAGCAGCTAGTTTAGTTCTTCAGCTTAGCGTCTGGACGTTTATCGCGCTGACACCTAGCGCAAAGATGGGTGCCCCGGCCGGCTACTCGCGTCTTGATAATAACAGTGCTACAGCGCGGACAAGCCAGGCCTTCACGACGAAAAACTCTCGCAAAGTTGAGATAACTACCACTCTTGCCTTCGGCATTTACATAATTCTTGTCGGTTGAACCGCCTTTTTTGATGGCAAGCTTAAGAACAAATATAAGTTCGTCGTAGAGCTTATGAAACTGGGTTGTTGTGAGCTGCTTGACTAGTGTCGTGGGATGGATTTTGGCACCCCATAATGATTCATCGGCATATATATTACCGACGCCCGCCAGCACAGTTTGATCTAGTAGTGCGGCCTTGATATTGGTACTTGGCCTTTTCATCAGTCGATCACGCATGGCCTGCCAGGTAAAATCGGCACCTAGTGGCTCAGGTCCGACTTTGCGGAAAAAATCCAAATTCATAACCTCAAGGGTTGGTATCAATCTCATCCAACCGAACTTACGTTGATCGTTGAAGAAGAGCTGGCTGTTATCTATAAATGTTAGTGTTACACGAGTCGACTTGTCCGGCAGACTACCGACAAGCGACTTATTGGGATGGCCAGCGCCGAAGTTCTCGCCCGCTCCACTGAACACTGACCCGCGAAACACCAGTTGACCCGTCATCTTGAGATGAACCACCAAAGTGTAGTCAGTGGAGAGATCGATTAGCAGAACTTTGGCGCGCCGCCTGACACCTGTGACTGTGGCGCCAATGACGAATTGCTTAACGTCGCTGGCGGCGTTAGGAAAAGATTTATTCCAGTCAAAGTCCACTTTGGCAATCTGCTTCTCAGGTAGCAAGCGCGCCAAGCCTAGACGGACTGTCTCAACTTCGGGTAGTTCTGGCATGTCATCCAATTGTACCAAGTATAATGGGGTGAATGGACAGTCTGCACAGCATTCTGAGTAACAAAGATTTTGACGAACCGCCCGAAATGACGGCTATCAAAAAGTACGTTAAGGACGAGTTCGATATAGCTGTTGGCGTTTTGGTCCGCGACAAAGACATAGTCATATCCGTACCTAATGCTGCGCTAGCTAACACCTTGCGCCTGCGAGGCCCTGAGATCAAGCGGCGCTGTCAGTTGGACAAAAGAATTACCTTTATAATTGGCTAGCTCAGTAGTTTGTCGAGTTCTGTCTTGGTTTGCCTAAAGTCTCGGTAGCAGATTGTCTGCATGCCCAAGTCCTGGGCAATACCGCAGTAGTATTCAACATCATCAACTAGAATACATTCGCTAGGCACAACTCCCAGTCTGTCGGCCGCCAGCTTGAAGATATCGGGATCGGGCTTGGTGATGTGAACTTCGTAAGAAAAAACGAAATTGTCGAATAACTTTTGCTCTTCCAGGCTCAGGAAATGATCGCGTATCCAGTTGCTAGCTACATTGCTGAGCAAGCCGATTTTGTACTTTGGCCTTAATGTCTTTATAAGTTCGAGTAAGTCATCGTTTTTGTTTGTCTCGTTATCTAAGGTCTTGTCGATATCTTGTGGCTGCCTACCAGTCAGCTCTTGTATTGAGCGCAGGAACTCGGCTTTGCTAATATGAGCACCGCCGTAAGCCCGGTTAAAATCGCTGGCAGCCTGGCGTTGACACTCTGGCAAAGACGCTACGAATTCGCGCCATTTATCAGTGGTCAATACACCGAAACAATCAAAAATAATTGCCTTAACCATGATCATATTCTACACGTTGTGCTACTCGGCTGTGATTACTATAGATCAAGTTCGTTTGTGAGCTCATCGTAATCCGGTACTTGAGCTTGAAACAGCGTAACTGTCAGACGCGTCGAACCTAGATAGGTCTGGGGTGGCCCACAAGTAGTAGCCCAGTAACGCTCTATGTCCTTACCGTCTTGTATGAACTGGAATATGTAGCGCTGTCCCAATGGGCAAACACCGCTTTCACTGCCCAGCTTGGTGTTATTCTCTCCCTTGGTGAAGCCAGCATTAGCCAAGGCGCTTAGGAACGCACTATAGGAGTTTTCGGTATTGGCGTATTTGCGAATTGAGACTGCCTTGCCATCATAGCCTTGATTTTCGACAAAGGTTACGTCGTTTTTGTTGACACTTATCTGCATCTGTTGGTGCTCCTGATTAGAGTTAACTGTTCCGTCTATAGTCATACGCGCTTCGGCATCAGTATTGTAGTAGCTAGCCAGGGATTTCTTGCTAACAACAGGTCTTGGCTTGCCATTATTACCACCGTCATTAAAAATCACGAAGATCAGGGTGATCAACAGTGCAATAGTTACCAAAAAAGCTAAGAAGTAGCGCATAACTTATGTCTCAGGTTATTAATATTACACATATACTACCATTATTAGGGCTTTTTTGCAATCCGCCTAAACTCTAATCACGAAACTCACTTTTGATTACTTACACGGTCTTTGCACCACCAATGTCTATAGGTATATTTTAGGTACACAAAGTGTATCACTTATACACACTTAGTGTATCAGTTTTATACCCTACCTCTTCAGACTAAGCATTTAATGCTTGAGTGGGCGATGCACATGTGCATCACGTTTACCAATGTTATTCTTGACGCTTATGCATATAATGTAGTCAGTGAAACTTACCCATCAAACAGCCGTGGCCACACTTATACAGTTCACCGTTATGAGCTTTTTAAGTATGGCCAATGGGCTAAACTCCACTGTCACACTCTGTCGTGCCAACGGTGGCGAATGTGTAGGAGACATTATTTTGTCGTTGATGTTGTTCATGCTGATTGCTGGTTGGTTTGGCGTGATTTGCTTTCTTGGATATAGTGCGCAAGAACGAAGGAGTAGCCTTTTAGCCAAACTGCTGATGGTGGCAGAGTTAGCAACAATACTTGCTGCTTCCATCAACGCCAAAGGACATACTGATGTTCTCAGCCTAGCGACAAGTCTGATTGATATTGCATTGGCTATCTGGGTCATTACACTTGCCTTCCGACTTATGCGGTCCAAAGGCAAACGCGTTGTCAGCCACCAACGCACTCGTCGACGACAGGCTCGAACAAAATAGTGCTACAGTTCGCCCCAGTTGTCGCCAATGGTAACATCAACATCCAAACGAACCGGCAGCTTATAAACATTTTCCATCGAGTCCTTGAGTAGGTCACCGACTTTTTCGGCGTCATTGGCAGAGCATTCGACAAGTATAGAGTCATGGATTTGCAGCAGCATCTTAGAGTCTTTGAACTTGACCTTGAGGAGCTTGTCGACACGAGTCATAGCCAGTTTCATAAGATCAGCTTCGGTACCCTGAATCGGCATGTTGATGGCTGCCCGTTCAGCCGCTTGGCGAACTACGAAGTTACTTGAATGAATGTCTGGCATTGGCCGGCGGCGACCAAACAGAGTTTCGACATAACCGTCTTTTTTGGCCTGTTCTTTGACCCGATCCATGTAGTCGAATAGTGGCTGTCTGACGGCTTTGTACTTATTGATGAAGACTGTTGCCTGTTCCCATGTCATGCCGGTTGCAGCCGATAATCCGTGTGGGCTCATGCCATAAATAATGCCAAAGTTAATGACTTTGGCGGCACGGCGCATTTGCTTGGTGATGTCTTCTGGTTCACGTTCATAAATCATGGCAGCTGTCGTAGTATGTATGTCAGCACCCCTGTTGAACATGTCAATAAGTTCTTTGTCCTTGGCCAGAATCGCTGCCAGTCGGAGCTCGAACTGGGAATAGTCAGCACTGACAAATTTATTACCCTTACCGGCTACGAAGGCAGTTCTAATATGACGGCCAAGATCGGTTCTGGTCGGAATATTCTGCAAATTAGGGTCATTACTACTCAGACGTCCGGTCTGGGCTGTCGTCAAATTATAGGTGGTGTGTACCCGCGAGTCTCCATCAACCATTTGTGGCAAAGTGTCGACATAGGTATTTTTGAGTTTGGCAACTTCACGGTACTGCGTAATGAGATCAATGATTGGATGCGTACCACGAAGCTTGTCCAGTTCTCTGGCGGCTGTACTGTAGCCGGTTTTGCCTTTTTTGATGCCACCAGTGGGCAACTTCAGGGTTTCGAACAAAATATCTGCCAACTGGCTTGGTGAAGCGATGTTGAACTCTTGATCGGCATGACCATAGATTTGCTGCTCAAAGTCAGAAATCATATCGTTTATCTCTTCAGAAAAATTGTTAAGATAATTAACGTCCAGTCTGATTCCGGTGTGTTCCATTTCAGCCAAAACAGGTATAACTGGCCACTCGATTTCCTCGGCCAGCTTGGTTAGCTTGGGTATAGCCTTGATGTCCCTGGTTTGCTGCTCGTATAGAGCCTTGATGGTGGATATAATCTCAGACGCCCGGCTTACTACTTCTTCATTGTCCAGATCTTCGAACGGTGAGCCGTCATAGCCCAGCTCAACTTGAGCTAGCTCAGTCAGAGTCTGCTCGCGTCGCAGGGAATTGATCAAGAAAGCGCCTATGAGCACATCGTGACCGACTGGCAGTGATCTGCCAGAACCTAGTTCGATCAGTAGCTTAAGTGTTTGCTTAACGTCATGGCCTATCAGCTGAGCAGACTTTGGCAAGACGTCAACCAATGCCTTATGGTCGACTTTGGTTAAATCTACGGCGTATACGGTCTGCCCGTCAGTGCTAATTAACAGGGTTTGCGGGTCTTTGCCGTGCTTACCAGCTGAGCGCGAATAGACAAAAAGTCGGTCCGCTGCTGGCAATTTAACTTCTGCTAGTTTGGCTGCACTATCAATAATCGTATTCTTGGCATTATGCAGAGGCATAACGCCATTAGCAGTCTGATGGTTGTCGATAGCGACTTGCATTACCTCGGGTAGCCGACGAGCTAGGCTACGGAATTCCAGCTTTTGGAGCAGCTGCAGAACCTTCTCTGGCTGGACTTTGCTGCCATCAACCTCTTCTAGGTCTAGTTTGATCGGAGCATCCGTCCAGATGCTGGCTAGGTCTTTACTCAGGTATGCCAGATCTTTGCCAGCCTCAAGTTTTTTGCGAGTTGTTTCTTTGATCAAATCAAGATTATCGTATACCCCGTCTAGGGTCTTGTATGTCTTGAGCAAATCAATGCCGCCCTTTTCGCCAATGCCGGGCACGCCGGGTATATTGTCCGATGAGTCACCCTTAATTGCCTTAAGGTCAAGGAATTGATTCACACCAATGCTATACTTGGCCTCAAAACTCTTAGGTGAATACAATTCTATATTTGATAGTCCGGTTTTGAGCGCATAAACGTGAACCTTATCATTAACCAATTGGAGCATGTCCATATCAGAAGTAACTAACAGTGTCTCCAACTTCGCCTTGGTGGCTTGAACAGCCAAGGCGCCCATAATGTCGTCGGCTTCATAGTCATCTAACTCATAGAGAGGCCAGCCAAAGGCATCAAGTAGCTCATGCAGTACTGGCACTTGAGCATAAAAGTCTGGTGGTGCCGGTTTGCGACCGGCTTTGTAGGCTGGATACATCTCAAGACGCTTACGAATATTGGTCTTGGGTTTGTCCCAAGCCACTGCCACATAATCAGGCTTAAGCCGTCGTATAACTTCTAGAGCCATGGTGGCAAAGCCGAATACTCCGCCTGTTGGCGTGCCGTCTTTGGTACTTAAATTGGGCATGGCATAGTAGCCGCGATAGAACACGGACTTGCCATCAATAATTACAAATCGTTTGCTCTCTTCAGCCAAAGCACTTATTACTATACTAGTGTCGGAATCGCGAGTACAGGCTGTTGCGAATTGTCTCGAACGGATTGAGGTTGTTGCTAACTATGAATGGAGTGGTTATCTGAGTCGCCTTGCCTGTGGCGTCAGTCAGGGTGTAGCTCATGACATGATTGCCGTTAGTAAGGTATGCGGTGTTGAAGGTCGTGCCCTTGATGCGCCTGCCATCAATCTTGATATTGGTTATCTTGCTGCCAGCTGGAGGAGTTGGCACCCTAATTAAACCAGATACTACCTGCGGAGTTGGAGTCGGTGTAGGTGCAGGAGTCGGAGCTGGGGTCAGTGTTGGCGAGACATTGCTAAGACTAGCTGTGACTGTCTTGGTAACAGTATTGCCGGCCTTTTGGCCAGCAGGGACGTCCCAGCCGTAAACGGTGTAAGTCTGTGAGCCGTTAGCCTGCTTGGTGGTGTCGACGTTGGCTGACCATGTGCCTGTCCCCAGAGTTGCCGTAGCAATGTTAGCACCGTTGTGCCAAACTTCAACATTTTTGAAACCACTCTGCGTTCCTGAGAACGTCACCTTGCCGCTTAGTAACTGGTTAGCAGTCGGCTTGGCAACCGTGAGGTCATAGGCAGGTGTGGGTGCAGGAGCCGGGGTTGGAGCTGGTGTCGGAGCTGGAGCTGGTGTTGGTGTAGGCGTCGTTGGTGTCGGTGCGGGCCCAGTGCCTGGCTTCCAAACACGAACCCAGTCAACTAGCATTTGACTGCCGCTAACCGGATTTGAGCCTTTGCCAGTTGCTAGATTGAAGATTATGTACTGATTGGCTTGGGTAATGTTAGCCGCCCAACCCTGGTCAGGATAAGCCACGCCGTCGACATAAGGCACTAGCTTGCTGCCCGTGAAATACAGTCCATATACATGGTAATTACCGGTGTAGTCAGACAGATTACCGTAGGGTTTGGGACCACTCTGATTATTGGCTGGCCAGTGATAATTAAACTGCGGCTTCTTGTCGGACTGCGTATTGAAGAACTCAAAAATATCTATCTCTGGCGGCCAGTGGGCTTCGGTCGGCTCGTCCAGCGTCCAGAAGGCCGGCCAACAGCCATCACAAGATGGAACATTTATCCTTGACTCAATATACGCACCCGGCCCAAACGAGTAATATGGTCCGCTCTGCGCCATACCTGAAGTGTAAGGATAGCCATTGGAGGCCTCTCTCTTGAGAGTCAAGGTTAGATTACCACCTGACACTGTCGTGTTATTGGGCGTGTAGAATGCATCTTCGGCAGAAGGATTATACGGACTACCATAGCCTGGCACACTAGGACCACGCAAGGGTGACCATTTGGTTGTATCGAGTGACGTGCTGCTAAATTCATCGCTGAAGTCAAGTCGCCACGAACTGCTAGCCACTTCAGAACTTGAATCAACGCAAGGAGCCGCGTTTGTGCAATCTGTCGCAGCCGAACCGTAGTTAGTCACTAGGGTGCCTAAGACTCCAATTCCAAGCACAACTGCCAGCGCTGGCAGCAGTTTAGGAGCTTTTAGGGTTCTGCCAAATATTGATCGTTGTTTTGATTTTGCGCGCGACGACGATTTTTTTTGTTTCATTACAAACCCCTGTGTTCAATATGCTTCGCATTGTATACAATATTTGACAAAAAGCATAATCGTCATCTAATGGGAGCCGTTTTGATAAATTTGCTCCTCGGTAATTACAATATCCAGTGGTATGTCATGAGGTTCGGCCGGGAGTTTATCGACTCTGCCGATTTCGAAGCACACACCAATCTTAAGAGCCTTGGGTTGCCCGGCCAGAAATCTATCATAATAACCGCCGCCGTAGCCAATGCGCTGCAGCCGATTATCAAAACCCAGCATGGGCACAATAATAGCGTCGAAGTTTGTTGGTACGACATTGTCGACTTTGGCGGAGATGATTTGCCACTTATTATCAATAAGCCGCGACGTAAACAGCTGTCTGCCCTCTATGAAGTCGCTCACGTCTACTTCACCCAGCTCCTCAATAGGCTCAAAACAATGCACGAACTTAATATCCTGCCCGTCTATGACTTCGAGCAATCTAGCTTTGATTAGACGGCTCTTTTGCTGTCGCTCCAGTCGAGTCAGTGATAAGCGGTTTTGCTTAAGTATGTTTCTCGACTCCTGTTTAGTCAGCTGCATACGTCTATTCTAAACCAAGAAATTTGTTTCGACGATCTGTCAGGGTTAAACTAAAGACAATGTTGCATAGAATCAACCGGAACGAGCTTGTTCAGATTCAACTGGTTCTGTTGATCGCTATTGGTTTGCAGTTGCTGACAAGAAATATCGGCGGCGATCTGCTGCCTGGCTCACAATACGTCATTATTCTTACCGAAGCTGCCTTAGCAATATTGATCGGGTTCACAGTTAATATGCACAAAGCCCGCAGTATGGGTATTCACCATGCCTTCGCTGTTACGTTGTTGAGCCTGATCTCGGCCGCTAATATAAGTGGCTTGGTGTTCGTACTGCATGCCCTGATAGTTGATCACGCCGTAGTTAATGCCGAGCAATTACTGATGTCGGCCATAGCCATATTTATGACAAATATTATTGTGTTTGCTCTGTGGTACTGGGAAATCGACAGCCCCGGCCTCACACGTACTCTCTGGTCTAAGTACGACAAGGATTTTCAGTTTACCCAGAACGATCTAGAAAAAGAGTTTCCGGACTGGCAGCCTCAATTCGGCGATTATCTGTATTTATCGGTTATTAATGCCGTCAATTTTGCACCAGCTGACGCTAGACCCCTAACATTGCAGGCCAAAACTCTTATGGCCGCTCAATCACTGGTATCAGTGTTCACTCTCGCATTAGTCATCGCCCGCTCTGTCAGCGTGCTTGGCTCCTAGACCATAGATCGACTGTTTCTAAGCTAGGCTTAGTGCCAGCTCTATGTCCTTGCGGAATAACTCCATGTCGGAGGTGTCATTACGCGGAAAGGCATCACAACGATCTTTGACACCCTTCATATTGAGCGTAGCTGTGTCGCCTGTGAATTGCATTTCGGCTGCTTCTTCTGTCAGAAACTCCTCGAAGGTCTTCTTGTCTTCGGTACGTTGGCCACGTGAAGCGACATTGGCTTGGACACGGTCATAACGGACGCGCGGCGCAGCATCAACCCAAACCATAGTGCCGCCAAGCTCGTGGATACGATTGGCTTCACCGGGATTACGTATCGAAGCGATTACAACGCCGACGTACTTGTCACGAACTGTCTCGTATTGTGCGACTGCCGCGTCCACCAGTACGCCCAAGCCTAATTCTCGTCGCCACTCGGCGCTGATATTGCGCAGGGTTTCGCGTTCGACAGGCAGACCGCGTTTGCGCGCCTCGTTGCGCAATATTTCGGTGACCGAAATGAATAAATAGTTATGATGCTCGGCTAGAATTTTACCTACCGTATCCTTGCCCGAACCGTTAGTGCCGGCTAGGCCTATAACCCATAATTTATTGCTAGTTGATTTATTTGATGTAGTCATGAAGTTTTTTAGCGTCGCGATGTTTGCGGAGCTTGGCTAGAGCCTTGGCTTCAATCTGTCTAATACGTTCACGAGTAACTGAGAATTCCTGACCAACTTCTTCGAGCGTATGGCTTTTGCCGTCTTCTAGACCAAAGCGTAGCTTGAGGATCTTCTGCTCACGCTCTGTTAGAGCCGATAGCATGTCCTTGACCTGCTCTTTTAGCAGTTGGCCAGTGGCGGATTCTTCTGGAGAAACAGTGTCTTCGTCCTCAATGAAGTCAGCCAACACAGAATCCTCTTCGTCATCACGGATTGAAGCATCGAGGGAGCTAATATCCTGCTTGATCTTCATGATGTGCTCGACCTTGTCGACGTCAATCTCCATTTCTTTGGCGATTTCTTCGTTGCTTGGCTCGCGGTTAAGTTCTTGGGTCAAACGACGTTGGGTTCTGAGCAGCTTGTTGATGGTTTCGACCATGTGGACTGGAATACGAATGGTACGAGCCTGGTCAGCAATAGCTCTAGTAATAGCTTGGCGAATCCACCAGGTAGCATAGGTAGAGAATTTGAAACCTTTGTCTGGATCGAACTTCTCAACGGCACGCAGTAGACCAGTGTTGCCTTCCTGGATCAGATCAAGTAGATCCAGGCCACGACCAACATAACGCTTGGCGATAGATACAACCAGGCGCATGTTGGCTTCAGCCATTTGATCTTTGGCTTCCTTCTCACCAGCCACGACGCGCTGGGCAAGCGCTAGTTCTTCCTCGGCGTTAAGCAGTGGAATCTTACCGATCTCGCGTAGATACAAACGAACTGAGTCATCAGCCACATCGTCATCAAGATAGACGGGTGTATTGGTGGCAACTTTTTCTTCTTCCTCGTCATCAGCTTCCCACTCGGCCGTAAAGCCAGCCGCGTTCGGCTCGGTGGTGGTGATCTCTATATTAAGATCAGCTAGTTCGGTATATAACGAGTCTAGTACTTCAGCATTCTCTGGTGTCTCTGGGATTTTGGCAATAATATCGCGCTGCTGGAGGTGGCCTTCTTTTTTGGCACGCTCCAGTAGCTTCTGTTTCTGTTCATCTACGCTCAGTGGTTGCTCAGCGGGCTTGCTGGCTTTGGCCTTGGATTTAGCTCTTGGCATTAACGGCTCCTTTAACTTTGTTCAGTAGTGCATCGTATTTTTTTACTTGTTCAAGCAATTTTTGAGTCGTCTTATCGTCGGCACCCTCTAGAGCTTGAGCCAGTTTTACTTTTTCGGTTTTTATAAAATTTTCTATCAGTCGTGCCTGCAATCGAGCGGCTTCGTAATGAAGCTCATTGAGCTCGAGGCCTTGATAAAGTTCCTCGTAGAGTAATGCCTGTATTTTAACATAATCCGCGAGATTTTGCACTGATTTGATGTCCTTTTTGCCATCAAAATCGGGATTAGCCTTCAGGAATTTTAGGAGGTTGCGGCCTTCATCGTTATAAAGCATCGGCTCTGTTATTAGATCGAGGAATTCTCGTAGGGTGCGTCGCATCAACATCAGACTCAGGAAGTTGTCCTGAACTTTTTTGTTTTCGATACTAACCTTGTTTAGACTTATGGGCTCGGCTTTTATACGGCGGCGAACAGCTGACGTGTTAGTTCCGACACTTTTGGCAAACTTTTGGTCAAGCGCTTCACGACTAACATCTATGGTCTCGGCTACGGCATTTAGATAATGGTCTCGCTCGACCTCATCGGACAAATTCTTGACCACCGGCAACAAAACGTCGCTGAATTCGCGCTTGCCCTTGGCCGAACCTATATCAAGTAGTTTGGCGTAACGCGCCATTAACCAGTCCAGAGCATACTGGTTTTTGGTAATTGCAGTCTCCCATAATTTGGGATCTTGCTTGATAAGCTCGTCGGGATCCTTGCCGCTGGGAATATCGATGATGCTAAGGCTAACTTTGACACGCGAGGCAATCGGGATAGCACGTTCAGTGGCAGCCACACCGGCCTTGTCGGCATCGAAACTCAGACGAATGTCACCCGTGAAGCGACTGAGAGCCTTGAGGTGCGGCTCTGTCAGGGCGGTGCCTGCGGTAGCCACAACTTGCCTGATGCCAGCTTGATGGCTGGCTATGACATCAAGATTGCCCTCAACTAGCACTACGAATTTACTCTTACGCATCGACTCTTTGGCCAAATGCAGTCCATATACATGTCGACTTTTGTCATATAGAACAGTCTGAGGTGTGTTGATGTACTTGGGGGCATTGTCATCGTCCTCGAGCAAGCGAGCCGTAAAACCAACAACTCTTCCCTGCTGATTCTGTAGCGGTATCATCAGACGGCCGCGAAACATGTCTTGAATACCGCCCTTATAGTGCTTGGCACTGAGTCCGGCTTGCTTGATTTCTTCCTCACTGAAGCCCTTGGTCTTCAAGAAATCCAAAAGCGCCGAACCGTTATTGGGTGAGTAGCCGAGCTTCCACTCCAGAGCCGTTTCTTTGCTAAACTTGCGCCGACCCAAGACATATTCAAGTGCGATTTTGTTCTTAGAAAACTGAACTTGATAAAAATGCGCTGCGGCTTCTAGTAATTTGTGCAGTTTTTCCTTATTAGGGCCATCTTGTTGGCGAGTGCTGCGATACTGTTCGATATCAATACCAGCCTTGCGAGCTAGCAGCTCCAAGGCGCCTTTGAACTCCAGGCCTTCAACTTCCATGATGAAGCTGAACATATTGCCGCCCTTGCCAGAGGAGAAGTCGTGCCAAATCTGCTTCTCGGGACTAACGACAAAGCTTGGTGTCTTTTCGTTACTAAAAGGACTGAGTCCCTTCCAGTTGCGACCAGCTCGCTTAAGCTGAACATACTCAGCAATTACATCCTCGATGCTAAGACGTGACTTAACCTCTTCAACAGCATCCATACCACTAGCTTATAGCGAATAACTCGTAGTGCATAGCATAAGAATATTCAAAACTGTGTTATTTTATTGGGCAGCTAGCTTCACTTAAGCGAGAAGCTTATGGTTTAATTAAGACCATGCAACCAGAGTCACCGCTAGGTCAGCCAACCAATAACCCCGAGCCACCACGCCCGGAGCAGACTTTTTCGCCAACACAGCCGCCAGCCTACCCAGGCCAACCTGTGGCACCTCAAGTTCCTCATCCTCCAGCCTATGACTTCATCATTAATCCTGAGAGGCCTGGTATCAAACAGCCACGCTTGGGCAATCGATCATTGCCTATAAAAATCGCTCTTGTGACCGGTGGACTACTAGTACTAGTGATCATTTTGAGCTTACTGAGGGGTCTGCTCGGTGGTGGTTCAAACTTTGAGCCCTATATTACTGTCGTCCAGGATCAGCAAGCGCTTATTCATATAGTTACCAATGCTAAGGAGCAAAAGGAGCTGTCTGCGAATAATGAGAACTTTGTAGCTACCAGTGAGCTTAGTTTGATAAGTGCCAGATCAAAAATTATGAACTACCTCAAAAGCAACAACCAAAAGGTAGATCCAAAGCAATTGGGTTTAAAAATTAGCGCCTCGACCGACAGCGAGCTACAAGCAGCAGCGGCGGCAACCACCTACAACAAGACTTTCGAAGAAGTTATGAACTCTAAGTTATCTTCTTACAAAAGTGACTTGCAACAGACTTACAATCAAGCCAAAGGCGAAAAAGGTAGAGCCATACTAAGTGATTTATTCGATGAAGCTGAGCTATTGCAGAAGCAGCTTCAAACCCCCTAATAACCGCACTCTCAAAGGAGGTCTACTTTGCCACTAGATTATAGCTGTGCCGGACTAGGCCTTGAACTTCCTCCCATGGCAATTGACCGGTTAGCACCATGGTGTTCCAGTGTTTCTTGTTGAGATGGTAGCCTGGCATGATTTCATCGTATTTTTCGCGCAAAGTAACAGCCAGGACGGGGTCACACTTGAGGCTCAAGCGCACCGGCTTTTTGCCTTCACTGATTAGGGCAAACATTTTGCCGCCGACCTTGTAGACAGCCACGTCTTTGCCAAAAGGATAATCAAGATGGGCGTTGGGCATGCTTAGTACATAGTCTTCGACTGTTTTGTGATCCATGATATCTAGTTATTGTATTACAAATTATTATTGTGTTGTCTGTAGAATTTGTACAAGTGACGCGTAGGCTGCTTTTGGTCGGTAATCTTTGCTCCAGATTAGATCATTACCATAACTCAGAGGGTACGTACCTATATCAGTGGTTGAACCATAGCGATCAGTAATACCCCATGTACTGAATGCCACACAAGCGGGCTCGTTCAAACAAGCCGTCAAGACCCCGCTGTACTCTTTGGCCTGATACGAGGCGTTCTCACCATGAACATCTATTTCAGAAATCCGCGACGCCAGGCCAAGTTTTGCTAGTTGTCTAATGTGCCTCTGCAGAACTCTGGGATCTATGTGATCGCCATCTTCGTAAACATGAGCTTCAAAGCCGATGCCATCAAGCGGTACGCCCTGAGACTGCAATTGTTTAATCAGCTCGATCAAGGCGTCCCAGCGGTCGCCGTCTTCTTCGAGGCCATAGTCGTTAATATAGAGTTTGGCATTCGGGTCAGCTAGCTTGGCAGTCTTGAGTGCGATTGCTATATAGTCTTTGCCCATGGCTTGATACCAGATATGTTTGCGCAAACCGTCACCGCCACTAGCGTAGTCGGCATCATCGTCTGATAGCGGTTCGTTAATAACATCCCATCCGCTGACTTTGCCTCCGTAATGCGTCATGACATTAGTGATATGATCGGTCATTATCTGCTGTTTTTGATTGAGCGGCGCGTTCTGCATCCAGCGCGGATTAGCCTCACCAAAAACCAGAGCATGGCCATGAACAGCAATGTTGTTCTTAAGCGCCGTACTGACTAACAAGTCGGCTTCCTTAAAGTCATAGGTGTTGGGCTGGGGATGAATAAATTGCGGTTTTAGCTCGTTTTCTGGGGTCCACATACTGAACTGGCCGAGAGCCAGGGCTCGATAATTATCATCCGTTAGTAGTGGGTTCAGTGCCACAGCCGCGCCAATCTTAATAGGCCTCTGGCGCTTAGAGGCCAGACTTTGAAGCGTTGGTTCAGAAGTATTTGACGCACTAGAAGCTAGACCCTCCCTGACCTGCAAACCGTTCGGGGCCAGAGCAGTTAAATTTGTAAGCATCCAGTCGCTCTTAGCATCCAGACCAAAATAAATCGTTTCTTTATCGAAAACTTTGCGAACGCTTAGGCTGCCGACATAGCGACCATTTACGCTAATTGTCGCTCTGTTGCCCTGCCGATTAATAATCAGGCTCTGCACGTCACTCGTTAGATTAAACGTCTTGGCTTGTAATGGCTCTGCTGCTTTGCCATCCCAAACATTGACTACAAGCTGCTTGCCCACTTGCTTGAACTCCAGACTCGGCGGCTCGAAACGCCATTCATCATAGATTATCGGAACATCACCGTATAGCCTGAATGAGCTGCCATCTTGGAAGTCTTGCATTGAAGCATTGATAATCAAATCACTACTGAACGATAGCCGGGGCCCAGCCAGGTTGACTGGCGGGTTAGTTTGGCCGCCGGAACCGTCTTGCTGAACAATATTTCTATCCAAAGCGCTTATGCCAATACCGTGCGGTGTGACCGTGGCACCAGCCATGTTTGACCAATTATAGTTTTTTAAGAGATTGGTGCTGGTTAGCTGGTTAGCTCGAGCAGACTGATTTAGGCCTGTAACAAAATCAAGCAGCATTACGCCAAAAACCATTAATAATAGGCCGAGAATTAGATGTTGCTTAAGTTTTTTACTCATTGTGGTTATGATTTGCCTGCTCCCCACTCCGAGCAATTACTTTTATGTCAGCTGATAGATATGAAACTTCCTTCAGATATATATTCTATCACAAAGGTATTGCAATTATTAATATAAATTGTATACTAAATGGTCAACGGTCGGTTATGGTGGTGTCCTGCCCGATAGATAGCTTAATCAGGGATTACTTATGGGCATTGAGACGTTCAAGCGCTGGACTCAAAAATTATACTTATTGACCTCTGCACTAGTAGTCGCTACCATGCTGGTCGCGCCACTGCAGACAACTGCCGCCACGACTACCACCAGTCTTTTGACTACCCGAGTAACCAGAGCTGCTAGAATCGTCACGCCAACCGCACCTAGAATCAGTATTACCGTGCCTGTAGCCAACGCCACGGTGAGCGGCACTCAAGCCATCACCGCCACTGTTACCAATACCTCTGGCAGCGTCACCGGTGTTCAGTTCAAGCTTGATGGTGCTAATCTCGGTACAGCTGTAACCAAATCACCTTATACACTAAGCTGGAACACTGCCGCTATAGCTAACGGCAGCCACAAGCTGACCGCCACAGCTACCAATTCATCTAATCTCAGTGCTACTTCGGCTGCTATCACCGTTAACGTTCAGAACGTCACCACCATTCCAGTGCCTGCCGCCACTGACACCACAGCTTCAGCATCAGCCGCGAAGATAACCTTTACCTTCGACGACGGACTCGCTAGCACTTATACCAATGCCTTCCCGGCTCTTACTAAGTACGGTCTTACAGGTACCGTATATGCTACGACTGGCTGTATTGGCATGACGACTGTTCCGAACACTTGCCGCGCTAACACTGACACGCCGTATATGTCATGGTCGCAGGTAGCAACTTTGCAGAATAGCGGCTGGGAGATAGGTTCACACACCGCCACTCACCCTTACCTTGCATCTAGTGATGCCTCAGATGGACAGCCTAACATCTTGACGGCAGCTCAAGTTGTGACTGAGCTAACACAGAGTAAGGCCAAGTTAGCCGCGCACGGCATCAACGCCACAAACTTTGCTAGCCCTTATGGCGATTACACGATGCCGGTTTTGGCGCAAATTGCTAAGTACTACGCATCTCAGAGAGGTTTCGCTGACCAGAACAACAATATCTCCCCCTACAATGACTACATCATTAATGATTATCATGTCGAAGGTCCTACTACCGTCGCACAGGTCAAGGCCAAGATTGACACTGCCATAGCCAGCAACCAGTGGCTAGTTATGACCTTCCACAACATCTTGCCAACAGCTAGCGCTAATGCTGACGATTATGAGTGGAGTACAGCTAATTTAGATGCAATTGCTGCCTACGTTAAGACCAAGCAAACTGCAGGACTTGTTAAGCCAGTTAATATCAATCAAGGTCTTGTGGTTAGCACCGCAAACATTCTACCTAACAGCAGCTTCAATAACGGCATCGCCGATGGATGGACAACTGATAGTCCAACTAATATTACCGCCGACAGCGGCACTAATGGCAGTTACCCTGACCCAACTAAGTCAATTAAACTGACCAGCAAAGCGTCTGGCGAAGGCCATTTGTTCTCACCTAAAGTCGCTGTTACGCCCGGCACTACTTACACTTTGAAGAATTTCCTCAATGTCCAAAGCGTCACTAGTGGCGGTGTCGGCTTCTACGTTGATGAATACGACACTAACGGCAATTGGATCTCTGGCAAATATATGAAAGCTGAATCAAGTGTCTATGTTGAAAATCTTAATTTCAACTACACACCAAGCTCAGCCAACGTTGCCAAAGCTTCACTTCAGGTGATTGTTTTTGGCACCGGCGTTACGGCTTACTTGGATAATACTCAGTGGTTTCCTGTTTCGTCTACTCCGCTACCCGCTCCAACTCTGATTGCCAGCAATGATTTTGACGCCGGCATAAGCAATGGCTGGAGCACTAACGACCCAGCAAATATAAAAGCTGATGCTACTAACAATGGTAGTCCAAACAATCCAGTTAATTCCATCAAAGTTGTAGCCACTACCAGCAACAAGCACCTGTTTTCGCCAAAAGTAGCCGTTGATTCCACCAAGAGCTACTCATTGAACACATATGTGAATATCAAGGCCATGACAAGCGGTGAGATTGGTTTCTATGTCGATGAATATGACGCCAACGGCAATTGGATCTCTGGCCAGTACAAGACCGGTGCCCGCACCTTAGGCGTCAATAATGTCAGTTACAGCTACACGCCAAGTTCGGCCAATGTTAAATCAGCCAGCTTACAGATTATAATCGTCGGCAATTCCGGTATTATCGCTTACATCGACGACGTTCGTTGGTACCAGAACTAAGTCGGTCTCAGTCTCGTAGCATAAGCATTTAAAATAATATTCTTTACAACTTGTCATAGTTATGTATAATAACGAGTAAGAGGGTTCGGGTAATTGTGTCTTTGTACACCTGTCACACGTGAGCAGGTGTGTTTAATGACCCCCGGATTCTTGGTTAATAACGGAGGACGTACTATGTACGGAGGCAAAGGCGGCGGCGCAACATCAGCAGCTACAACTGCAGCAGGTGTTGTTGTTCTGCCAAACACAGGCGGTAACCAACTTCTATTGGTTGCTTCAATCGTTAGCATTGTGATCGGTGGAGTCATACTGCTTTCAAGCATTGCTCGTCTTGTTGCACAACGGGCTTACAAGGCCTAAGTCAGCAAGTCAGCAAAAAGAGAGGGTGATGGATATCAATTGATATTCGTCGCCTCTTTTTTAATGAAATCTATGAATATGAAACGCGAAAACTTACGATTTTTCTTCTTTGTTGGCCTCTTCTTCGTGTTGGCCGGCCTGTTGCTTAGTTCCCAGCATCTGATCCAATACTTTCAGAATCGTAATTCACAGCCTTTGTTCGCTCAATCAATTCATCAAGTAACGGCTAGCAAGCAAGCAACTGTTAGCGGCATGCCAACTCACATTGACTTACCGGCGGTTAATATATCAATAGAAGTTGAGCCCGGCTATTACAACAAGGCTTCTCAGACTTGGAGTCTCAGCACAACCAAGGCCGAATATGCGACTATTACGCCTAGGCCCAATGATGCTGGTGGTAATACCTTTATATACGGTCATAATCGCCCAGAAGTATTCTACAAACTGCTGCAAGCCAAATCTGGCGACGAAGCCATCATTACTACCGCCAATAATCATAAATTTGTTTATAAAATGGTCAGCCGTCACGACGTTAAGCCAACTGATAGTTCCCTTTTCGATTATCAAGGACCGCCTATATTAACGCTGCAAACTTGCTCTGGCTTCTGGTATCAGAACCGTAGTTTATTCGTTTTTAAGCTGGCGCAGGTGGTATAGCCGATGTTTTTGCACTTTTTGTTCTACCTGTTTGTAGCTATCAGCGTTATAGATATTATTCATTTGGGGCTCTATCTAACTGGTGCTAACTTCTACGATATTTGGCAGTATCGACGCCAAGCCCGTTCGCCTAAGCGATCTCATCACAAGTTGCGCCCGCTGGTGACCGTTCTAATACCAGCTCATAACGAAGAAGTAGGCATTATTCGATGCCTAGACTCAGTACGCAAGAACACCTACCGCAAGCTGGAAATCATAGTGATTGACGATGCTTCAACCGATAATACCAAACGACTGGTCAGGCAATACATTGAGAAGTACCCTAATCGCAATATTCGCCTTATGTACAAGCAACATAACGGCGGCAAAGCCGAAGCGCTTAACCATGGCCTGCGACGCGGCGCTAATGGCGAGTTAGTGATGACCCTGGACGCTGACTCAGTGTTGCACCGCAAGAGTATAACTAATGCCGTTAGCTACTTCGACGATCCGCGCGTGGTTGGCGTAGCTGCCAATGTGCGTATCCTAGATAGCTTAACGGTACTAGGACTACTGCAAAAGTTTGAACACATGGTCGGTTATCGTTCTAAGAAATTCTTCTCGGTTATTAATAGTGAGTACATCGTTGGCGGCGTAGCTTCAACTTATCGCCGTGACATGCTTAAAAAAGTTCGTTTCTACGACAATGACACAACAACCGAGGATATCGGTCTTAGCCTCAAAGTTGTCGCCGAGGGCAACCGTGAACACCGTATTATCTACGCCGCTAACGTGCTGGCCATGACTGAGGGCGTTCAGACCTTCAAGGCTCTGATTCGTCAGCGTTATCGCTGGAAGCTTGGCGGTCTACAGAACCTGATTAAATACCGCGCGCTAGTCGGCAATACCAACAAACGCTAC
Organism: uncultured Candidatus Saccharibacteria bacterium; assembly: GCA_964357905.1. Classification (GTDB taxonomy): domain Bacteria; phylum Patescibacteriota; class Saccharimonadia; order Saccharimonadales; family UBA4665; genus JBBTTE01. The sequence continues at coordinate 119,481 of CAYHMQ010000001.1, forward strand.
AGCCGCGGCCTGACCTTCTACCGTCTACCGATGGCCTTCTTGGGCGAAATTATGCTCCTACTCGAGCCTTTGGCAGTTGGTTATGTTATCTATGTCTGCTATCTCTTACTAAATCCTTCTATGGTCATCGGCGCCTATATGACAATTACCGTTTACCTGCTGCTAAATGTTTGGCCAGATGAGCATATGAACTTCGGCAAGAAGGTCAAAATGAGCCTATACACACCAGCCATGTACTTCATCTTTTACCTAATGAACTTGGTGCAATTGGCTGCCATCTTCCGTTGCATAGCTAATTACAAGCAAGCTCTCGGCCGAACTCAAGTATCTAGCCATTGGGTCTCGCCCAAGCGAATCGGCGACAGCCAAATCCAGTTCTCTTAAGCCCTAGTTATTAGCTTTGAGCCATTCCAGATAGTGTTGCAGCTCAGCAATAGACGCCTGGATATCGTCGAAGGCACGATGAACTTCCTTCTTCTCGAACCCTACATCGTATTTGGCCTGCATTAACACCTTCCAGGCACTGACGTCGAGCATCCGGTAGTGTAGTTTGAGATCGAACTGAGGCCACCATTGTTTGATGAAATTACGGTCGTTATGAATACTATTGCCGGCCAGAACGGCTGGCTCAGCGCCAAAATGTTGTTCGATCAAGGTAATTAGCTCTTGCTCCACTTGATTGCTTGGCTTGGCAGTGTCCATTTTGCGTACAAATTCGTCGCGGTTATCTGGATAATTAGCCCACCAATTATTCTTCTGCATGCGATCAATGACCGTCTCCTTGGGTTGCTGGACAATTGCTTCGTAGCTAGCCAGGGTCTTGAAGTCGAAGTCCGTAACCTCAGCCGCTACTTCTAGAATAACGTCATTCTTGGCATCAAGACCAGTCATTTCCAGATCAACCCAGAGCAACTTGGTCGGCACGGCCTTCTTGTCTATCATTTGGACTCGAATTCTTCAGACCACTTGCCCAGAGATGCCAGGCTGTTAGCTTCAGCACGCTTGAGGTAAGCTGCGGCGGCTGCCTCTGAGTCACCCTTAGCCCACAGTTGCAGTACAGTACTCTGGATAGCGCGGCTGTAGGAGAATGACAATGGCCAAGGCATGCCACCGATTTTGTTCATGGCATCTAGATGCGCCGTGGCTTCGAGGTCGGTTTGGCCGCCAGATAAGAATACGACACCACCAAGTTCGGCTGGGACATGTTCTTTGAGGCATTTGACAGTTTGCTCGGCCACAGTCTGCACATCAGCGCGGTTGGCGGCATCTTTGCCAGATAACACCATGCTAGTCTTGAGAATTACGCCTTCCATCAGCACATCTTGATTCTTCAGCGCCGCAAACAGCACATCAAGCGTCTCAGACACAACATCGTAACAGCGCTCGATTGAGTGGTCGCCGTCGAGCAAGACTTCTGGTTCGACAACAGGTACAATACCGGCTTCTTGAGCTAAGGCGGCGTAACGCGCCAGGCCGTGGGAGTTGGCCTTGTGACAAGCCACAGTTGGTGTGCGGTCGCCATCAATTGTGATAACTGCTCGCCACTTGGCGAATCCGGCACCCATAGAAGCATATTCCGCGAAGCGTTCACGCAGTCCATCAAGACCTTCAGTCACTTTTTCGCCAGGGTGAAGCGCCAAATCTTTGGCACCCATATCGACTTTTATACCGGGAATTATCCCCCTGGCCTTAAGCGCCTCGGCAAAAGGCTGACCATCAGCAGTCGCCTGCCTAATAGTTTCATCGAAGAGAATTACGCCACTAATAAATTTCTCAGCACCTTCGGTTGTCAGCAGTAGTTGGCGATAATCACGGCGCTTCTCCTCCGTATTCTCAACTCCAACCGAGTCAAAACGCTTAGCAATAGTGGGGGCACTTTCGTCAGCCGCGAGTAAGCCTTTGCCGGCAGCCACCATGGCCTTGGCGGTTGTCTTGAGCTGTTCTTCGTATTGCATGTTTATCTCCTTATTTTAGATTAACTAAGTCAGTGTTGCCTATGGTAACCGATACCCGCTGATGCAGCTCAGTTGGCACAATATCCAGAATTCTCTGTCCTTCAGCTACCGCTGATCCACCGGCTTGTTCGGCCAAGAAAGCCAGCGGTTTGACCTCATAATTAAGCCGCAGTTTGCCCTTATAATTCTGGCCGCCAGACGTGTCTAGAGCTGGATAAAAAAACAATCCTCCCTTGAGAAGATTGCGATGAAAATCACTCACAAATGCGCCCACAAAGCGTAGTCTCTTGGTCGCTGCCTTGACCTTGGCGAGATAGGCCTGGTCATCAGCACTTATATATGAAGCGTAGCTCTCGTTGAAGCTGTAATAGGGATGGTCGTCCGGTATCTTGACGTGATCATTGCTAAGGACAAATTCGCCGAGGTCGTTGTCTAGCGTAAACTCATGAACGCCATCGCCCCAGCTAAACACCAACACCGTACTTGAACCATACAGAACATAGCCAGCTAGTACTTGATCACTGCCCTTCTGCAAGAACTGCTTCTCATCCCCAGCTGGCACGTCATCAAGCTTCTTATGAACTGAGAAGATGGTGCCGACACCGACGTTAACGTCAATATTGCTGCTGCCATCAAGCGGATCAAAGGCAATCACATATTTGCCCTCAGGGTTCTTAAGATCGACGACAGTGTCTTCCTCTTCGCTGGCTATAGCCGCGAACAGACCTGTGCCACTTAGGTAAGTTTTGCAGAGGTCGTTGGTGTAGATATCGAGCTTGGCCTGGGTTTCGTCTTGGATATTGGTGCTGTCGGCCAAGCCCCGAACATCAGTCAGACCAGTACGATTGGTGCTGGCCGAGATTAGCTTGCCGATGGTCGCAATATCGGCCATCATCATAATCAGTTCTATCTTTTCTGGATGATCCCCAAGCTCTTCCAGCAGATATAACTGCAACGTTTTTGGTACTCTCATTGGCAATAATTATAAACCATACAAACAAAACCATATCTATGCTTTCCAACGTTCGCTTTTAGCAGAGTGAGTCGGAAAGTACGCCTAGTCTAGCACTAGTAATATTGAAGGGTATATAACTGATACACTAAGTGTGTCATTACGCATACTTAGTGTACCGATTATATATGTATCAATGAGCAGCTAATTCTCGTTCACTCTTTGCATACAAGATAAGTGAATGAACACTAATCGGCTATCGATGGTATACTAAGTATAGTATGAAAACTACCACTATGAGCAAACCTCCTGTTATTAAACCAATCGAGCCCCATGTCGGCTGCATCGCTAGTGCCATGCAAATCATTGGCAATAAGTGGACTGCTCTTATCCTACGAGACCTTTTACAAGGATCGAAGCGCTTCTGCGAACTAGAAAAATCTGTCGGCAATATCAATCCGCGGACACTGAGTCAGCGTCTTGATGATCTGGAAGCTCACGGCATTATTACTAAGAAGAGCTTTGCCGAGGTACCACCTAGAATTGAATATACTTTGACTACCAAGGGTCATGACCTTCAGCCTGTTCTCAAACAAATGGCCACGTGGGGCACCAAGTATTACACCGACAGCGGGTGTTAGTTTTTTCTGACCACGTTTAGCTCTTTTTCTTGGGCTTGTCGAATTTGTCCAAACTCAAGAATTTGACTAACCCATATATGGCGGCCAGTACGAATAAGAAGTTTAGTAATGAATAGGCAAAGGCGCCCCAATCAAAGACAGCTGTCCGTTCACGAAATTGCAGAGTAAAAGTACGTAAGCTAAGGGCTTGGCCAAACAAAAGCTTAAATAGCGGATCAATGAAGCTGGTAACGATCTGCTTGACTAGAACCTGTGCCTGAAGACCGATTACGAAGGCTACAGCAACACTAACTACGGTGTATTCGCGTAAGAATTCCGTGAAGCCTTGAACGGGATTCACATCAGAGGCTTCAATACCGGCAAGCCTGGATTTTTTCTGCCGACTGCTCTTAGGCTGCTCGAAACGAATCTGACCGCTAGGGCTAATCACAGTGTTGATCTTGGAGTTGTTACGCCTCGCCATACTTGCTTATGATTATCCTACATCTGTTCGGGAGCCGCAATACCAAGAAGTCTAAGCCCTTGCTTCAAGACTTCGGCATATTGGCTCACTAAGCTAAGTCGCTCGGGTTGGCGCGGATCATCAATAACCCGGTTAGCTTCGTAGAACCGGTTAAAAACCTGCGCTAATTCGTATAAGTATGTACATATGTAATGCGGCATTAGTTCGGCGGCGGCTTTATCAATTACTTCTGGATATTCCGCCAGTTTGCGCGCTAATGAACGCTCTCCTGGCTCAAATGCAGCCGGACTCTTGGGCGCAGCATCGCCGGCCTTGCGTAGTATTGAACGTGCTCGAGCATGGGCGTACTGCAGATATGGACCGCTGTTGCCATCAAGACTGATTGAATCCTCCAGATCAAAGATGAGATCCGAACCCAGTCTATGCTTGAGGAACGAGTACTTGAGCGCTCCGTTGGCTATAAGCTTAGTGTCTGCCTTCGGATATTCACTATGAATCGCAGCCTTTAGTTCCTCGAGTATATCTATAAACTGCACGACTTTGCCAGTTCGACTCGACATTTTGCCAGATGATAATCTGACGACGCCGTGCGAAACATGCCGTAGCTTATCGCCTAGTTCAGCATCTATCTCCGTAATAGCAGCCTTCATAACTCTGAAATATTCATCGATTTCGTTAGCAGTTATAACTATGAACTGCTGGGCGTCTGGGTAGTCCTTCTGTTTTTCTAAGACCAGGCCGATTTCTTTAGCCTCGTAAGTTGGCAGATCCTGGCTATTAATGAACACACGGGTATGAAGCCCGACTTTTTCACCTTCGTAGACGATTGCACCGTCACTTTTCTTGAATATACTCCCGACGTGCTCTTGAACTACCTGCTTGCCGATAACGCCAGTTTGGCTCTCCATGTACTCCTTCTCAAAGGCAACTTCTATACGCTGCTGGCCGTCATCATACGAAAGTTCATCATATAAGAAGCCGAAGTATTTGAAGCTCCTGGCTTTGCCCCATTCATAAAGCTTATTGACGTCTTGGTCTTGTTGGTTGTAGATCAGCTTGTTGGTCGATTCTATCTGTTCTTTGGCCGTCGTATTATCCTTGTATGCCGTGGCACCTTCTGCATAGAACTGTCCAAGCCAAGTTGCTAACCTAGCACCCGTTAACTGCTGGTTGTCATCTAAGATAGCTGGGTTTTTGTCATAGGCTTTTTTAAGCGCCCAGACCGCCATAGCTATGTGCATGCCGACATCGCCATGGTAGGAAACTTGGTGAACTGTAGCTCCAGCGGCTTGGAGCAATAGTCCTACGCTAACGCCTATGGTGTTGGAATAGGCATGACCAATATGAAAGGCTTTGAATGGGTTGGCATCGGTGTGTTCTATGACAATAGTCTGATCAACTAATGGTTGGGCGGGCTTGGCTTGCAAGGCCTCGCTCAGAGCCGTGTCAGTTAGTTTGAGATTGATGAAGCCTGGGCCGGCTACTGATACTTCGGCTACCTGCTCGGCCAGAGTCTCATGCAGCTTTGCAGCCAAAGTTTCACCGATTTCGCGGGAATTTTTGGCCAGTTGCTTGGACAATTGCAGCGCTATATTGGTAGCAAAGTCGCCGAATTGCTCCTCAGGGCGTGTCAGCTCAATTTTAGCCCCAACAGCAAACAATGCCTGGCAAGCATCGGCAATTTTTTGTTCCAAAACGTCTTTCATTGCACTTAGTGTAACAGATTAGGACTGTGGGCCAGCTGCACTTTTTAGGCGTGAATATCAGTTCCGGCGCCCTCTTCAGTCAATAGCTCTCTTTTGAAGTCAAGAGAATGCAAGATTACAACGTCGTCAATTTTGTGCTCTTGGGCCAGCTCGACAGCTCCCCTGGCCTTGACCACTGCACCTTTGGTTATCTCACCTGAGTCTATTCTCCGAATTACTTCAGCAGACTTAAGGTCAGATATTGGCTCGCCAGTTGCGGGGTCAATAATGCCTCGTTCCTTAGTTAGTGATATGGCTTTCCAAGGGCGCAAAGCCGCGTTGGCTGCTGTCCAGGTAATATCAGCATTGGCATTAACCGCTCGAACAGCACCGCCAGGCATAATCATTTCGCCGCGGCAACTAGTTAAGATGGTTCTGCCAGCTCGAGCTGCCTGCCGGACTCTGTCAGTACCAAAGTGCACTACATTATCAACCGAACCGAGGTCTTCGGGATTGCTAAGCGACACAACGAACAAACCCTCAGGGCGCTCGATGGCCGCGCCTCGTTCAACCAGCGCCCGCTCCAGCACATCACCAACCTCTTGCAGCGCTTCCTCGACAGCCCACATATCTTCTATTGGCGTGATCCTTGTACCGTCGGGGTTCTTGGCCGAAACCACTCCTCTCTCGAGCAATTTGTTATCAATCTGGTTACCCGCACCATGGACAACAGTGGTCGGCAAGCCAAAAATATTTAAGACAGCTACAGTATCTGCGAATTCTTCAAGCTCATCTTGGTGTTCGGCTATGCCGCCACTAGCCTTAATGACCGCAAAGCGCTCCGGCCGGAATTCAACCGGCTCAAACTCCTCCGACACCAGCGCTCCGGTGAACCTAAGAAATTGATTAATGTATAAACCCGCTCCCGGAAATAATTTTTCTAATTCTGCTCTTTTGTGTTCGGCCAGCTCCTGATCATAGCCAGGCGTTATAACTGTTTCGGTGGCTAGTGGCATTACTACTTTTTATGCTTTAGTGTCATGGATTTATCAAAATATTTGAATTATTGTTTCAAAAATCATTAATTTTTATCAAAAAATCAACTTAATTTCTAAAAAGTTTAGTTGAATGGGGGTCGCCTGTCAAGCTACTAGAGCTTGGGCTGTCGTATTAATCGGGCACCGCACCACATCAGACCATACATGCTCGCTAGCAGTATGAAGAAGCTAATGATCGTCAGCAGCATTTGCCGATAGGTTGCCGGGTGTTGCAAACGATCAGAGACATCGAACAGTAGGCCGCCAGGATTGGTCAAGATATCCCAACTGTTCCAGCGCAAATCTCGACCAATATACACCGCAATACTGCATAGCAGTAATGTACCGGCTATCCAGCCTGTCGAGGCTCGAGGTGACAAGCGACGCTTAAGCTGCAGATTGACTAGATACAGGCTACTAAAACCAAGTGCCACGCCGGTATATATAAATGAAGTGAACATCAGCGTGTCGTATAGCACATCAACACGTCCCACATCTTGCAGATGGATGAAGTCACTGATCATATAAAAGCTATTGGGCAAGAAAATTAGCCACAGCAAAGTGGCACCTAGACCTTCCCAGCTCGACCATAATTTGCGACGCAAAACGGCTATCAGCCAGATGGCAAAAAGCAGCGGCAACCAAGCCAAAAACAGATTCCACACCAGATAGCTGTAGCCCAGGCTGTGGTTGCGCAGCGCACCATAGCCGAACAGACCTACACTGACTAACGTAGATGCTCCTAGAGCAAGAATATACTGGCTGCGGGGTGACCGCCACTCGACCATAGTTCCCTAATTATACCAAGCTGCTGTTTAACCCATACTAAGCTGCCGTGTGAGACCACACTGAAGCCGATAGCCACACGGCGGCTTAACTGCGCTCAAGATCGCGTTGCTCTGGTGTCTCGTGCGGACGAGCGTAGTCATCTTCGAGTCGCCAAGTTGTACCTAGTTCTGGGGTAGAAACCTCCACTACGTCGCAGTCAGTCACACCAATTAGACGATGACGCTGGCCAAGCTTGGTGCTGTAACCCTGCCCTGCCTCGAGATCAGTTTGTATCAATTCGCCCTGGGCATTTTCCCACATTACGGCAGCCTTACCATTAATAACCAGCCAGCTTTCTTGCTTCTCGTCATGAATCTGCAGACTAAGCCTGGCACCTTCGTTAATGTGAATGATTTTGCCCATGTATGGTGCGTCGGCTGGCACCCAGTGCAGTTCGTAACCCCAGGGCTTATCAATCCGCTTAACGTAGGAGTCGGTGCTGAAATTAGTAGTGTCGAACTGTGGTGGTGTTTGGTCGCTCATATTATTCATCCAATGTCTTCTTAAATTTTTCGATCAACTCAACTGGCGCCGGGTTAAGACCGTTCAACAAGGCAGTGTACAGTGTTACAAAGTCACCCAGAGCAATCACCCAGAGCAGTTGCTGCAATAATGTTTCACCCTCAGCTTCGACTACGATTGGTGCTGGCCTCATGCCTGACAGCAGCCGTTCAGTCACCTCGAAGCGCTTCTGTACCCTTGGATGCTCCAACTTGCTGCGCAAGTCAATTACGGCGTACGGCTTATCGACAGGCTGTTTGGTCCAGCCCATGAACTCATTGTGATTAAACTCAGGGTATTGGTTAGTCCAAGCGACTTGCTTGGCATTCTCGTTGAAGCTGATTTTCCACTTGTAGGCCGCTGGAAACAGCTTAGGCCCAGCGTAAACAACGACTGATTTACCAATCGATTCCAGAGCGATCTGTTTGGCCTGATTATTAGCCGTTGGAACAGTCGGCAACCAGGGCTGTACAGCTGCCTTGAGGAACTCAGCCGAGCCTTCTAGCTCCTCAATAACGTTGCTGTCGGCCAAGCCTGCCTGCACCAGAAGACACAGCAAAGCCTTGAGGTTATAAAACACTGCGTAGCGAGGTTGTTCGGCCTTGGGCAACATGGCCAGAGGATAACCCTTGTCGCGAGCGATCTCAGCTAGCTTGCCACCGCCAGCGATAACAGCAATCTTGGCGCCTTTGGCTTCGGCCTGTTCAAGCGCGCTAATGGTCTCTTCAGTATTGCCAGAGTAGCTGGCAGCCACGAAGTACGTCCGCTCTGACACATACTCGGGAATGTCATAACCGCGTACTATCTCAAAAGGCAATCTGTAACCAGGCCAGCTGGCGCTAACGACAGCCGCTAGAGCTGAGCCGCCCATGCCGCCGTACACAATGTTGTCAACGTCCACGGGGGCTTGTGAAGTTTCAAACTCCTGAGCCAGTTGCTCCCACTGCCTCTCAGCAATTCCCAGAGTGTCAGCCACGTCACGTTCATGAATTAACTTAAGATCGTCCAACATTTATCCTCCAAAGTGCTTATGATTTTGCAACCGAATTGTATATAGTATAACCTAAGTATAAATGCGTTTTAGGGGGAATAATGTTTGGGCACCAAGACGATAAGTCTCAACCGGGCGATGGTAATGACACTAATGACGGAGCGGCTCAGGATATGACCGATAATACCGTAGATCAGTCAGCCGGTCAGCAAGCGCCACTGAACCCCCCAACCGTGGCCGATCCTGACTCTCAAGCGAATGAGCAGTCTACCACTGCGCCTTATCTAACTGACGCTCCAGCCTGGCAACATCCTGGACCACCACCAGCCGATAAGCCAGCCGCTCCTTCAGTCGACCCAAACGATATTGTTTCCCCGGCTGGTGGCTTTCCTAAGCCATTGGATTATCAAGCGTTCGGTACTGGGCCAGCTCCAGTTGCCAGTACTCCAGCTGTTGATATTCTAGACACCACTTCTAGTGAATTAATTGATATCAAGCAGAACGCTTTGAATGAGCTTGCGCCCCTGATTGATCAATTGGATCAAACCCCCGAAGAAAAGTTCAAAACCATCATGATGCTGATACAAGCCAGCGACAATCAAGACCTGGTTAAGAAGGCTTACGAATCAGCCCACGGCATCAAGGATGAAAAAGTCCGCGCCCAAGCCCTGCTCGACATCGTTAACGAAATCAACTACTTCACGACGCCGCACAGTTAGACTTTTGACTGCTTGCTATAAGGGTATCGCGCTTGCTAAGTAACGCTCGAGATCTTCAGCCATTTCACCAGCGTATTGGTAGCGGTGATCAGGCTTGTATCTAATAGCTTTTTCAATAATAAACGCCAATGCTTCGGGTATATCGTCGCCATCACCATTTCTATAGTCGACTGTCGAACCGTCATGCCACTTCCTACATACCTCACTGAGGGTTGCGCCCTCGTAAGGCACCCGCCCCGTCAGCAGTTCAAACAGGGTTATACCTGCCGCATATATGTCAGTGGTGGAAGCTATATCTCCACCGTAGGCCTGTTCGGGTGTTGCGTATCTAGGCGTACCCACAAAATAATGCGGCTGTTTGGTTCGCGCTACTCTTTCCTCTTCAGTCAGCGCCAGATCAAAGTCTAACAAGCCGACCTCGGCACTTCCTAGCATTGTTAGATTTCCAGGCTTGATGTCTCTGTGAGTTATGCTCTTATCATGAACATGTTCAAGCGGATCAACAATCGATAGGGCTAATCGAGCAGCAAAATCTGGAGCAAAAAACCTCCTGCCCCTCAGGAAAGGATCGTCAGGCATGGCTTCGGTTACTATAAAAGGTGTTTTGCCTTCAAGATGGGCTTCAATTAGATGAGGAATTTGATCATGAGACAGGCTTTCCAAAACGTTGGCTTCACGCTCTAGTCTTACGGTTCCAAAACCATCATCGCCAGCGTCTCTCGCCTTAAGGAAAACCCTATCCCGAGTTTCTAATTCGTAGCCGTAGCCCGCTATCATGGCAGAGTGCCGCACAACGGGATGTGTAAAAACATACCTGTCGGCAGGAAAAACATCGGGACTAAGTGGTTCGGGTTTGGCTTCTGTCATGTGAGGAGTTGAAGCGGATGGCTACATCATTGCGCCCATGCCACCCATTCCCGGGGCATCGGCTTTTTCTTCCTTAGGAACGTCAACTACTAGAGCGCCCATGGTCATGGCCGTACCAGCTATACTGACAGCGTTCTGGATGGCTTCTTTGGTTACACGAGCTGGGTCAACAACACCTTTTGACTTAAGATCAACAAGTTTTGTTGGGTCGTTAACATTAACACCAAAGCCAGCTTTACCGGCCTTGACTTGTGGCAGCCATTCGTCAGCATTCAAACCAGAGTTAGTTAGCAGAATTCTAAATGGCTGCTCAAAAGCGTTCTTTAATAGGAACTTGCCGGCTACAACTGACTCTAGCCCTGAGCCTGTTCCCCATTCTGCAGCGGAAAGCTTAACACCTTCCGCCAGGTTGATCAGCGTGACGCCACCACCGGCTACAACACCTTCGGCCAGAGCCGCCTTAACGGCGTGAACGGCGTCATCGACACGGAACTTCTTCTCTTCAATCTCAGTCTCAGTCGCACCGCCGACTTTGATGACAGCAACTTTGCCACTGAGGGCTGCGCTGCGCTTCTCGAGGTTTTCACGGTCGTATTCGCTGGTTGAGGCATCGGCTTGAGCATTAATCTGCTTGATGCGGGCAGCAATCTCGGTTGGTGTGCCGCCACCTTCGATGATGGTTGTTTCGTCCTTATTAACAATGACACGGCGGGCTGAGCCAACAACGTCGAGATCAACGTTCTCGAAAGTCATACCACGGTCTTCAGTAATGACGGTCGCACCAGTCAAGATGGCAATGTCGTTCAAGACATCCTTGCGCCGGTCACCAAAGGCTGGAGCCTTGATAGCTACGGTGTTAAACACACCTTTTAGACGGTTCAAGATCAGCGTACCCATAGCTTCGCCTTCAACGTCTTCGGCAATCAAGACTAAGTCTTTTTTGCCTGATTGAGCCAGCTTCTCAAGTAGAGGTAGAAATTCTTGGATGCTAGTGATCTTCTTATCGGTAATTACGACAGCAGCTTTGTCATAGACAGCCTCCATTCGCGCCGTGTCAGTCACCATGTAAGGACTAACGAAGCCGCGGTCAAAGGTAAACCCTTCGACAACTTCGGATTCCAGCAATAACCCCTGCCCTTCTTCGACAGTTACAACGCCGTCTTTACCAACCTTGTCGATAACATCTGCGATCAGATCACCGATCTGCTTGTCGCCAGCAGAGATAGTAGCAACTTCAGCCACGCGGGACTTCTTGCCCTGAATGTTCTCAGACAACGTGCCAAGCTTGGCAATTACATCGCTGGAGGCAGCTTCCAGACCCTTGCGCAGCAGCATTGGGTTGTGACCGGCAGCAATCAGCTTGTTGGCCTCGTTCAGAATGTGATAGGTCAGAACGGTTACGGTCGTTGTGCCGTCGCCAGCAATATCATTCATCTTGGAGGCGGCTTGCTTGATAAGTTCGGCACCGACTTTGTAGCCCAACGTTTCGTCATCAACATCGTCTAGCTCAACGCCTTTGGCGACTGTCACGCCGTCATGTGTGATCGTCGGAGCACCAAAAGACTTGCTGATAACCACGTTACGCCCTTTGGGTCCCATAGTTGTCTTAACCGCGTTATAAAGAATCTCCGCACCGCCCAGTACGCGCTTGCGGGCATCGTTGTCATAAAATACTTTCTTAGCCACTTGAAATCCTCCTATTTAACCGTCGCGAGGACGTCTTCTTCTTTGATTAAAATGTAGTCCTGGCCTTCGACCTTAACATCGGTGTTGCTGTAACTCTTGTAGATAATTCGGTCACCGATCTTGATCTGCTTGGCCTGTGCGCCAACGGCTACGACTTTGGCAGTCTTGGGCTTTTCTTGAGCGTTATCTGGCAGATACAGACCGCTGGCCGTCTTAGACTTAGCTTCTTCCCCTACAGCAACGACATAGTCGCCCAAGGGCTGTAATGGTGCACTCATATTGAATCCTCCGTTAGGGTTGGTATAACATCAGCTGTTTCCTCGCCAAAAACACCTGCTTCTAGCACTCAATATACTAGAGTGCCAGAATTAGGTCAAGCCATACTTGATGTCAGACAGGGTTAGGCTAATTGCAAGGTCGTTCTGATGCCATAATGATCCGAAAACGGCCGTCTGCCATTGGTATCATCATGAATCAAGCCAGCGTCCAATGGCGCGACCGTGCCCTTGGTAAACACAAAGTCAACTGGATATCTCGTCAGTCCTGAAGCGCTTCTTTGGTGTTCGCCTATAACGCCCACGGCGGACAAGATTCGAGCCGCTGTACGAAGAGAGCGAAATTGGTGCGGCATGGAGAAATTGCCAGTAAGCATTTCTTCGGCCGACAAAGGTGTCGGATAGGTGTGAGAGGCCTCGCTGCCGTGCACTGCTTCAAAAGCAGATTTAAAACCCAATAGCCTCATCATCCTGACCGAAGGAAACCAAGGCAAGGCGTTAAAGTCACCGGCTATCGCTTGCGGCGTTAACCCGTAACCAGCTTCTAGATAGTCAACAAGCTCGGCAAGTTTATAGGCACGTCTAAGTTCATCCTTCGGACTAGCCTCGAGATGAAGATTGGCCAGCACCAAATTGCTTGCGCCTTCGCCACCGAACCCTACGACTTGAGCATGTTTCTTCGTACCTTTTAGTGCGACTGTTTGGCTTGTCTTGATGGGCACACGAGTCAGCACGGCGGCACCTTTTTGATCCTCCTGGCCTTCGTAGACATGTCCCAATTCTAATTTGTAATCAGACCCTAGCTGCAAACGCAGAGAATTAAGCGCCATCGCCCCCGGCTCCCAGGCCACTTCCTGAATCGCAATAATATCCGGTCGTCTTGGCAACTCAAGACAGGCCGTTTCGAACAATCGCCAGCGCTCTTCTGGATCGCCATGGTCAAGCGCCATATTAACGGATACTAATTCTAGGCTACGTGAGAACATTTAGTGATGTAGTATAGAACATTTTTACAAATTTTTCAAGGCCTGGCGGGTTGTGGCGACTTCGTCCCAAGGATCTTCGCGGTCTTCACGCTCAATTGTGACTTCATGTCCTTTGCCTAGGAGTAATACTGTGTCGCCCTTGCCTGCCCGCTTAAGCACAAAGTTAATGGCTTCGGTGCGATCATGTACTAGGAAAAGGTCTGTGTCGCGGACCTTGCCGACTTTGGCGGCGCCAGCGGCTATCTGATTCAGGATTTCCACGCCATCAATGTCGCGGTCATCTTCCTCTGTTAGTACAACCTCGTCACAGTACTTGCCGGCCAATTCGCCCTGCACCGCTCGCTTGGCTTCGTCACGGCGACCAGCCGAGCCAAACATAACAATCAATTTGCCTTTGACGACTGGCTTGAGGTCTTTGAAAAGCTTCTCGAAGCTGTCTGGAGTGTGAGCGTAGTCAACAATGACATCGAAGGATTGACCTTCATCAATATTGGTCATGCGGCCGGCTACAGCTTCGAGAGCAGCAATTCCCCGCTCTATCTGTTCCGGCTTCAAGCCTAAGGCCAGGCCAACACCAACTACTGCCAATGAATTGTAGACGTTGAAGCTGCCCGCCAAGTTGGTCTTAATATTGAGCTGCAGCTCTTTGGTCTGAGCCGTGAACTGGCTGCCCGAGGGTGTAGACTTGATATCCGTAGCCCAGATGTCGCCATTGCCTATGCCATATGCAAGAGAGCTTTGGACATCTTGTGCGAACAGCTCTGCACTGGGATCATCGGCATTTATAATACCGGTGCGCAAGCCGCGGCGATTGCCGTTGGCCAGCTTAAACATCTTGCGCTTGGCGTCACGGTAGCGCTCAAAAGTCTCATGATAATCCAAGTGTTCGTGCGTCACGTTGGTCATTACCGCCACCGAGTACGGAATGCCCCAAACCCGGTTTTGAGCCAAGGCCTGCGACGTTGTCTCCAGCACCAGCCAATCGATCTTGGCCGCCCGCATCTTCTTAAGGCGCTGCATCATTTCGGGCAGAGGTACGTTGGTGTAGTGGTGAATTTGTGATTGAATATCATCACCTACGCCCCAAGCCACAGTGGTCATCAGCCCAGCGTTGTAACCTGCATCTTGCAACATACGATGAATCAGATAGGCCGTGCTGGTTTTACCGTTGGTGCCGGTCACACCAATAACCTTCATGCCACGCGCCGGGAAGCCATTAATAAGATTGAACAAAAAGGCCTCGGCCAAATGCCCATACGGCTCAATCGCCACGAACAGCCCCCTTGGTATAAACTTCTTGACCAAACTTCTAAAACTCATTGCTTAAAGTATATAGCCGCAGCCAGATTTGCCCAACAAACAGGCCAACTTTAGACTTACTATTGACCAAACCTAAAGTCTTAAGTTATACTTGAAATATTATGGCACAAAGTCTCGACCAATTACTAGCAATCATCTCTGATAAGAAGCGTAAGCTTGATGCCAAGAGGCCGTTGGACGCGGCCTTGCTCAAGAATCTCACAGAATGGTTTCGGGTAGAGCTGACTTACAACAGCAATGCTATCGAGGGCAACACCCTAACCCGCAGCGAAACCGCTCTAGTGATCGAGAAAGGCCTTACCGTCAAGGGCAAAAGCCTCGACGAACACCTAGAAGCCGTCAACCACGCCGAGGCGCTGGATTACATTCAAGAGCTGGCGACCAAGACTAAGCGCTCAGAGCTGACCAAGCATGACCTGCTATCCATTCATCAACTAATCTTGAATAAGGTAAACAGCCAAGACGCGGGTAGATTTCGCCGTATAGATGTTAGCATCGCCGGGTCTGATGTTGTCCTGCCAAGTCACATTGTAGTGCCAGAGCTTATGGAGGGCTTCATGGAGTGGCTCACCGGACAAAACCACGATAACACCGTAACCATCGCCGCCGAAGCCCACCTGCGCCTGGTGACCATACACCCTTTCGCTGACGGCAACGGACGAACTGCGCGACTACTGATGAACCTACTGCTACTACAAGCGGGCTACCCCATAGCAGTTATCAGCAACGCCACTCGCCAAGATTACATAAACAGTATCGAAAAAGCCCAAAAGACAGGCGACAAACAAGCCTATCTGCGCGTAGTCTACGAAGCCGTCAACACCAGCCTCGACATCTACTTAGGCAACAAAAACCCTTCAGCTGTTGCCAAGAACGACATAATCTCCTTGCGCATAGGCGAATTGGCAGAGCAAACAGGCGAAGAAGTCAGCACAATCCGCTACTGGACGAATGAAGGCTTGCTCAGCACTGTCAAACGCAGCAAATCAGGCTATCGTTGGTACAACCAAGCCACAATTAACACCGTGCGAGAGATACAACGGCTCCAAAAGCAAAGGCTAACCCTAGAAGAAATAAGACAAAAACTACAAGGTTCTTAAGAAGCAGTGATGAGAATACTGGGAATTGAGACAAGTTGTGACGAAACAGCAGCCGCCGTGGTCGAAGACGGCCAGCGCCTGTTGAGCAACGTGGTGGCCTCCAGCATGGCGCTTCATATTCAATACGGCGGCGTCGTGCCGGAGATCGCCGCACGCAGCCACATAGAAGCTATCACTCCTGTTATCAAGCAGGCTCTCAGCGACGCTAGATGCTCTTGGGAGGACATTGATGGCATTGCCGTTACTTATGGTGCTGGCCTTAGCGGTAGCTTGCTGATAGGTGTTATGGCCGCCCGAACTCTGGCCATTGTTCACCGTAAGCCGCTATACAGCATCAACCATGTCGAAGCCCATGTCTACGCTAATTTCTTGACCGAGACTTCCCTGCCCGATCTGAAGATGCCCGCCAAGCAGCCCGATTTTCCTCTCTTAGCCATCATTGTATCTGGTGGCCATAGCCAACTCGTCCTATTCCGTGATCACTTCGATTATCACCTACTGGGACAAACCCAAGACGACGCCATCGGTGAAGCCTTCGACAAGGTCGCCAAAATGCTTGGCCTGCCTTACCCTGGTGGCCCATCTGTCGCCACCGCGGCTCTGAAGGGCAACCCGCGAGCCTTCCCACTACCTAAGGCCAAGATGGCCAAGTACGACTTCAGCTTCAGCGGGCTTAAGACAGCCGTTTTGCGCCTCGCCCAAGCCGTGGTAGGTGAGAGTTACGACTTCCCTTCTATCAAGCTGCCAGAACGCCTCTCAGAGGCTCAGAAGGCCGACATCGCGGCTAGCTTCCAGCACACCGCCATCGCAACCATCGTTGATAAGGTCAAGCTCGCCTACGACGAATTTGCACCAACCAGCATCATCATCGCTGGTGGTGTGGGCGCTAACACTGAGCTCCGCGAGCAATTGAGCACTGCCCTGCCCCTGTCAATCGACTACCCCGATCCTCGTCTCTGCACTGACAACGGCGCCATGGTAGCTGCCCTGGGCTGTTTCAAGGCCTCTCTGGAGCAACCGACAGCTGACCCCTACTCTCTAACGATAGAGCCAAATTTATCTATGTAGGGATTTCCATTTTTGCAACACCAGCTTGCTGCAGAATCCCTTCGATCTGATAAGTGGGGATTACAATTCTTGCAGAAGGAGGTTCCTTGGTAAACGCATGTAGACGCAAGACGTTCTTGCCACAGATAAGATCAAACTCTATTTGGTCTGCCCGAGTTGCATCTTCTACATCGCTAAAAGGAGTCCATATTTTCGCTATACTATCCTCTAGCGCCTCGAATTCAGGCTCTGGAAAGGGTCTATGAACAGGATGATGGCCTTCTCCTTTAATAATATAGCGATACAAATTCAGTACGTTTACCTCCGGGTCATAGGGCACGTTGTATCTATTGCCCGACAGATTGTCTACACTAAAGTTCCACCCAGGCAGGTGTACCTTAAACATCGCCTTAATCTCACTTAGCTCGGCTTCTGAGTCAAGATCTCTGATAGGGTGATGATTTAATCGTTCTACTAAATCCTGTTCTAGCTCATGAATTGGTAATGGCTCAGCTGGTGCTCCTTCTGTAGGTTGTGGCATGGCTATCTCCTTTAGTTTCTGCATAATTACACGCTATTGCTATTGATGCAAGCATGAGAACTTTATAAAAACTGGTGGTCATCTGTTGCGTGTTAAATCACCATCTTTGGCTGATTGATTACAGAGGTGGTATGATGATGGATATGAAGTTACCGAAGGTGTACGAGCCGGAGCAGTACGAGAGTGATATCTACGCCCTCTGGGAGAAGAGCGGGGCATTCACGGCACACCCGGACAGCCCTAAGGAACACTTCTCAATCAGCATGCCACCCCCTAATGAGACTGGCACTTTGAGCATCGGTCATGCGCTATTTATCACCTTACAGGACATTATGGCGCGCCACGCTCGCCAGAAAGGCAAAGACGTTCTCTGGCTGCCCGGAACAGATCACGCCGCCCTGGCCGTTAACGCCATCATCGAGAAGAAGTTAACAGATGAGGGCACCGATAAGCACGCCATCGGCAGGGAAGCCTTCTTGGAGCGCACTCGTGAGTTCGTAGGTGGTAGCCGCGAAACAATGCTGACCCAGATGCGCGCCATGGGCGCCAGTACCGACTGGACACGCCTGCGCTACACCTTGGATGAAGCCTTGAGCCGCTGCGTCAATGAGACCTTCGTTCGGATGTATAATGACGGCCTGATTTACAGGGGTCATCGCATCGTTAACTGGGACCCAAATCTAGAGACCAATGTGTCAGACGACGAGGTTATTTACACTGAGGAAAAAGGCAAGTTCTATACCTTCAAGTACGGTCCTTTTGAGATTGGCACAGCCCGTCCTGAGACCAAGTTTGCTGACAAGTACGTTGTCATGCACCCCGATGACAAGCGCTACGCTCAGTATAAGCATGGCGACACTTTTGAGACAGAGTGGATCAACGGCAAGATTACGGCCACGATTATTAAGGATGAAATAGCCGATCCTGAGTTTGGTACAGGGGTCATGACAATCACGCCGTGGCATAGTCACGCTGACTTCGAGCTGGCTGAGAAGCACAATCTGGACAAAGAACAGATAATTGACTTTCACGGGAAACTGTTGCCTATCTCCGGTGAATTCGAAGGCATGCCTATTGGTGAAGCTCGCGGCAAGATTGTCGACAAGCTAAAAGGCAAGGGACTGTTGGTCAAAGTTGACGAAAACTACGTCCACAACATCGCCATAAACGAGCGCGGCAAAGGCGTTATTGAGCCCCAAATCCGCCTCCAGTGGTTCGTTGATGTCAACAAGCAAGTGGTCGAATGGAAAGGCAAAAAGCAGTCGCTAAAAGAAGTCCTTCAAGGTGTTATCCGCGACGACGATATTGATCTGATTCCAGAGCGCTTCGAGAAGATCTACTTCCACTGGATAGATAATCTGCGCGATTGGTGCGTTAGCCGTCAAATCTGGTGGGGTCACCGCATACCGGTCTGGTACCGAACCGATACTGACGGCAGGGAAGAGACCTATGTAGGCGTCCAGCCACCGACCGACAAGAGCGAGGGCTGGCACGAATGGGAACAAGATCCAGACACACTAGACACTTGGTTTAGCTCGTCACTATGGACTTGGAGCACCTTGATTGATCCCAAGCTAGCCGAAGATTACAGTCTGTCTTTTGACGAACTACTGGAGCGCAGTCCAGACTTCCAAGCCTATCATCCGACCTCTGTTATGGAGACAGGTTGGGACATATTATTCTTCTGGGTTGCGCGTATGATTCTGGCCACGACTTACATGACAGGGCAGGTGCCTTTTAAGGATGTTTACCTGCACGGCCTGGTCCGAGCTGAGGACGGCAAGAAGATGAGCAAGAGCCGCCCAACCTCTATTATTGACCCCCTAGATGTCATACCCAAATACGGTACTGACGCCCTGCGTATGGCACTGATTATGGGCGTTTCGCCGGGTAATGATCAGAGTTGGGGCTGGAGTAAGATCGAAGCCAACCGTAATTTCTGCAACAAGCTCTGGAACATCGCCCGCTACATAGAAGACACCATTGGTGATGAGACGAGCAGGGAAGGGGTGAAGCCTGTTTCGGCGGCTGATCATTGGGCTCTGCACAAGCTGGCCGAGGCTCAGACCAAGATCGCCAACGACCTAGATAATTACCGCTTCAGTGAAGCTTATGACAAACTTTATCACTTCGTCTGGGACGATATTGCTGATTGGTATATTGAGGCCAGCAAGGCTCAGACGAATAAGGCTTTATTGGCTTACCTATTGGAGGCAATCCTGACTCTGGCGCATCCGTTTGCGCCTTTCGTAACAGAGACGATTTGGCAGACTCTAGCTTGGGAAAATGATTCGGTTCTAGCTACCCGCGAACTTCTGCAAGTACCCAGGAGCGACGCCAAACAGGCGGCCGACTTTGGCGAAATTCAAGCCATTGTAACGGAGGTTCGCTTCATCATTAAGGCACTACGAGTCTCCGGCGTGACGCTCTATTACAGTTCCGTGCCTTTCCTTAGTGAGAACGCCGAGATTATCAAAAGCCTAGGTCGGCTGAAGGCCGTCACAGAAGTTAGTGACGGTGTCGGGCTGTATCTGACCAGCACCAAGCATGCTTGCTGGCTAGACATTGACCAAGGCACTGCACGAGCTTATCTTAAGGAGTTAGAAGCCAAGCGCGACAAGCAACTACAGTCTATCAAGCAACTGGAAGGCCGCCTCAGCAACAAGAGTTATGTCGATAATGCTCCAAGGCAAGTTGTAGAGCAGACCAAGTCACAACTAGCCGAAGCCAAAGAGTTGCTAACGTCTATCGAGCAAGAAACCAAGCGCTTTGCCACCTAGGCTTGTTAGTCGGCTGGTTCTAGAGCGGCGCGGACACGGTCAACAGATTCATCGGGTCGGGCATCATCGAACCACAGCACGTGCCACCCTTGTTTTTCGGCAGCCATCAAGTTAGGTCGGGCATCGTCAATTAATAAGATCTCTTCTGGCTTTACGCCGGCTTTTTGAGCAGCAATTTCGTAGACCTTGGCCTCAGGCTTGATGGCGGCCACTTCTGAAGAGTCAATTACTGCGTCATAAGCCAGATTAGGCAGCTGGCCATTGCGGCGCATAGCACTTAGCAGGCCAGGCATAATATTGGTCAATAGGCCGATTTTGTAGCGTTCGCTGGCCCACTGCAGTAATTCCTGCATCTGTTCGATAGGCTCTACAGTCGCCAGATAATACTCCTGCCAGCTAACTTCATTCACGCCAAGACGCTCAGCTAGTTTGGCGTTAAAATCATTAAGACTCATTGTGCCGCGGCAAGCATCGTCGTTATAGTGCCAAAAGGCGGTCTCAACAGCGTCTGGAGGGGCGCCAGTAGCCTCAGCCAGCTTAGCAAAGGCCCTCTGATAGAAGTGCACCAAGCAGCCATTAACATCAAAGTAAACGAAGCTTACGCCGCTCCTGGTCTTGAGAAGCTGTCTCCTGGGATTACTTGGCACCGTGTTACCGAGCAACTCATCAAGGCCAACACCTAAGGCGCCGGCAATTGACTGAATCGTAAAGATCGAAGGCGCCTTAATGGCGCCGCGTTCGATCTTGGTCAGGGTAGAGAAGCTTAGATTCGCCTGATGACACAACTGCTGTTGTGTCAGCCCACCAGCCTGACGTGCAGCCTGCAATTGCTTACCTAAGCTCTTCTCATCCATAGCCATATAGTACCAATAATTACGTCTTAGGGCAAGTAAAATAGCATTAAACGGCTATATCAGAGGTCGAATATTAAATATGAAGAATAAACTTGAGAATAGTGAAAAAGAATAAGGTGGTCAGCACAAAAATAACACCCAGTGCAACAACAACATTCTGTGTGTTGCCGTAGCCAACACGACGACCGATTCGACTGTAGGCATAAGCCGCCACGCCGGCTCCGAAGAAGAGAGAATACATTAAATCCATGCCACCATTGTACCTTAAAAAGCCAGTCTTTTGGCCAGTTCGGCTAGCTTGGCGTGATCTGGTTCGACGTTCATATCCTGAGGCTTCTTGAAATCTTCAATCTTGTACAGGGGGATCAAATGAATATGAGCATGCGGCACGCCAAAACCTTCTACAGCAACGCCAACTCGGGGTGACTTAATAATCTCTATAAGGCGCTGCTCGATTTTCTTGGCAACGTCCCAGAGGTGTTGGTATAAATCTTCGGGTAGATCCCAGAGCTGGTCAATCTGTTGCTTAGGAATCAGGAGGGTATGGCCAGTCATTTGAGGATGAATGTCCAGAAATGCCAGCGTTTTGTCGTCTTCGTAGATCTTGTGGCAGGGGATCTCGCCCCTGATAATCTTGGTAAAAATACTATCTTGCATGCTCTCGATTATACTCGCCTTATGAGCCTTATGCGCACGAAGTACTTTGCCGAATGAGCGCAGCCGGATACCAATGCCCGGTTTGGTTTTTACTTTATGTTGGGTGACCATATATGATCACTAGCGATCCACTATATATCCTATAGTGAATATATAGGGTCAGTTAGGTGACAAGCGGAATTAATCAGCACATACGGATTAACAGAAAAATCCGGGCAAACTCTAAGAACGTATTAAATAGTTATTAATTTTTGCGATTTTAAGTTCGCTTATGCTTGCCGCCAAACAGCAGATGGCCGATAGTCGCAGACTATGAAACGCCTTTTGTATCTGTCGTTTGTAGTTGTAGTGTGTGCTGCATCGTTAAGTGTGGCGAGGGCACAAACGGCCGACATCAATAGCAATGCGCCAGCCTGGAGTCGGCCAAACGCTAAGGCTTTGCGTCGGGTCAGCTCCGTAGATAGCGCTCAGCATGAACCAAACTTCCTGAGTAATTTAGACTGCAGCCTGGCGGATTACAGATTGGCCGACAGCGACCAAATGCAGACAGGCTGCTTTACGCCAACGGCTTTTGGGCTGCTAGACAGCGATAGCGACACTGTGATCTTCAATGGTACAGATGAGGGTTTGCCGCTGCTGCCTTACTCAGCTCATCAAGTGTTGGCGCCCTGGCCGCAGGCACTTAATTTAGTTGCTTTGGAAGCCGTTAACACTGGCGGTTCGTATATCAGCCTGTATAAGAATCCCTTGGCTTCACTTAAGGATCGGCGCGACCTGCTACTAAGATTGACGGGCAGGCAACTGACCGCCGCCCCAGAATTGCACCTAAAAGATCCAAGCGGCAAACAACTGATCATAAACCCGCAGACCATAGCATTCTCAGATGGTGGCGAGTGGTTGGTGGCAGAAACTTTGGGCGGCTCATTTGTACGGATTAATTTGGCTACTCTGGATATGACAGCTTTTGCGCCAGCTTTTGGCAGTCAGAGCAGTTCAGCATTGCTTAAGTCACGAGTTGCCATCAGTAGCGATGGTCATTATGTGGCTATTTATAACCAGGTGGCCGAATCATTCAAAGTTCATGATCTGACGACCTGCAGCGACGAAGTGGCAAATCTCAAGCCTCGGAATTGTGAAGCGTATGATTATTTCCCCTTTGTTAGGCAGCAAATCGCCGGGCTGCAATCTGTTAGGCATGTTCGGTTTGTTAACCCTAGTCTGCTGAGCTTCGAGACTCAGACCAGCAACTCTGCCGGCAGTGGCATTTATGAACTGGCGCCGACTGATAGCATAGATTCGCTGATCGACTATCTAGCCTTGGGCGATTCCTACACTTCTGGCGAAGGCGCCTTTGATTATCTGGCCGGAACGGATACCGACACCAATATGTGCCATCTCTCAATACACTCATACCCCGTGCTCCTAACCAGGGATCTGTTCAGCAGCATAGGCAGTCACACAGTAGCCTGTTCGGGCGCCGTAATTAACGATATCGGCAACAATAACCAAGCTTACAGAGGGCAGGTGAGCGGGGTAGCCAGTTTTGACGAATTACGGCGTAACCAAGCAACATTACTTAATTCAATTATGGCTAATTATGCGCCAGGGTATGTGGCTCAACAGCGTTTTGTCCAGCAATACCAGCCAAGAATTGTCACAGTTGCAGTCGGGGGTAATGACATTGGCTTTGGCAATATATTGCAAAACTGTGTCACGCCACGGTTTAGCCCAAAACTTAGTGCAAGCAACTGTTACAACACCTATGAGGATCGCTTGGAGTTGCTCAAGCTTGTGGACAAAACCAAGCCTCGCTGGACAGCTCTTTATAAACAATTATTGTCACAGGCGCCTGGAGTACGACTGTACGTAATTGGCTACCCTCAGATTGCTTATAGCCGGGGCAGTTGTGCTCTGAACGTTCATCTAAGTCAAAGCGAGCTGGAACTGGCCGAGGAGCTGATCGACTATCTCAATGATTCGATCGAAGAAGCCGCAGCTAAAGCGAGCGTTAGTTACATAGATATTAGCCAGGCGTTTGCAGGGCATCGTTTGTGCGAGACAGCCAGTCATAACGTAGCCCTAAACGGCGTTACGGCCGGAAAAGACGGTAAGCTGCTAGGTCTTAAGGTCTTTGGCAAGGAGAGTTACCACCCCAACAAGTTCGGTCATGCCCTAATGGAGCAGGCTATTTTGAGACAAAGTCGCAACTTTACAGTCACCGCGTCGGTGTCCAGCCCGAAGGACAACGGTCAGGCTTTGTTAAAAGCTCCCAAGACTGGCCGCAAGATAAGTAACATAATTCCGGCCACGAATATCACCAGTCAGGTGGTCAAGCGCGGCCATACAGCATCTATAAAAGTTAGCGGAGTAACAGCCGGATTAAAAGCCAAGACCAGCTATGAAGTACGGCTCGATGGTATTAATGGCGCAGTTATTGGCCGCGTCATCAGTGATGATATCGGCGACATCGACGCAAGTATCGAGATGCCAGCAGCTAGTGTGTCTGGCGGTCATACGATCGATATTATCGGTGAAAACCAGCTTGGTGAATCCACTGACGTGTCGCAGCCTATATACGTTCCTGCTAGCGACAACGATGCTGACAGTGACGGTCAGACCGATACTGTTGATTCATGCCCAAGCGCCGCTAACTCCGATCAAGACACTGATCAGGACAATGTCGATGACGTCTGTGATAGCTTCATTGATCAAGCGCCACCAGGCTTTGGCAGCAGTTCGGGCTCTACTGCATCAGGTAGCAACTTGGTTATAAAACCACTTAATCCGGCCGCCATCATTAATACCAAGGTGAGCCTGCCAGACGGCTTGGGTGTCTCGGCTATTAATCCTACACTTGTTCCGCGCCAGAGTTTCAAGCCCGTAATCACTAGCAAGGATCCGAATCCACGCGACGCCGTGGCCAGGTTGCCGATTATTAATGTGTTGCGGTGGGGAGGCCTGTTAATAATCGCTTGGTTTCTGATCTTACTTGCGAGCATGCTTGTTAGGTTGATAATAAACAAGCGGCTGGGGCTTGGATATGTATAAGTACCGCTCTTCACAAAATATTTACGTAATTGAACGGGTTTCTATTACAATAGTCAGATGAATTGGTTGCGCAAAGGTTTCGTGGGGCTATTATCGATTATCCTGTTAATTACCTTGGTGGGCATAGCTTCTACAGCAAATCTTGTTCACAATCTATCTCAACCCAATAAGCTAGAGGCATGGCTTCATGACAGCAAGCTCTATGACCATGTCGTTGCTTCTGCTCTAGATCAGTCCAAGAATTCCGATAATAGTGGGGGTTCGGGCTCAATCTCTCCTAGCGATCCTGAGGTCAGCCAGGCGGCTGTGGATGCATTTTCACCCCAATTGATAGAGCAGGGCGTCAATACATTTCTTAACAGCAACTACGCGTGGCTAAGCGGCAAGACAGACAAGCCAGACTTTGTCATCGATCTGAGCGATGCTAAGCAACAATTTGCCAAACGAGTTGGTGACGCAGCCTACAAGCACCTCGCCAGCATTCCAGTCTGTACCTCAGCTCAATTGGAGCAGATTCAATTGCCGGCTAATCCTCTGACCGTTAATTGTCGACCAGCCGAGCTTAGTCCTCAGACCGAAAGCGCCAGAGTCGCTGAAGAGATTAGTAATAATGACTTCTTAAGCAAGCCAGTTATTACGGCCAGCAACCTTAGCCAGGGCGAGCAGGGTGGCTCAAGCAAGCCATACTACGAGAAGTTATCTGTGGCGCCCAAGGCCTACCGCCTGGCGCTTTTTGCACCTCTCATACTAAGTGTTCTAGCCCCGCTACTTGCCTTGGGTATCGTGTTCATGTCACGTGATCGGCGCAAAGGGGTACGGCGAGTTGGCATCATCATCCTGGAGGCCGGCATCATTCTATTAGCCACCAAGTTCGTGGCTGACTTCTCTGTTAATCGTTTGCAAGCCAAGTTATTGAACGACCCGTCGCTTAGCCAGCTCAAGCAGCCCCTCAGCGACTTCATCCATCAGGTTGAATCACAATTGGTACAATTCAATCTGTTATTCGGCATATTATTTGTAGTTCTTGCTGTAGTCATATTTGTGATTCTGTTCAGAGCCAAAGCTCAGAAGCCCAAACCCCGCAATGCAGCTTCTCAGCTAGACAATGCTGTAGCAGCAAATGAGCCAGCCCCTTCGCAGGACACTTTACCAGCCCCGCGCTCACGCAGCCCTCAACCGTCTAGTTCACAGCCCGCTTCTGACCTGGCTGACCGCCTGAAGCCACGATCTCCAGCTAAGCCAACCGGTCCGCCGTCACTCGGCAAGAACCCACCGCGTCGCAAGCCGCCACGTCTAGTTCAGTAGGGCTCTGAGCTCACGAGCCTGGTCTTTGACAGCAAACTTAATCGTCCTTGATGTCGGCCTTTAGAGTGCCTGCGTAGTGGCTGGTGTCTTCAGGTAAATAGGTTGTTTGGGATCTTATTCTTGGCGGAGAGGGAGGGATTCGAACCCTCGGTACGGTTGCCCGCACACTGCTTTTCGAGAGCAATACCATAAGCCACTCGGTCACCTCTCCGTAAGTGATCATTTTAGCAGATTCGCCCAGGTTGGCTTATTAGGCCTAAGGAGCTGGCTTTTTTATCTGGAACATGCTAGAATTACCCCTGTTGCTTTCAAATCTGAGAGCTGATGAGCACCCGTAGCTCAGCTGGATAGAGCGTCGGCTTGCGGAGCCGAAGGTCGTAGGTTCGAATCCTGTCGGGTGTACCAGTGGCGGCGTGATGATCCAAAGTGATCACCGCGCAGCCACTTTTGCATTTCAGACAGGATGAGAACCGTTAGGTTCGGCGGACGAGAAGCGCAGTTAAGGAGGTGTACACTTTAGTGTACACCTCCTCTAGCGAGCATCGCAGGAAGGAGCGCGGGAGCAAAGCTCGAGCGCGATATCCTGTCGGGTGTACCATGCATTAACTATAGTATAATTTAGGCAATGTTCAGTTTTACTAGAAGAATTAATCGAACATCGTTTTATATAGGGTATTTGGGTGCGTTCTTAAGTTTGGCTATCTTTATAGGCGTAATATCATATCTCTTGTCTCTTCTACCTAACGCCGGGCATCTTCTTAGTTCTGGTTCTATATCGGACTTCATGATTGGCATTCTTGGCCTGTTAGTAGAAGCAGCTGTATTTATAACTTTCTTCGCATTTTACTTTTGTGTAATTAGACAAAGAGCAAATGATGTTACTGATAAGAACTCTGAACTTATTACAATTTTTGCACTATTTCCTGCACTTGCATTAGTGCTTGGTCTAATTCCTGGCCAGAATCATCAAAACAAATTTGGTCCTGTACCAAAACGTGGTATTAATTTAAAGCCATAATTTTGGTTCTAACTTTGTTCAGTGTGCTGTACCATTATATTGACTTAATACCACTATTGTGGTATTTTTATTAAATAAGTTTAGTGCTCAGTCATTACTTTGAGGAGAATTTTAGTGAGCGTGAATGAGATTGTTAAGATATCGACAGAAGAGTTAGATAGGATTCAACGTTACTGGGCTGAGCTCACTGATGAACAGCTGGAGGCTGCAAAAAAAATTGTACCCCTTTTGCAAGCCGGAGATATTTTTGAGCATAGCTTAGCCAAAAGAGGTACTCCACCGCTATATTTTGTGAAAAAAGGTGTATCTGTTGAAGCAAGTGGCACTGCAGAGATGCTTGAGTACGGAGCTGCTCAGTTTGAGGGACAAAAATTTGAACCGTTTGATGAACCAGAAATTGCTGTAGCTGGCTTGCGGAATTACCTTGTTTTCCCAACTGGCCATTCTGCTCCATATCAGACAGAGCGTTTATCTGTAGAGCAAGTTGGCGGATATGTTGATTTTGATAATCCATGTGTGGAGGTGATTGGAGATGTGGGATCTTCTTCGGAAGTCTTTAGGCTTGAAGCAAAACCAGTTCTTCTGGACTGAGCAATAAGTTCCAACTTCGTCAACGCTGCTATACCAAGCTTAAGCACTATGGATTAATTAATGTCTCCGGTGCATAATGAAAGTATGAAGAAAAACCAGCAGGGTTTTGGCTCGGTACAGATTTTGTTGATTCTCGTGATTGTAGGCATCATCGGCTTTGTCGGCTGGTACGT
This sequence comes from uncultured Candidatus Saccharibacteria bacterium, assembly GCA_964357905.1. Lineage (GTDB taxonomy): Bacteria > Patescibacteriota > Saccharimonadia > Saccharimonadales > UBA4665 > JBBTTE01. Next base: position 147,501 of record CAYHMQ010000001.1, read on the forward strand.
CTATAACGCTAATCAGGGCGCCAGCAACAACTACAAGACCGCCTCCAGTGAAGCGGCCAAAAGTCCATCCAAGAAGGCCACTCCCAAGTCAGCCGCAACTGATAAGGTAACGATTTCGGCCGCTCTTAAGGAAAACACCGCTGCTGCCATAGAATCAGGCAACACCGCGGCTCTGGAAGGCTACATGGCCGACTCTGTTACGGTGGTAATTGCCGCTTCAGAAAAGGGCGGGGCTGAATCAGCCGCCGAAGCTGTTCAGGATCTTGCTTACCTAAGTTCGGGCACATCACCTTGGGACTTTAATCTAGCTGCAACAACTCTAACTTCGTACAAGAATGGTTTTTATGGCAAATACTTCGGCGACAGCACGATCGTCGGCCAATCGGCCAATAAGTATGTAGTTTCTTTTGGGGTGAACAGCAGCGGCAAGATAGATACTGTCTTTATGGCTGCTAGTTCTGATTTGCTGCTATAAGCTTAAGCATTGTATTGGCTTGAGTTTTAACTTATGCTGAGTGTATAGACAGGGGTCATATTTGTGAGAGGGCGGGAAAACGGTTTTGGCTTGGTTGGGGTTGTTCTTATAGTTACTGCTCTAGCAGGAGTTTGTCTGGCCGGTTGGAGAGTCCTTGGCAGCAAAGACACATCCAAGAACAACACATCTTCGGCTACGCAACAAGCCAGCTCTGACAATAAAGCCGCTAAGTCCAACCAATCTGTCATGTGGAGCACTGATGGCAGTGGTAATTGGCGTGCGATGCAGGGAACTCCGCCAACTTGCCCCAAGCAGCCTATGCTCAAATCACCGACTAGTTTAAGTCAAGTTACGTCAATCTTATATCCTGGCCAGACGAGGGGCGGTAATTATAAACCTCATGGTGGCTTTCGCTTCGACAATGTTACGGATAATAAAGTCGCGGTTACAGCGCCAATGGACGCCTATATTTATCGCGGAGCCAGGTATCTAGTTGATGGCGAAGTCCAATATACATTCGATTTTGTTAATTCTTGTGGGATCATGTACCGACTTGGGCACCTGCTGGTGTTGACTCCTAAGTATCAGGCGTTAGCCGATGCCTTTCCGCCCGCCCAAGAAGGCGATTCGCGAACAACCAACATTAATTCGGTAGTTAATGTTAAGACAGGGGAGCAAATAGCCACCAAAGTCGGAGTTACCGTCGGTGGAGTTAACACGTTCTTCGACTTGGGCGTATATGACTTACGCAGCTCAAACCAGGCTAGCAAGGATACATCATATGTGCAGCAACGCGGATTAGAGTTAGCCGGACATGCCGTCTGCTGGCTCAAAGGTTGGCTACCTAACACCGACGAAGCTAAGATAAATAGCTTGCCGGCTGGTGATCCCACGAGCGGCAAAAACAGCGACTACTGTAACTGATTGACGGCTGGCTGCTGCACGAGTTCAGTCGAAATACATGATGACAGTGGGCGTATAATGTCAATGTAATTAAGGGAGCTAGTATGGAACCACAAGAGCAACAAGATCAGCCCTCACAAAAACCATCAAAAGGTTATGGTAAGCGCCCGGTCTGGCAATGGGTAGTTATCTATCTAGTTGTGGCCGTGCTTGTCTACGGACTTATCTACTACTTTGTCATGCGCGACACCGGCGATAGCACCGGTGGTGGCATTTACTAAAGTCGGGGCTTTAGCCTAGCCTGATTTGGGTCTGTTCTGCAGCGTCTCTGCTATGCTGTAGTGAATGAAAAAGTCTTCACGGTTGGTGTTGATTGTCAGCATATTGGCTGCTTTTGTAGCCTTTCTTGATTCTTCTGTTGTCAATGTCGCTCTGCCGGCTATAGTCCGGGATTTGGGCGGGGGACTGGCCGCTCAGCAATGGGTTGTTGATGCTTATTTGCTCAGTCTGGGCTCATTTATATTAGTAGCCGGTTCATTTTCTGATCTGTTTGGTCGCAAGAAGATTCTTAGCGCCGGGCTGCTTGGCTTCTTGGCTACTTCTATCCTCTGTGCGCTAGCGCCAAATGTAACATTCTTAATAGTCGCGCGCGCCTTACAAGGAGTTGCCGGCGCTCTTTTGGTGCCCAGTTCGCTAGCTCTGATTATTGCCACCTTCAAGGGCAAGGAGCAAGCCACCGCTATTGGCATCTGGACTGCTTGGACGGGAATGGCGTTCATTGTTGGGCCACTGCTGGGCGGCTTTTTGGTCGACGCTCTGTCGTGGCGCTGGGCCTTCTGGATGAACGTTATTCCAATTGCTGTAACGCTATTCCTGCTAAGAATCATGGCATTGTCAGAGAAGCTTCCCAAGAAAGCCAATGTTGATATTATCGGAGCTCTGCTCTGTGTTGTGGCCTTGGGTGGCCCGGTCTATGCTTTTATTGAACAGCCGCACTACGGTTGGTCAAGTGCCATGGTCTACGCGCCGCTCTTGATTGGTCTCGTGACTGGCGTAGTATTCTTGCTATACGAAAAACGCATAAAACACCCTATGTTGCCACTTAAGCTATTCGGAGTTAGAAACTTCAGTGTTGGTAATGTCGCTACGACGTTTATATACGCTGGCCTGTCAGTGGCCTTGTTCCTAATTGTGATATTCGTTCAACAAATCGGTGGCTATTCGGCCTTCAAGTCGGGGCTGACTCTTCTGCCAGTGACGCTTGTACTTTTTGTATTGTCGCCTAAGTTCGGTGCTCTGGCTGGCAAGCATGGCCCTAGACTGTTCATGGCCGCCGGTCCTATCATCGGTGGACTGGGACTACTGTCATTACTAAGAGTAGATGCCCCAATCAATTATTGGACACAGATGTTCCCCGGCATCTTGGTCTTCAGCCTAGGCCTATCAATGACTGTGGCGCCGCTAACAGCGGCTATCTTAGGCGATATTGATAGCCGCAACGCTGGTGTTGGTTCGGCCATCAACAACGCCGTAGCCCGCATCGCCGGGCTAATTGCCATCGCCTTGCTCGGCCTAGTGATCGGCGCCAATCCTTTTGCGCCGGTTTGTGGCCAGGACTTCGCTATCAATGCGTTTCACAAGGGCGTGATTGCTATGTCCGTGTTGCTTCTTATTGGCGGCATAATCTCAGCCATCGGCATTCAGAACCATAAAACCACCAAGCAATCCTAAGAAAAGTTAGCACCTGTAGAAAATTTAACTGGCAAGCGAACTCTTTTGAAGTATCATTGCCAGAGTGAACAAATATTACAAATTCTCAGAAAAGGAGCTTAAGTTAAATGGGTGAACGATTAGGCAAAGATGGTTTAGATATGTCGGCAGCTGGAGTTAGCGCTGCGGATACGGCAGGCTCAAGCGACACGCAACCACCGTTAGGCGACACGCAACCCTCAAGCGAACAAGATCCAACGGCCAGAGTTGGCAGGATTGATGCTATTAGAGGTGAGGGGAAGCCTTGGGGGGATGCTGTAGGCCGAGCGCTCTTGGGTTCACTAAGGGATCAACGCTTAGCCTAGTAAGCTAGTCGCACCCTGTTAGAGTCAGCTTAAGCGGCTTCGTGATATACTCCAAGCATGAGCGAGTCTCTCAACTGGCACAAGGAGCACAAGCAAACTCTCTCTAGAGGCGACCGGGCTGCTGACAAAGTTCGCAATGGCATGGGTAGCTGGGCTTTTGTTTTTACCTTTGTGCTCATACTCGTAGCTTGGGCAGCCGCTAATACAATTGATGGTTTTCGTCATTGGGATAAATATCCCTTTATTCTACTGAACTTATTCTTGTCGATGCTGGCCGCACTCCAAGGTTCAATCCTGTTGATTGCCGCTAAGCGGGCAGACTCAATTAGTGATGCTATGGCAGAGCACGACTACAGGACTAATGTTGAGGCTAAGAAAGAAGTCGAGGAGCTAATGGCCCTCAACAAAAAACAGCTCGAAATGATCGAAGAACTGACCAAGACCCTTAAGTCCAAAGGCTAGTTCGCGACAGTTTGGACGCAGCAACTAGAAGCGGATGCTTTTCATGAGCTTGTCGACGGCGTCTGGCTGGTATGGCTCGAAGGGCAACTGCCCAGATAGAATATTAACAATTTTTTCTTCGTCCTCCGGTGCAAAATAGATAGTAGTAATCGATGCGAAACGCTTAAGCGGCATGAAAACAATACTAGAAAACGCTCCTTCCGGCGCCACCGAGAACGACCGAAACTCATTATACACACGATACTTCTGTCCAATCTGCACCCCTTGGGCATCCAGCTTGTAGTCCAGCTGCCGGGGCTTGCGTGAACCATAAGTCGCCAGCAATGCGGCACCAACTATGACCACGGCAACCGATACAATGTCTCTAGTTAGCCAGAAGATCAGAGCAGCCACCAAGCCCGATCCTATCATTAATGCTATGTACCAGCTCGGCGACTTGTCATGATGCACAAACTCCGATGCCTGCCAGGTAATCTCGCTGACTGGTGCAGCGCTGTTTGACTCTGGAGTGGGAACTGGTTCGGCAGTAAGGGCGGCGTTCTCCGCTGCAACGTCGGTACCCAGCGGCGCCGGCTCATTATTGGTCTCTGTCATAAGCGTTATTGTACCGCAGCGCCTTAGCCAAAACAAAAACCCACACAGTCACGTGTCAGCTAATCATCGGCTAAGCTATTTTGGAGAAACGCCTGTTGCTGCTATAATCACCTCTGTTACACACAAGTTGGAAGGGTGTCCGAGTGGTCGAAGGAAACGGTCTTGAAAACCGTCGTGCCGGCAACGGTACCGTGGGTTCGAATCCCACCCCTTCCGCCAAGTTATAATCCACGCTACAATACGGTGACTAATTTGGCCAAAATACGGAGAGGTACCCAAGAGGCTGAAGGGGTCGGTTTGCTAAATCGATAGGGGGGAGCAATCCCCCGCGAGGGTTCGAATCCCTCTCTCTCCGCCAAGTCCAATCACTGAACGACCCAAAGCCACAACTGGCTGAGGGTTGTTTTGTTTATGAATCAGCTGCGCCCAGCTTCCTTGGAAGAATCGGGGTGACCAAATATTCTGTGAGCAATTTTCTGGCCGACATGTGCCGCCGCACGTCCAGTTGTCACCTTGGTGGCCTCTCTGCCAAAATGCCGGGCTGTGGCCTTAGGCTTCTCTATGGCAGCCATTGCACCTTCGGTATTAAGACGCGCTCTGCCAGTTTGTGGATCCGAATTGATAATCCCCATACCCTCCAGGGTTGTGTGGCCTATATCCACAGCTTCGCTCACGACTTTTTGCCGCAGCTCAGGATTAGTGACAGTTTCTGTTGCTCGATCGATAGCGCGGCCAATTAGGCCTCGTGTCTGTGCTTCGCCAGTAGCTTGATTGCCTGCGATCTGATCAGGTGAGGGTGGTTGAGCAGCTGGCTCTGTGAATTGTGGGTTTTCTGGTCCGGGCATGATGTCTGTTTTGTTTAATTACCTTGGTAGTCTATCATACTTATGCTAATTAGTCAATATTATGGTTGGATTACATTGAGGTTGTTCAATGCGGGGTCTTGGGTCGCGCAAAGACTACGGCACTGATATGCGCAGCGCCAGCTTGGTGCAATGCCCGGGCTGCGGCTTCCAGACTGGCTCCGGTCGTAACAACGTCATCCACCAAAATAATAGAGGCTTCGCTAACTAGTTGTGGCCTTGTCACACGAAAAACCTGCTCCATCTGGGTCAAACGCTGCTGGCGAGACAATCCGTGTTGATGTGCTTGGCCACTGCGTGCCAATAAGCCTAAGCCGTGTATGCCAGTCTGCCTGGAAAGCTCGCGCGCCAGCAGCCGAGCTTGGTCATAACCACGCTGACGCACTCGACTGGTGGCCGTAGGCAAGGGAACAATAAGAAGCGGGTGGGTGTTGGGCTGCAGCGATTTTGATCGTGATACCAGCAACGGTGCCAGCCGGCTTGCCATGACCGAAGCAGCAGCTTGAGCACCAGCCAGCTTTAATCTCCAGATCAAGTCTTTAGCGTAACCTTCGTAGTTAGTACCGACCTGAACGTTCAGCAAATAGCTGGTTCGCAGACAATCTGTGCAAGTCTGGCCTTGAATGGAGGCTCGGTGACACCTGTAGCAACGTTCTGGGACATCAGGCAATCCAGCCAGACAGCCAGAACACAATAAGTCGCCCTCCACGCCGCATCCAAGGCAGTCGTGGGGTACAATTTGACCTATAATTACATCTATCAGGCTCATGTTGTGTTTAATGTGTTGTAAATATGTGTGGCATAAGTTGCACAGGGTTTGCAGCCTAAGCTATACTGCTACTAAGATAAAAATGCAAGATTCTTAAGAAGTATTTAATATACACTAATCCTTGGAGGGTAACACAATGGCGCGACGCAACCGCGACGACGATCTCTTGCTAGAAGAAGACGAACTAACTGCGGCCTTTTTGGGCGACGACGCCGCTCTACCGGCTGATGACGCTGCGGCGGCTGCACCTATCGCGGAAGACGAGTGGGACGAAGACGACAATGTACCCGGTCAACTAGCAGTTGATGTTTATGAGACCAAGGAACGCCTAGTTGTTAAGGCTCGCACTGCCGGTGTTAACAAGAATGATCTTGATGTCAGCATCTCTGACAATCAATTAACCGTTCGCGGCACTCTGAGCTCTGGTAGCGAAGAGGGCGTGGAGAATTATTTCTTGCAGGAATGTTACTGGGGCGAATTCAGTCGCACCATCGCGCTACCCGTACCAGTCAAGGAAGAAGAAATCGAAGCCGTTCTAAAAGACGGTGTACTGACCATCAGCTTCGGCAAAGTCCAACAGGATACTGTCAAGAAGATTCAGGTCTTGTAGAGCGATTCTTCATTAGAAGAACCCATTTAGAAAAACCCCGGGAAACAAACAGCCAAGAGAAAAGCCCCCTTCGCTGGGGGCTTTTCGTAACAAGCTAATCAGCAGTTAGAAGTTAGCTGCTTGACTGTCGGCAGTATTAATCACGAAGTGAACTATAACCTGAGCCAGAGCCACGATAATCATACCAACTATGGCATAGATTAGGGTATTCTTGGCATTGCCGACGCGACCACTATCACCGCCTGAGGTAATGTAACGGAAACCGCCGTAGATTATCATTATGACTGATATAGCGCCAACAACTATGGAGAAAGCTTTGACGATCTTGTAGGCCAGTGGGCCAAGACTATCTCCGACATCTCCTTTGCCTGTGTTGCCGCATCCTCCGCTTGCATTCCCATTCTCGGCTGCAGCGTTAGCACCATTACACAAATTGCCTACTATTCCAGCTGATGCCACACCTGTCATGGCCGGCACTAAGCCTGGAGTAAGCATGGCGAGGCTGGCAATTGTGACTACGATAAACTTTTTAATTTTTTGAATCATTCAGAGTACCTTTCTTTAAGACTTATCTAACTTATACCCCAAAACTGCCTCAAAAATCAAGTCTAAGCATAATCAGATTACGGCATTGGCTCTGTTGGCGACGAAGTGAACAAAGACTTGAGCCAGGACAGCAACTGCTATACCGACTAGCGCATAGATAAGTGCATTTTTGGCGGTACTGACTTTGGCTGAATCACCCGCAGACGTGACATAGCGAAAGCCGCTGTAAATAATCATGATTACGGCAACAGCACCAACAATCAGACTCAGCACCTCGACAATTGAGCCAAAGGCGTTTGTAACAGCTGTGTCATCGCAGTTACTACCCGTCTTGCCAATGCCTTGTAATACCTGACCTTTGGAGGTGTCGTCTGTACCGCAAGACGGTGCAGCGTAAACAGTAGATGCTAAGCCGACAGCGGGCGTCAGCATAAGGCTTAGTAGAATTATTATATTTAGAAGTTTTCGTTTCATTAATTTCCTTTCTAATTTTGAAGTTTACCAATTACGAAGGCAATTATAGTCCGCGCCAGGACGATTATGGCCACGCCAATCAAAGCACTGGTCAGATTCTTCCTGGCTTCGGTAGCTTTAGTCGAGTCACCGCCAGAGGTTATGAATCGGTAGCCGCTAATTATTATCATAATGATGGCGAAAGCACCGGCGATTATTGCTAGGATATCAGTAATTTTGGACAAAACACCTTTGTGATCAGTGTCTGATATAGGATTTTGGGATGTCTTATCATTACAGACAGCGGCCTCTGTGGTGTCTCCATTGCAGGCACCGGCGAAGGCATCAAACGCCAGAGTCTGGCCACTAGCCACAGCTACGGCCTGGCCTTGAGCCACGGGTTGACTATAAGCCAAGACCTGCACGGGCGCTGCGAATAAGCACAGATTAAGCAGCATTGTTGCCATTAAAATTCGTTTTATCATAGTCGGTTCGCCACAAATGACACTATTGCTTGAGCTGATATTGCTACCACCAGGCCAACTAGAGCATATATGATACCGTTCTTGGCACTGGATGTTTTCTCGGGATTGCCCGCCGACACGATATATTCCAGACCGGACTTGGTAATCATCAGCAGGGCTACGGCACCGATAATACCGAATATGATGCTGAAGATTGTTTGAATAGTGTCGCTATTAGCTTTAACGTCAGGCAATGAGTAGGCCTTGATGTCAGTTAGCGCCAGATATGTGAAGCCTATTAGGTTGTTCATGATAGTTTGTTCCCCACATAACTAATAAAGGCGATCGCTATCATGGCTATACCCATGCCGATCAGGGCATTAACAATACTGGACTTGGCTAGTGATGTTTTCTCGGGGTTACCCTCGCTAATAACGTACTTGAAGCCGCCGATTAGCACATAGAACACAGCAACTATACCAGCAATGCGCAGTAAGTCATCAATTACGGCCAGTAGAACGGCCGGTATATCACTGCTTTTTTTGCCGCAATCGTTGGGTTGGCTTAGATTGAAGATGTTGAAACATTTGATTTCGCAGCGGTCGGCTTGAGCGTCGGCAGCGGCATAGGAATTGGTAAACTCGTCCTCCATGTAGTAATACCAGGCTCGCATGCCAAAGAAACTTTTGCGACAATGCGAAACCGAGCTAGAGGCACCTGCTGCACTCGCAGTTTCTGGCTTGGCAAAGATCGTTACAGCCACCGCCAAAATCAGGGGCACAACCACTAGAGCAAGTGTTCCGGTGATTGTTCTGATAATGAAGTTATGCTTCTTGGTCATTGCTTCTTCTCTTTTAGGTTACGTGATTGAATAATCCGCCTGGCACCAGGAATTGCATGAAAGTAAAGAGGAAAATATAGGCGACGATGGCCATTAGTGTCATGACGATTCGCTTCTTGGCTTCCGTCACTTTTTGCGGGTCACCACCTGAGGCAGAGTATTGAATCGCTCCCATTATAATCGAAATAACAGCTACCAGCCCAAAGGCTATAGACAGCATATTAATAGCCGGATTGACGTACTTCCTGACCAGGTCACACTTATCGGCTACACAGACCGCGTTGGGATCGGCGCTGCAACCGGGTATTTTGCCCGGGTTAGCGGCGCAGGCTGCTGGGTCAGGGTGGGGTATTTTGATATCCCTAGTTCTTTCGTATGTGCCACATGAAGCAAACAGCGCTTGGGGGCTTTTTGAACCGTATTTATCACAGATCTTCGTTACGGCATTATCAAGTTCGCTCTGGGAAGAATAGTTCTTGCAATACTTCTTGGATGCCTTTTCTCCCTTTATTTTCTTAAGCACGGGACATATTTCATCAGTCAATATCTTGTTTAGCTCTGTGTCTGCATCACCTGACGACTGCGGGGCGGCATAAGTACTGGCTGGCTGCACAGCGCCAATACCTACAACCATAATGGTCATAAACGTTAGGATGCTTAGTGCCGTTTTTGTGGTCAAAGACATTTTGTGTTTTGCATTTTTGATTGACTACCTGCGAGAAATTATGCCGTGCATGCAACAAAATTGCAACACCTGTACACATGCCAGCCCGAACGTTCGTACAAGATACCGCTTGTGCTATAGTATGAGTAAAAATGAGAATAGTATGAAACGTCGCTTACTCTATCTTATACCGCTGCTCGTTTTTGGCTTTTTGGTGGTATCCACGACCTTGGTCAGGTCGCCGACAGCCTATGCTGCTACTTCCACTGCGCCCGTAAAGGCGCCTGAACTTGATTGCCCCGAAAGTCCCTTGCACTGGCTGGTTTGCCCAGTTATTGACGGTATGTCGACAGCTGTTAGCGCCCTGGACGACTTCATCAACAAACAGCTGTCAGTCGGCACGCCGAGCGACTCCAGTGACCCCAATCAGATCTTCTGTAATAGCAGCTCGTCGGGAAGCGCTAGAACAAGCTGTGATGCCTATCACGCTGCCTGGGCAAGTGTCCGCAACATTGCTCTGGGTCTTATGGTCATAGCTGTTGTTATAGTGCTGATTGCTCAAGCTGTCGGCCTAGAAATACTGGATGCCTATACTATCCGCAAGGTTATGCCACGGCTATTAGTGTGTGCGCTAGCCATAACTTTGTCGTGGCAGTTGATGCAGTTCTTCGTCACCCTGAGCAATGACCTGGCATACGGTATAAGATACATAATCTATCAGCCGTTCTCGAACCTACCTTCGGCGTCACTAGGTGGTGGTGCCACCGCTATAAGCAGCCTGTTCAGTCTGTCGGCTCTGACATTGCTAGGCTGGATGGGTCTATTGAGCTACATCGGAACCGCCCTGATAGCTGTCTTCATAGCCGTCTTGGTACTCATTCTGCGTCAACTTGTCATAATAATGCTGATTATTATTGCGCCGATCGCGATTGCCGCCTACATTCTGCCCAACACCGCTAAAATCTATAAATTCTGGTGGGAATCATTCAGCAAAGCACTACTGATGTTCGCCTTAATATCCGGACTGATCGCAACTGGTCGAGTCTTCGCTGCCATATCGGCTGTTAACGATAATGGGCCGATTGCTCAGATGGCCGGCTTTGCCGCCTACTTCTTGCCGTACTTTTTGATTCCAGCTACCTTCAAGTTCGCCGGCGGTGCCTTAAGCCAAATCGGCGGCTTCGTCAATTCCCGCGGCCAGGGTGCCTTCGGCGCTCTCAAGAGCTACCGCGGCAACGTCGCCAAGAAGAACATCCAAGACCTCAAGGACGGCAACCGACTACACGGCGAAGGCTACGGCGGACTTATGGCGCCCTATGGCGCTTTCGCTAGAGGGTTCAACAGATTCACCGCTGGTACAGCCAATCTTCCCAATGCCGGATATAACCCAAGGCGTATGCGGCAGCGCATGAGTGCAGCCCGATCCAATCGGCTAACCGACCAGGCTAAGGAAGCGCTTGAAAAGAACTCGGATGTCCGCGCTCTTACTGCTGATGATGACTTGGTGGAGGCAGCAAATTATGCCACTGACCAAATACGGCAAGGTAGTACTCAGGGGTTTGAGGACTTGGTGCGCCAAGATTTGGACCGCAGAAACTATCACAATGTCGAACAGGGTACTGCTCTGCTTCGTAGAGGGCGCAACTCCATGAATAGCGACGGTTTCGATACTGCCATGGGCATAGCGGCCTTCGGTACCAGCAGTGGCTTAACTCCTCAACGCAGAATCAATCCAGTGACTGGTCAGCAAGAAGTAATCGGTGGCGCCGCAGAAGGCCGAGCCATGATTAACCGAATAGCCGGTAACGATCGACAGCGCGCCATTCAAATGCTTGGCGCATCTCGTCAATTAGCCGAATCTAAGGGTCGCTTTGATCTGGCTGGCGGCAGCTTCACTGAGGATGCTGAGATATTAGATGATATGCACCATGGCACTATTACCCAAGCGAACGCTAATCAACGTCTCCTTCGCGGCAGCTTAGACGGTACGGGTCGTGGGCGTGTTTTTGGAGGACATCGACGCAATATTGATGCCATGGCTCCTGAAGTCAGACAACTTCTGGACGAAAGTTTTGGCCTAGGACAAAGACCAATTGATGGTGGTCAAGCCATAGGCCCAGGTGGAGCGGGTAATCCTACCGAGGTCGTGCAGCAGCTTGCATTCGCCGCAAACGCGCTTGATGCGGCTAGTTCAAATTCGGCTGAGAGCGCAAGGGTAGTCAACGACCAGATTCTCAGCCAAGAAGTGAACTTGGACGCATTGCACCCCGATGTATTAGAGGCGCTTGGAACCATCACATACGAACGCAATCCCGATGGATCGGTTATGCGAGACACCACCACCGGAAAGGGTGTTTTCAAAGAAAAGCTTGGTGTTACTACATACGGACACTTAGTAGAGGCTATGCGAAATGACGAGAACTTTGCGCGTTACCGCCGTGAGTACGGAAGCGCTTCGCGTGAAGCAGCCTTACGAGGCCAGCAGCCACCGGCCGGCGGGACAACGCCCCCACCGGGTGGTGCGGCCGGCGGAGCCGGTGGTGCAGGAGGACCCTAGCCGAGCATCTCAGCGATATGCTTAGTCCTATGGTTGGTCGTAGCGATATGGCCGCTCTTGCCGATTTCTATCATTCTCTGGCTGAGGACGTGCATAGTCCTTAAACCTGTAGCCTAGAGCACCCCAACCGTGCCATCTGCTAGTTCGTCGGTCGTGAGGATGTGGCGGCTCCACGGGACCCCTCGGGCCAATATGAGGATAGCCTGCTGCGCCTCGTATTCTACTTGCTGTCACTATTGCGCTAGTCTTGTTATTAATATCGCGTTGAGTGGCGGCGCTGCCGCCAACTACATTAGGCATAGCTACGCCCTCGCTGTTTGGCGTCCTACGTCTATCGAAGCCAAATGCGTTAGCCAACCCCTCTGCGAATCGCCCAATCCTAGTACTACGCGGAATTGGTCGGCTATCAGACCCGATCACCCCTAAAGCCCTGTGACCACCTACGGCGATAGTCTCCCTATTTTGACTGTGTAAGCCTCCCGCCCATGAATTGCCGGATGCTGTAACAACAAGTGCATCACGTCGCTTTCGCTCCGCCCTAGTAGATGGCATGCGAGCATCCGGCAAGCGCTTGCGGCCTCTGTCGTCAGTTCTGACCACATACGGCAGCACCAAGCCTTTCTTTTGTTCCTTAACCACGAATCTTGGTAAGCGACGATCGCCACTCTCAGTTACCCCGGCCACAGTCCCAAATTCTGTTGATCTACGATTGCGATTGCGCGTACCGTGATTGGGCGATGCAGTGCCAGCTTGATATTCAAGCAGAGTAAAGCTCCCCAGCCTGTATCGACGTCGGGCAAGTCTGCTAAGGTGCTTGGACTGCAAAAGTTTTTCTTGAAACCATGGCACTCGATCTAAAACCTCAATTTTGGCAAGGTCTTTTGGCTTCATATCTCCGATTTTTCCAAGTTCGCTAAAAGTTCCAAACGCAGCTTGGGCGTGTTTGTCGCCGGCTTCTGACTTGGCCGCCGCCTCTTCAGCTTGCCTGGCATTAATGCGCCCGCGAGCCGTTGGTGCCTGCACCAAGGGAGCTGGCATATTGTTGCGGATAAGATCTTGGTGGGCTTCTACTTGTTCCATCTCGTGATTAGACATAAACTGTCCAGCACTAATTATACCGTGCTTGTTGCGCCAGGAGGGACGATGACCTCTCCCATTGTCATCAATTGTAACCAAATCGCCCATTGGAGCTGGAATTACGGGCGAGTTCTCAAGGACAACTTCCGGAAGGGGGAGTGTGGGTTGGGTTTCGCCGTCGCCAAGTGCCCATTTATGCGGTGGCGCGGTAGGCCCCTCTGGTGTAGGGGGAATAGTGTTGAAGCCGTTGTTTGTTTCTGCTGACATAGTTATCACTATACTACATTCTGTTAAAAAACGCAAGCATTTTGTGTAGTGTGTTTATCCGGTGAAATCGGTTACGCTTAGCTAAGGTGTTTGATATACTTAAGACGAGATGGCAACATACAAACTAATTCAGGATATTGAGGCTGAGGATCACATTCTGGGGCCTTTGTCGCTTAGGCAGTTTATCTTCGCCTTGGTGGCAGTGTTCTTGTTTTATATAAATTTTGTAGTGTTGACCAAGGGTGTGCCCTTTTTGCTGGTAATATTCTTGCCGCCGGCGCTGTTTTGCGGCTTTTTTGCCATACCTTTTGGTCGTGATCAACCAACAGAAATCTGGGCACTAGCTAAGCTGCGGTTTTGGTTCAAGCCAAGGCGCAGAGTTTGGAATCAGAGCGGTGTTAAGGAGTTGGTGACTATTACTGTGCCAAAGAAGGTTGAACGTGTGCTAACTGATGGTTTGAATCAGGCAGAAGTCAAAAGCCGTTTGGGAGCACTGGCCAACACCATCGACAGCCGTGGCTGGGCGATTAAGCACGTTGATTTCGGTGCCCATGGACTATTGCCTAACAGTTCGGATCGCTTAATTGATATCAGCAGCATGCCGCAGGAAGTATCCAATATAGAGGTGGTGGCGGCTGATGACATTATGGACGCGGCTAATAATCCAATTGCGCGGCAATTCGATACCATGATTAGTCAATCCTCGCAGGCACATAGGCAACAGTTAGTTAATCAACTTAATGGTTCGCCGGGAAGTGCCAGTCAGGCCGGTGCACCCGCGAACAATAATTGGTTCCTCGATCAAGCTAGTGCTTCGGCCGGGCCAACATCGGTAGCGCCAGCATACAGTCAGACACCAGTGTCAGTTGAGCCAGCACAGACATCGCCAGTTTCTGCACCAACGGCGATGGCCACAGTTCCGCCAGAAGATATTGCTGCCAGCGAAGCTGAACTATCCCAGCAGCTATCCGCACGAGCCAGCTCGACGCATGTTTCCCTAGACAATATGCACACTCTTCGTCCAGCTTCGGCCGCCGCTCAGGCTGCCGGTAGCCAAGCAGCCACAGGCTCTGTTAGCGCCCCTCAGACCGCTGATCAAATGTCGGCCGACGGTACTGCCAACTCGATGACATCATCTGGTGACCCTGCTATACTATCCTTGGCCAATAACAACGATCTCAACGTGTCAACTCTTGCCCGTGAAGCTCACAAAGCCAAGGGCGATGATCATGAGGTCGTGGTCTCTTTGCGTTGAGTGGTCAATGCGAAATGATGCCTGATCATAAACTAAAGGTGGGTTAATTAATGAATCCCTCGGCACCAGATCAATCAAATCCCAGCGCGACTGCGGCGCCAGCGCCGACTGCGACACAAGCGCCAGCCCAGGCACCTCTGATACCCGGCCAGTCAATTCAGCCTGTCACTACGCCAGGAGCGGCTGGCGCGCCAGCGCCGCTTAACATGCCGACTGGCGGTCCACCTGTGGCCAAACCTGTAGCTCACCCCAATAGTACCCAGAACTCCTTGCAAATCGCCGAAGTGCGAGACGGCATCGTCATCATGAATGATGGTTCATTTCGATCAGTAGTGATGGTTAAGAGCATTAACTTTGATCTGATGAGCCCTCAAGAGCAAGAGGCCGTTGAGGCTGGCTATCAGAGCTTTCTTAACTCGTTGTACTTCCCGATTCAGATCTTTATACGTTCTCAGAAAGTTGATTTGCGTCCTTATATTGAGAAGCTGGATAAGATTCGCACCGAGCATGACAATATGCTGCTGGCATTACTGATGGAGGACTATATAGGCTACATTGGCAACCTCAGCCAGCAGACTAATATTATGGATAAAAAGTTTTATGTGATTATTCCTTTCTTCCCAGTGGTTGATGTTCAAAAAGGCCTGACTCAAAGCAAGAATTTCTTGGGAGGCCTGGGTGGCGTCTTTCGACCCAAGGAGCAACACGTCGTGATAAATGAGGCTGACCTGGAGAACGCTAAGACCGAGCTTCGTAACCGAGTTCAGGCTGTATTATCCGGGCTTAGGCAGTGCAGCATTCAAGGATTACCTCTGGATACTCAGGAGTTAATTGAGCTGTATTACGACACCTACAATCCGGACACTGCCACTCGTCAACAACTCAAGGACTTTAGCAATTTGACAGCCGATGTTATCACCAAGGGTCAGGGCACAGCTCCGCAAGAACATCTCAAGAGGGAGTTACAATGATGAACAGTAGACGTGTAAGGGGTGAAGCCTGATGCTTGGCCGCAAAAAACAACCACCTTTGGATCCGGTAGCCGTTGCTCAAATGCAGCGGGCTCATGAAGAACAAGAAGTGCAGGCTGCCTTCCAAAAGGGCATTACGGCACTGCGTGACTTCATTGCACCCAGCTCTTTGGAGTTCAGCAGTACGCACTTCCAGCTGGGGACACGCTACGCCCGAACTTACTACGTTTATGGCTACCCGCGGCAGCTCTATACTGGTTGGCTGAGCAGCATGGTAAACCTCGACGAAGTCATTGATATAAGCATGTACGTTTACCCCGTGGAGAGCCAGGTGGTGCTAGAGAATTTACGCAAGAAGGTGACTCAACTAGAGGCCGGCATCCAGATCGAGGCCGAGAAAGGTCGCGTTCGCGACCCGGGCAAGCAGGCTGCCATCCAAGATGCCGAGGAAATGCGTGATCGCTTGCAGGTTGGTGAGGAGCGCTTCTTCCGGTTTGGACTGTACTTTACCCTCTATACCGGCAGTATGGACGAGCTGGAGTTCGTGGCGCATAAGGTAGAGTCGATGCTGGGACAGCAGTTGGTTTATAGCAAGGCAGCGACTTCTCAGCAGGAACAGGGGCTTAATAGTACTGTGCCGCAGTTGATTGATCAGCTGCAAATCCGCCGCAACATGAGCACCGGGGCGCTGTCAACCAGCTTTCCTTTTACCAGTGCTGACCTGAGCATGGACACTGGCATTCTCTATGGTATTAACATGCACAATTCGGGACTAGTTATCTTCGACCGCTTCAGCCTGGAGAATGGTAACTCGGTGGTCTTCGCCAAGTCCGGTGCCGGCAAGAGCTTCACCGTTAAGCTAGAGGCGATTCGCAGCATGATGTTTGGTACTGAGATCTTCATTATTGATCCGGAAAATGAATATCAGCGGATGTGTGACGCAGTTGGTGGGGCTTATGTTCGACTAAGTCTTAATTCGTCAACGCGCATCAATCCCTTTGATCTACCTAAGGTAGTTGATTCTGAGGAGGCTGATAACGCCTTGCGCAGTAACTTGATAACCTTGCATGGCCTGTTGCGTCTGATGATGGGCGGCGCCCAGGTACAGATGCAGGGCGCTGGCGCCATGATGGCACCAGCTCTGTCGCCAGCAGAAGAAGCCGATCTCGATGCAGCTCTCATCGAGACCTATGCCAAGGCTGGCATCACTAACGACCCGTTAACGCACAACGCCACACCGCCAGCCATTGTTGATCTGTATGACACCTTGCTGCACATGGGCGGCACAGGGCCTCAGTTGGCACAGCGGCTGCGTAAGTACACTAGCGGCACCTTTGCCGGTATTTTCTCCCAGCAGAGCAATATAGATATCGATAACCCTCTGGTGGTGTTCAACCTGCGCGATCTTGAGGATGAACTAAGGCCAGTTGCCATGTATATTGTGCTGAATTATATTTGGAACAAGACCAAATCTGACCAGAAACGCCGCATCTTGATTGTTGATGAGGCCTGGCAGCTGATGAAATACGAGGACTCAGCCAACTTCTTGTTCTCCTTGGCCAAGCGCGCCCGCAAGTACAACCTTGGCATTACTACTATTACTCAGGACGTTGAGGACTTCATGGGTTCGCGTATGGGTCGGGCGATTGTAGCCAACGCCTCGATGCAGTTCTTGCTTAAGCAATCACCAAGTGCGGTTGATGTCCTGAGCGACGTCTTCAAGCTGACCAGCGAGGAGCGCAAGCGTCTCAGTCAGTTCCCGGTTGGACAGGGGCTTTTCTTCGCCGGACAGAACCATGTCCACATACAGATCGTGGCCAGTCCCACCGAGACCGGTCTAATAACTACCAATCCGGAGGAAGTTCAGCAAATAGAATCTCCTCTAGAGGGTGGTGACTTTAACCAGCCACAGGGTACGATTGACCTAGGTAATCGGCTGTATCCCGGCGGCCTATAAGCATATAATTTGACTGCTTAAGGAAAAATATATGCCGAACCCAAGCGAGCCTTCCGTAAAAAAATTAGCGAGCGTGGCGAGAAGCGATATAATGGTAACGTTAAGATGTGTAGAGCAAAACCAACATGGCAAATCAAGTCTATGACCCTGAGACTGACGACCAATCAGCTTCCGGTCCACCAGATTTAGGCTCCGGCCACAACCGGCCAGCCGGCGATCCGTCTGATCCGCGCAGCGGCTCGAGCCGAGCTGGGCTGAGACAAGCTGAACGAGATGGGTCTGGTGGCCTTTATAATTCTAGCGGCGATGCTCTGGATCCCGAAGGCCTTAGCGAATCTGAAGATGCCGCCGCAAGCGGCTATGGTAGCGGTTTTGACGCGACGCCTGAGCGCTCACGACGCGAACGAGTCATTGGCTTTGCCCGCCGAAATCGCTCCAAGCTGATGATCGGCAGCGGCGTTGGGGGTACTAGCTTAATTTCTATTTTGATAGCCCTGTTTAGTCTTATACCTCTCAAGATTGAGCACATGGTGCAGAACATACAGGATCGCTTCATGTCACCAGTTACAAGCGCACTAGAAGCCTCCAACGAGATATTACTCAAAAAGTACATTGTCAAACATGTTATACCCAACTACAAAAGCTGTGGCACAACTGTTGATAGGCGTTGCAAAGTCAGGATTGTTGGCGGCGAGAGCAACCCAGCAACCAATATGTACCGAGCCTGGGCAAAGGTCAGGCTTGAGAATACGCTGGCTGACAAGAAGATCGAGCTTAAGTTTGATAAACACTCGGGTGGTGGCCAGTGGCGCATGATAGCTCCTGGCTCAGCACCTGGCGGCGACCCGATCGGTCGAAACGGGCAAGGCATTGATAGTTTATTCAATCGCAAAGATCGACGAGCCATGGTCAGAGAGATTAGGAACACAATGAACCTTGAGACCAAGTGGGAAAGAATGACGTATCGCTATAAGATCGGTCGCTATATGTCACGCATCGACGGTGTTAAGCGCTATATTTTCTTTGATGGCACGCGCAACTCCATTCATGGCTCAATTGATGAGAAGAAACAGGCTGCTAAGCTCATATTGGCAGAACGGGTATTGAAGCCACGAAGCGAAGTGACTTATATAGCCGTTAAATGCGTTCTTGATCCTGACTGCCATCCGGAGAACACCCAGACAAATGGACGTGATCCGCCTACATCGCCGGATGCAGAAGATGAAATGCACGAAAAGCTGGTGGCAATGGCTGCCGAGTTTGGCATAACCGATGCTGATAAACTGGCTAGGCTCAAGGCAATTCACAGTGAGCTTTCTGAAAGAGGCTTCCAAAGACACTTGCTTGATTCGGTGTTTAAGCTAGTTTTCAAGGAAACTACTAGCAAGTCGCTCACTGATGCTGTGCCAGTTGTTGGCTGGATAAACCTTGCAGCTGAGCTTGTTAACGCGGCTCATGAGATTGGCCCCAAAGTCCAAAAGTTAGCCTACCTAAGCAATGCTACTGCTGCGGTGGCAATGTTCATGGCATATCAGAGCTACTCCGACGAAATACATACTGGCAAGGTTGATGCGGCTGTGGTTGGGTCAATGGTTGATTCGCTTGGTCCGGGCATAGAAGACCCCAATGATCCTTTGGTCGGCGGCACCGCCGGTGCTGAAGAATCACCCCTCTACGATCAGGTTATTAATGGTGGCGCCGACACCAAAGTCGCTACGACCTCCTTGCTGAGCGCGTTCCTGCCTGGCAACGCCTATGCAGCCTCAAGCAGCGCGAAGCCAGTATCGCCAAACTACTTATGCAATAACGGCAAGCCGCCTACGGCGGGAGATATCTGTAATGAGGAGCGCTTGGGTCAAGAAAATGATGTTCAGAGCACAGTTAATGACTTCCTCAATCTGGCTTGCGCCACTAATCCAGCGTCTGCAGGGACAGCCGGGTCGCTGGCCTTGGTCGGATCTTCTTGTGCTGACGGCATAGTCACATTAGCACAGATCTGGCGACAATCTGTTGGTCAAGCCTTTAAGCTTGTTGATAACATAATTGGCGGTGTGGCTTCGCCAATTCTCAGCGCTGCCGAGAAGGCGGCCAATCTCGCTTGTACTAATGTTCATGTGCCCGGTACAGGCATAGACTTGCATCCAGGTTCTCTGTTCACCGGTCTCATGGTAGGCGAAGGTTTCTGCGCTGCCCGTGATAAGGTCAAAGAGGTCGCACCTAGAATTGTTAACGGCGTTACCAATTGGCTTATTCCTAACCCGTGGGGCACTAACATGGGAGGCGGGCGCACACTAACCATGATGATGGCCGGCGGCAATGTATATGGCGAAGCTGCCTGTGCTCAGGCTGGTTGCGGGAAGGTGGACGGCGCTACAGTCATAAGCATACTTAACCAGCAGCACGCCGAGGAACGCGAACGGTTCAATCGGCAATCAGTCTTTGCGCGCATGTTTGACACCAGCAGTTCGTATTCGCTAGTTTCAAAGGTCGCTATGGCCACACCGCTGGATATGCGAAGTTCGGCTCAGACAGGCTTTGCTAGCCTAATAACAAACCCTCTGAGCTCATTGGCTACTAGCTTTGGGCCAATATTGTCGTCCCGCAGTGCTAGCGCAGCCGCGTCCATTAATCCGGACCCTTTTAACATCGGTAACTCAGCCTTTCCAACCGGCAAAATTCCTAAAGATTTTGAAAAAGCCTGGGATGATCGCAATTGTGGCGACGAGAGCGATAATGGACCAATTGCCCGTTGGCAGCAAAAAGCTGCTGATGATTCTGTTAGCAGCAAGACGGGCATGCCCGTACATAATGACGTGGAGCCTTGCTTGCTGATTAAGGAAGCCACGGGCGTTGGCGGTGGTGCTTTTGATAGCAGCCTGCTGACTGAGGATGATTTAGGTGAAGTACCAGGCGAAACCAGCGGTGCGACAATAAGCGGCAATGACCAAGAACTCGCTAAAAAGCTTGTTGACTCTGGCAAGCTAACCGACGAAGACGGGCGTTACATGGCTCAAATAAAAGCCTATGCTAAGGGTAACTATAGTTGCCACGTTAACTCAGCAATCCTTAAAACCCTGGTTGGTGTCGTTGTCCAAGATAGCCATAGTGTAAAGATGAGTTCGCTTAACAGGAAATGTACTGGCGTTTTGACGGCTTCTGGTACGGCTAGTTTTCATTACGCAGAGGGAGGCGGTCACGCCATAGATGTAGTTGAATTTGATGGTAAACCTGTTACCGGAAGCGGAACCGCTACCATTAATTTCCTTGAGTCGGCCTCGAAGTACTTACCGAAAAATACCGGCTACGGACAAGTCTTGAGTTGCAGTTCGGGCTTCGATATACCCGATGGATCGTATGCCGTCCCAGACACCTGTAATCATCAACATATCCAGGTACCAAAGGACTAAGCATGCTGCTGTTTACACCTCTTGCTCGCTTCGCTTCGCTGCTTATAGCACTTTTATTTGTTTCGATATCTGCGCAGCCTGTCGTCTTAAGGGCGGCTGCCGATGAGTTGCCCGGGTCAGAGATTGAAGCTTTGAAGGATTATCCTAACTGGGTAGCTGAAATATGTGGCTCGGCCAACGCCTCAGAAGGAGGGCCGCTTACAGGTGTCCACTTCCCCAGGATTGATGATCCATTAACACTTGCCAAGGCTATTGATGATTACATAAAAAAGGGATGGCCGCACTCACCGCTGATCGGTTACGGAGCTAAGTTTGTACAATACGGTCAGCAGTACGACGTTAACCCAACGATCTCTACGGTTATCGCCCAGGTCGAGTACCAGTTTGGCACGGCACGAACCGACCTGGTCGGGAAGGGTGGACCTGGACAATATAATTTCTGGGCCGTCACCCATAATTCAAACTCATCTACTAGATTTGGTGCCTATCCAAGCATAGACACGGCTATGGAGGAACATTTTAAACTACTAGGAGGCAAGTCCGCCAGCGCTCAAAACGGCATTTCATATATTGGTCCACCTCAAAACTTTACAACCGTAAGCCAAATCATGAAACAATATGCCCCTTCTTTTGAAAACGACACACCCAAGTACATTAAAACGATACTTGACGGCATGAAAAAACTGCTCTCCAATAGTGGCGCAGGTGCGGGGGGTGGCAGTAGCAGCGGCAGTAGTTGCGGTGATGCTTCGGGCAGTTCAGGCAACGTAAATATTGACGGTTACGCCTTCCCTATAGCCGCCAAAAAAAAGAGTGATTACGCAACTTTTGGGGCACTGAGTGCAGTGCCCTGTGATGATTCAACCGGTTGTCACCATCCGTTTCATCCACGCGGTAGTTACGCCTTTGATTTGGGAGTAAAAGGCTACGGCCCCGACCGATCACAGAATGCCCCTGTTTACGCAATTTCGGACGGTGAACTAGTACACGTCACTTACACTCGTAACGGAGGTCGTTGTAATCAGCTCGAGTTTAAATCTGACAAAGATGGTTATGTGTATTGGTATGGGCATTTGGCTCCAGATCCATCTATAAAGAAAGGCCAGCACTACAAGGCCGGGCAACAAATTGGCAAGGTTGGCCCTTCTCGTTGCGCCGACAACACAGCGCCACACCTCCACATTGACAGAGGCTACCCCAAGGGCGCAATGGGGGGCTCCGAGGATCACCGAGACGCGGGTATAATAGATCTTATTAACAAACTTTATGGCGAATTGCCAGACTAACTAAAGGTGTTGTATGGAAATCAGAACAAAGAAAATACTTGCCGGCCTTGTTGGTTTGGGTCTTATGATATTAATTATATTTGTATTAACCAGTGGTAATAAACCTCCTGTTGTTAATGACACAGAGGGGACCTCTGGAGCAGTATTTATTAACGACTCTAGTCATTTGCAAGAAATACTCTTCGACCAACAATATTATTCTGTACAAGCCGGTATAAGTGACTACATTGTTAGTAAGTTTAGTCGCTCCGTCAAGTCTGCCGAAATAGTAGGTGAGCCTGTTATTCCTGACGACGGACTAATCAGGATTCAGGTTAATATTAAAAATCCCGACAAAGAATTTACCGTGACTATTGATCGTGCCACATATTTTGACAAAATAGTTTTGTCTGTGCCGGAAACTAAATATAAAAAAACTATCAATGTCTATGAAAATATTAGCTCTGAGCAAAAAGTTTACGACTAAATTATGCTTTGCGGCCGAGGGCAATCACATTACAGTTATCGGTAAAGTGCTGGGTGACTAGATCGGCGTCGGTGGTAGTTATGAAAGTCTGGTAGGGAGAAAGGTAGTCGGTTAGGGTGTGGCGGCGCTTGCCGTCTAGTTCACTGAAGACATCGTCGAGTAAGAGCAGAGGAGTCGTTTGGCGGGCAGCCTCTATTGTTTTTAGCTCAATGATTTTCAGAGCCAGAACGGTCGTTCGGATTTCGCCACGGGAAGCAACTTCTTGTGCCGGTCGGTCATCAAAGTTAATTAACAAATCCTCACGGTGCGGGCCACTGCTGGTAAAACCGCGGGTTTGGTCTTCGGCTTGGTCGATCTCGAGCTTCTTAAGCAAGCGGGTCTCATAGTCACTGATTGGCCATTTATTGGAATAGTTAGTGGTGATCTTGACCGTAGTACTGGATAGCTGCTTGTATAGTTGCGTGATCTCGGAGTTGATTTGGTCGGTTAATTGATTACGGGCGCGGAAGATTTGGCCGGCCAGTTGACTAAGTCTGACATTCCAAGGGAATAGTTGGGCCTGTGAAGCACGAGCAGCTTGTTTGAGCAGTCTATTGCGCTGGGCTAGGGTTCTTCTGTATTGGCGCCTGGTCGTTCCATAGCCGACGGTGGTTTGCTCTATTAGGTCATCTAGGTAGTCGCGGCGCCCATCCGGACTGCCCGTTAGAAGCCGCAGGTGATTTGGCTCGAATAAGACGACTGGTAGGCTGTTTGTAAGACTAAGTCTTTTGTAGATTTTACCGTTTATCTCATAATGCTTGGTTTTGGTGGGTTCACTAGTCAGCTTGACAGTCCGTTGGGTGCTATCCGGGTTGTGTCCATCAATTCGCGCCCAGGGCTTGTGGAACTGTATTAGCTCACTGTCTTTGGCACGATATGAGCTGCCTTTGGCCAACACCAATATGGCTTCTAATAGGTTGGTTTTGCCGCTAGCGTTGGGGCCGACAATAATATTAACACCTTGGTTTAGCTCAAACGAGGCGTCGGCGAATGATCGAAAGTTCTGTAGCCTCAAATCTGTAATCATGAACTAATTGTAGCGCGAACGGCTGAGTAGCTAGCTCTTAAGTGGCATGATTATGTGCCGGTAGTCTGGGGAGTTGGCGTCAGTAAGTAGAGTTGGTTCGAGTTTGCCATTAAAGCCAAATGTTACCTCGTCGCCGGAGAGAGC
This sequence comes from uncultured Candidatus Saccharibacteria bacterium, assembly GCA_964357905.1. Classification (GTDB taxonomy): domain Bacteria; phylum Patescibacteriota; class Saccharimonadia; order Saccharimonadales; family UBA4665; genus JBBTTE01. The sequence continues at coordinate 171,673 of CAYHMQ010000001.1, forward strand.
GCTCAGGCCGTCTAGTAGGTAGCGTGAGTTAACAGTGATGCTGCCGCTGCCCTTGGCCTTCGCGGGTGCTGTGGCGGTGTTCTCGCCAAGCTGTGAGGCAACGGATCGGATACTGAGCTGTTTGGAGGCCTCATTAACTTCTATGGTTACACTGCCGGCGCTTTCGCGAGCAAAAAGGCTTGAGACTTTGGTGACGTTGACTAGGTCAGCGCGCTTCAGGGTGGCCTGGGTGGTGAACTTGCTCGGTATTAGCTTGCGGTAGTCGGGGTATTTGCCGTCGACTAATCGGGTTACTAACTCTATGTCACCAACCTTAAATAGCGCTTGTTGGTCATTGTGGATGATGGTGACTTTTTCGTCGTCGTCGCTTAAGACTCTAAGCAGGTCTTGCATGGCAGAAGCGGGGATAAGCAAGTGGATATCGTGCTTGTTTGCACCTAGTTGCTTCTCAGCTAACCGATAGCTGTCGGTGGCGGCCATGTGCAGCTTGCCGTCGTGAGTTTGTAGTAAAACGCCCGTAAGTACTGGTCTAGTTTCGTCACCAGAGGCAGCAAAAACTACTTGTTGTAAGGATTTCTTGAATAGTTCGCCTTTAATTTCCCAAGTTTTACCGTCGGCTATGGCTGGCATAACAGGGAAATCGTCGGCAACAATTCCGTTTACTACTGATTGATATTGGTCGGTGGTGACATGTAGTTTGGTTTCCTGAAGATCTAGCTGTATAACACCGTCTGGCAGGCTACCTACAAAGTCTTGCATAAGTCTGGCAGGAACAGTTATGGAGCCGGTTTGTTTAACTTTGGCACCGATGTAATGGGTGATGGCTATGTCTAGATTGGTGGCCGACAAGCTCAGTCGGTTATTGTCGGTCTTGATAAGTACATTAGCAAGTATGGGTAGGGTGCCGCGGCTGTTAGCTACACGAGCAACTGATCCTAGTGCGCGGTTTAAGTTTTCTTGAGTTACTTGCAGTTTCATATAAACATCCTTCAAGTATTAATAACTAAATTTAAATAACTTAGTTGTTCTTTGTTATAGGTAGTGTGGATAGGTGGTAAAACTAAAGATTTAACAGATGTAAATAAGTCAAAAGTGCCTTGGGAAAACTCCCGGACAAACCCTTGCAAAGAAGCGTAAAAAGCACCCAACCTATCAACAACCAAAAAAACACAACACAAACCCGTTGTGTAGAAACCAAAGACTACACCACAAACTTTTCGCAGACCAACCACAACCACTCCACAAGTAATGAACAGGCTACGCATACAAGTGCTCCTTGATCTCATTGATTGCCATACGTAGTGAGGCGTCCGAACGAACCTCTTCACCAATTTTGTGAACCGAATGAATAGCTGTTGTGTGATCCTTGCGCCCTAACTCACGAGCGATCTTAGGGAAGCTCAACTTAAGCTCGTTACGCAGGATGTACATAGCGACTTGGCGAGGAACTACTATGTCCTTATCGCGCTTCGGCCCCACTATGTCCTCATATGGTATTTGGAAGTGTCTGGCTGTTCGTTCAATGACCTGCTTGGCGCTAAGGTGCTTAGGACGGGACTTGCTAACGTTAAGTAGGCCTGAGGCTATGCTGAGCGACGGCTCTATGCCGCGCATTTCACACCAAGCCAGTAATTGGTTAAGTGCGCCCTCTAATTCACGAATGTTGGTCTGGATATTATTGGCTAGGTATTCAACGACCTCATGATCCAAGTTGTCATAGTGGCCTTGAGCCTTGGTTTGGACAATAGCGCAACGCGTCTCGAAGTCGGGGATTTGCATATCTATACTCATGCCGCCCGCGAAGCGCGAACGCAGCCTATCCTCCAGGGTTGGGATGTCCTTAGGGGGTTTGTCGGCACTTATAATGATCTGTTTGTTAGCCTGATGTAGCGCGTTGAAAGTGTGGAAGAATTCTTCCTGCATCTTCTCCTTGCCAGCTATGAACTGCACGTCATCGACAATCAACACATCAGCTGTTCGGTAGTGGCTAGCAAAAGCGGCGGTCTTGCGGAAGCGCAACGCGTCGACAAACTCCTGAACAAACTGCTCAGTTGATATATACAGAACTTTGGCTTTGGGGTTACGGGCTGCCAATATATTACCGACCGCTTGAATCAAGTGAGTCTTGCCAATACCCACGCCGCCATACAAAAACAGAGGATTGTACTTGGTTCCTGGCTGACTGGCCACGGCTTGACAAGCAGCAAAGGCTAACTCATTACTGCTGCCAACAATAAAGCTGTCCAGAGTGTAGCGCTCATTCAACCCCTGCCTATAGGAATGAGCTAAGCCTCCGCTTAGTGTTTCCTGTGTGCGTTTGCCGGTCTGCGCAGTACTGTCAGCATCAGGGCTGGTTGATTGTTGATGTGGTGTGGAGTGGGTCTCGGCTTGCCCCTGAGAGACCTTGTTGCCACGCGGCTTCTCAACATGGGAAGAGAAGATCTTATACTCGATCTGCTTAGAAACCAAACCATTCTTGGCCAAAGTCTCGGCTATGACATCGCCGTATTTACGCTCCAGCTGCTGCTTAATAAAGATGTTATTAACGCCAATTGTGATGGTTTCTTCGGAGTGCTTAAGCAAGCTAGTACCCTTAAACCAGGTCACAAAGTTACCGTGCGAGATCGACAACTCAATCTCTCCCAGAACCGCTTGCCATAAAGCGTCTTGCTGCATACCTCTCCTCTTAGTAAGACCTAATATACGGCACTTGCTCTAAGTTTTCCACACCCAAAGCCAACTTTGTCGTGCAACCAAGCCAAAACAACCAACCAGAGGTGTATTTATACACATCAATCCACCCCATCTGTTAATTTGTGGATAAAAGCATGGAATTGGTGGATAAACTCCTCTAATTCGTGAAGAAGCATTGTCAAAACCACATGCCTAGCTGGTGTCCTTCTTGCTTGCAGCCCCCTGTCACCAATTTTTGCACCCTTTCTTTACAAACAGGGGTAACCACGCTATAATTGCCTACAACATTCAGAAATACGACCGCCAACTCGGTCATCAATAGAAGGAACCAATCTATGCCCAAACGAACCTATCAACCCAAGAAGCGCTCTCGCGCCCGTGAACACGGCTTCTTGAAGCGTATGGCCACCAAAGCCGGCCGTAATGTGCTCAAGCGTCGTCGTACCAAGGGTCGAGCCAAGCTGACCAGTTAGATGATTAGCGTAGCTCACCGCTTCCATGGCTATGGTAGCTTGCGCGGTGTCTACCAAAGTGGCCAAACCGTCCGCGGCCCTCTAATGAATTTAAGATACGGGCTGCGCGATCGGCATAAACCCTATCGCCTAGCAGTGGTCGTTAGTCGCAAAGTAAGTAAATCAGCCGTTGTGCGTAACCGCATACGGCGCCGAATTTACGAAGCTGTACGCCAATCGAGTGTCGACATTGAGCCCGGAACCGATATGATTATCACGGTGTTCGACGAGCAGCTGGCTGAACAAGAATCAGCCAAACTCCGGGCGGCAATTGACGAATTACTACAAAAAGTCGCCAAACAAGCTACAAAATAGCCGTCAAACATCGGTCAGCCGTGCTATAGTAGAGAGCAATAAGTTTAATCAACGGAGCGCCATAAGCTATGTTTACGACTCTAATAGTTCAGCCCCTGTTCAACCTGCTGGCTCTGATATATGCCGTGATCCCTGGCCATAACTTTGGTCTGAGCCTGATAATATTTACCATAATTATCCGTTTGGCTCTGTGGCCAATGGTCAAGAAGCAGCTGCATCAAGCCAAAGCCATGCGTAAGCTCCAGCCAGAGATCAAGCGTGTCAAGAAAGCCTCCAAGGGCAATCGCACCCAAGAATCACAAATGCTCATGGAGCTATACAAAGAGCGCGGCATCAATCCTTTTGCGACCTTTCCAACCCTAATAGTTCAGTTTATTATCTTGATTGGTCTATACAGCGGCCTTAACAAGCTTATTCATGACCCTAACGTTCTAACGACTTTTACCTATCCTTTTGTCCAGAATTTGCCCTGGATGGAGCAGTTGTCACATAATTTGCATCTCTTCGACAACACCCTGTTCGGTGTCGTTGACCTTAGTCGCGCGGCTCTGGCCAACGGTGGAATTTATTGGCCAGCGATGTTTATTGTAGCTGGCAGTGCCATCGCCCAGTATTTCCAAACCAAGCAGCTAATGCCCAACGCCAAAGACGGGCGCAGCCTGCGCACCATACTCAAAGAAGCTGGCACTGGCAAGCAGGCTGATCAATCCGAGGTTAATGCTGCCGTTATGAGTACTACCAGCTATTTCCTGCCAGTCATGATCTTCGTCTTTACGGTCAACCTGGCCTCAGCCCTTAGCCTTTACTGGCTAGTCGGTGGTCTTGTAGCCTACATCCAGCAGAGCGTCGTGCTTAACAAGGATGAAGAAGAAATGGAGGCCATTGCCGACAAGCCAGGTCGCAATCTGGACAAAATCCCTGAAGCCGAAATCGTCACCAAGAAGCCAGCCGCCAAACCTGCCAACAAAAAAGGCAAGAAAAGGAAGAAGCGATGAACAGCTCCATGGAAGAGGCCATTAGATATTCCAAGAAGTATTTGGAGGATCTATTGTCGTTCTTCGGCTTGAATACAGACGTCTATGCCACCAGCGACGACGAGGTTATACAGCTCAATGTGCCCAGCACTCACCTCAATGGCTTCCTGATCGGTCAGCGTGGCGAGAACATGCGCTCTCTTCAGTATCTGACAAGCACAGCGCTTAAGAACAACGATTACGAACATAGCCGTGTCAACGTCGATATTGCCGACTACAAAAAGCAGCGTGCCGATCGCTTGCGTGACCGCGCCGAAGACTGGGTCAAGCAAGTACGTGATTCTGGTGAATCAATGGGCTTGGATCCTATGAATGCTGCCGATCGCCGGGTTGTTCACAAGCTAGCCGCCGAGTATGGTCTGACTAGTGAATCTGAAGGTGATGGCCGCGATCGTCATATAGTGCTGAAAAAACCGACCGACTAATTGCCTAGCGCTTGCTTGTAGATCTCTAAGGTCTGCCCAGCCAGACGCTGCCAAGAATATTTGGCGGCCTGAAGTCGACCTTTTTGTATCAAAGCGTCCCGCAAAACCTTGTCGGTCAAAACTTCATTTATAGCATCAGCCATAGCCTGTACGTCTGTCGGATCAAAGTAGTGAGCTGCCTCGCCATAAACTTCAGGCAGGCAAGTAGCATTACTGCTGACCACCGGCGCACCATGAAGCATAGCCTCCAGGCCAGGCAAGCCAAAACCTTCGCTCAAAGACGGAAAAACGTAAGCCAACGTCTGCTCATACAGCCACCTAAGCTGGCCTTCACTGACAAAGTCCGTGAACACCACGTTCTTGATCTCTTGGGTCTCCACAGCTGCCTCCACGCGCCGATAATTGGCATCCCGCTTACCAGCTAGCACCAGTATTAGATCCGGGTGCTGAGCTTTTAGCAGCTTGAAGGCCTGGATTAGCCGTTCTAGATTCTTGTGCGGCGATGGCCGCCCAACGTACATGACGAACTGCTTACCCTCAAGTTCGGCCACGGCCGCCCCTAGGTCTTTTATCTCGTCAGCTGCTTCGTGCGTCACGGTAATTTTGTCGGGATTAACGTCGCTGAACTTCACAACATCATCCTTCACGAACTGCGAAGGCACTATTAAGCGCACTGACTTACGGGCTGCTCGCTTAACGACGTAGCTATACACTTTTTGTTTGAACCCAAAAACAAGCGGATTTTTGTCAGGATTATTGAATCGCAGCGTTGTTAAATCATGAATAGTTGTCACAACCTTGCCTCTATACCAAATCGGCTGTTGAGCGAAGGTAAAATGAACCAGGTCAGCCTGTTGAGCCCGAACTTGCTTCAACAGCCCAAACTGTTCATCAAACGAAAACTCCTTGTGAGGACAAGCGATCTTCTCGAATCGTTCGTTGCTCACCGTCCAACCGTCAACATCTTGTGGTTTGAGCAAGACCTTGTACTGATTGGTGTCCTCAACTTGCTGAAGATAGTGAAGTAGACGTTCCACGTAACGGCCACTGCTAGTACGTAGTTCGCGGGCATCAACAACAATCCTTTTTGGGCTAGAGTTGTTTATCACAAAAAGTCCGTAAGATAAGTGCTTTGTATTTCGCGCTTGGCAATTGCTAGCAGACGCCTATCAGCAGTCACAAAAGAGTTTGCCTGGGCGACTACAGCTGTCGCTAAATGGAGAGCATCCGGTAGTTTGAGAGCGGGATATGTCTGTCGGAGCTGAGCTGCTTTGCGACACACTACCATATCAGCAGGTCTGTCGGAGCAACTGGCTAGGTCGGCGAAGAAGGCATCGACTGCTGCGAGAGACTTAGGATCGCTAGTGGTATAAACGATTTCGCCAAAAACAATTGAAGAACAAACTGCCTGCAATTCACCGGCGGCGATCTGTTGAATTAAGATGTTGGCGGAATTATAAAATGCATCATCCTTGGCCAAATACGCTATGAACACATTGCTATCAAGCGCAACTGTCATTGGTTTAGTCCCATTCCTCGTCACGTATTTTGCGTAAGGTAGCCACAGGGTTTTTGCCCCATTCATTTTTTAAGATTCCAGCGTACTGCATAATACCTGTCTTATCAGGGGAGACCTTGGCGAAAGTTATCTCAGTGGGCGTAACGTTTTTAACTACCATGTAGGCGCCGGTATTAGAAAGCCGGAGCTTCTTGCGTGCGGCTTTGGGTATGACTACTTGATGTTTAGCTGATACTTTGACTTGCATAACGTACAGTCTAGCAAATCGTTCAACGCTTGTCAAGAATCGTTCAACGCTTTGTTTAGCGTTTCGACTGAGCCTTGAGCTAAATGTTATACTGGTCGGTAGACAAATTCTAGAGGAGGAAACAAAACGGATGGCGAAGAGAGCACTAATTACAGGCATTACGGGCCAAGATGGTTATCACTTGGCAGAACTGCTTCACCAGAAGGGCTACAAAGTTTTTGGCATTATACGTGGCCAACAGAACCCAAAGCGTCAACGCGTCGAAGAGGAACAGCCTTATGTAGAATTAATCGAGGCCGATCTTGTCGATCAGTCCTCGCTGGTGCAAGCTATCGAAGTATCGCAGCCTGACGAGATCTACAACCTAGCTGCTATCAGCCATGTCGGCTACTCGTTCAAGACCCCTCAACTAGTCGCCGATGTCACTGGCAAGGGCGTGTTGAACATTCTAGAGGCCATCCGCCAAACCGGCATTGCCAAGACAGTGCGCTTCTACCAGGCATCTACTTCCGAAATGTTCGGTGGTCTGGACTACAATCGACCAGGTAAGGGCTATGACGAAGACGCTCTGTTTCACCCACGAAGTCCTTACGGCGTGTCCAAGCTCTACGGTCACTGGATTACCAAGAACTACCGTGAGAGCTACGACATACACGCCAGTTGTGGCATCTTGTTTAATCACGAGGGTGAACGCCGTGGCCTAGAGTTCGTAACCCGTAAGATCAGTAACGCCGTGGCTCGTATTCACTTAGGCAAGCAAAATCATATTGAACTTGGCAATCTGGAGCCCAAGCGCGACTGGGGCTACGCTGGCGATTACGTTGAAGGTATGTGGCTAATGCTGCAGCAAGATAAGCCTGATGACTACGTCCTGGCGACAGGCGAGACACATTCTATAGGTGAGTTCTTGGAGCTGGCCTTCAAGGAGATCGGCATTGATGACTGGAAGCCTTATGTTAAGCAAAATCCGGCCTTCATGCGGCCTTCCGAGGTTGATATATTGCTGGGCAACCCAGCTAAGGCCGAAAAAGTCTTAGGTTGGAAGCGCAAAGTTGACTTCGAAGGCCTAGTCAAGCTCATGGTTCGCAGCGACATTGGTCTAGAATCAGCCGGCAGTCTCAAATAGACGGCCATACGACTGGCTAAAGGTTAGTAAGAGCAGCGAGCTAAACGCGCGAGCGCCAATCTGCCATAACGTCAGCGAATGTGGTCTCTAGAGAAATTTCTGGCTGCCAGCCAGTGGCTTCAGTAAGTTTGTCATGACTGCCGTATATAAGGGGATTGTCAGACGGCCTCAGGCGAGCCGGGTCAGGCTGAACTTCTGGCTTATGATCACTGAGAGCTAACAAGCCGTTTAGAATCTCATGACCGCTTCGGGCTTGACCAGAGCAAATATTATAAATCTCGCCAGAGCTGCCCTTTTCTAGCAGCAAACGGTAAGCCCGAGCAATATCACGCACATCAGTGTAATCACGCTGAGCATCCAAGTTGCCGACCATAACTTGCCCAGCAGAACCCTTCTCAACTTCTATAATCTGCTTGGCTAGATCAGGCACAATGAAGCCTAGCCCTTGACCAGGGCCAATGTGGTTAAAAGGACGAGCAGTTATACACTCAAAGCCGCGCGTTTGGTAATAAAGAGTCATTTGCTCCTGACCAATCTTGCTGACTGCGTAAGGAGAATTAGCAAGAACTGGCGAGCTCTCGGTTAGCGGCAACTCAGCACTGGCATCATATAGGTTGCCGCTGCTGATGATCAAAAACCGTGGTGATGCCTTCTGCGCTAGGGCTGCTTCGAACAGATTAACCTGAATGCCTATATTGGTGTTCATATACAGCATTGGTTCATCAAATGAGGCATCAACAGCCGCCAGACCTGCCAGGTGAATAACACCGTCTATATTGGTGAAATCAATTTGCTTGGCATCCTCGGGCTTGGTCAGATCAAGTTCCAGATAAGTGGTTACGTAAGGCGATTTCTCGGTAGCGCCGCGTGGCCCGCCAACACCCACAACCTCTATGCCGTTATCGGCTAGCTCTTTTGACAAATGCTGTCCTACAAAACCATTAGCGCCGGTTACCAGGATGCGTTTCATAGTACTAGCGTACAGTAGCGCAAAGGCTTCACCAAGTGGCATTGCCTCAGAGGTCACTAAAGGATAAAATATAGGGAAGTGCACAAGTTCACCCAACGCTACCGTTACTCCATAATTTTGCTCAAACAGTTGGTCAAGACTGACTTCAAGTTGCGTTATCAAGGCTCGGCATTAGGCTATACTTGGTCGCTGCTAAGACCTTTGTTTCTGTTCGTAATTTTGTACATAGTCTTTGGCGTCTTCTTGAAGGCCCAAGGCAATATTCCACACTATCCGGTCTATTTGCTGCTTGGTATTGTTCTATGGAACTATTTTGCCGAAGTTACCTCTGGTAGCGTCGGCTCAATAGTCGGCAAGAGCGAGCTGCTACGCAAAATCAACTTCCCCAAGTATGTGATCATCCTGTCCGGTTCGTTCTCGGCATTCATCAATCTGATAATTAACTTTGCTGTCATAGGCGTCTTCATGGCTGTCACGCATGTTGAATTGACTTGGCGAGCTCTTATAATTTTCCCATTGATAGCTGAACTGTTTATATTCTCGATTGCCCTGGCGTTCTTCCTAAGTGCACTCTACGTCCGTTTCAGAGATGTTTCTTATATCTGGGAAGTTTTGATGCAAGGTGCCTTCTACGCTACGCCAATATTGTATCCAATCGCCCTCATACCTCTGAGTGCTGCCAAGCTGGTTATCCTAAACCCCATCGCCCAGATTATCCAAGATGCCAGGTACTCACTTGTGACTACCGATACACAGACCATATATCAGCTGTATGGCGGCAACAAATGGATATGGGCCATACCGATTGGAAGTAGTCTTGTGATGGCGGTTTTGGCGGCAATTTACTTCAGAAGCCGCTCCAAATATTTTGCGGAGGAGGTCTAAAGTCATGAGCGATGACCTAGCCATTAAAGTCGAAAATGTCTCAAAAGACTTCATCCTGCCGCACGAAAAAGCCGGCTCCATAAAGAATGTATTTACCAGCGTAGGCAAGCGTCGCCGTAGCGGCAAAGAAATCCAACACGCTCTCAATAACATCTCAATTGACATTAAAAAGGGCGAGTTCTTCGGCATTGTCGGTCGCAACGGCAGCGGCAAAAGCACCTTGCTGAAGATTCTAGCCGGCATCTACCAGCCTACTTCTGGTGGCGTTCGAACATTCGGTAAGTTGGTGCCATTCATTGAACTGGGCGTAGGCTTCAACCCCGAGTTAACTGGTCGTGAAAACGTTTATCTTAACGGTGCTATGCTTGGATTCTCTGAGAAAGAAGTCGCCGCCATGTACGATGACATCGTGGCTTTTGCCGAACTAGAAAGATTCATGGACCAAAAGCTCAAGAACTACTCATCGGGTATGCAAGTCCGACTGGCTTTCTCTATGGCCACGCGTGCCAAGGCCGACATCTTACTAATTGACGAAGTCCTAGCTGTCGGTGATGCTGACTTTCAGCGCAGGTGCTTCACCTACTTTCGTAAACTCAAGAAGGACAAAAAAACCGTTGTCTTTGTCAGCCATGATATGGAAGCTGTGAGGGAGTATTGCGACCGCGCTATGCTAATCGAGGAAAATTCGACACTCACTATTGGCACAACAGCCGAAGTTACTAAGGCCTACACCAAGTTATTCCTACCCAGTGAATCCAGCCGAGCTGAAGATTCTGGATCCAAGAATCGATGGGGCGACCAGGCGATTACCATAACTCATATCAATGCAGACGTAACGACTAACCAAATAGCGATTCAACTAACGATTACTGCCAAGATAGACGTCGATAGCCCAATAGTTGGCTTCCGAATTCGCGACTCTTTTGGCAAGGAAGTCACTGGCACCAACACCAAAGTCGAACAGCGCCGACTTGATGATCTCAAAGCCGGCAAGTCACTTAACCTGACCTGGACCTTGCCTAACATACTCAGCGACGGTCAATATACAATTGATCCGGCAGTCCTGCACTCTGATGCCATAACTGTGGCTGATTGGTGGGACGAAGCTCTACAGCTCAATATCAAGAAGTCCAGACGCTTGCCGTACGCAATCGACCCAGCATTTGATCTTAAGCTAGAAAGTGACAAATAATGATTGACCCCAAGGCCACTACAACCTATGCACAATATAACGAAGATTTGATATTGTCAGCTCTGTTTGGCGATGTCGACAAAGGCTTTTATGTCGATGTCGGTGCTAATTATCCAACTATCGATTCGGTTACTAAGTTGTTCTATGACAAAGGCTGGACAGGGATCAACATCGAGCCGATCAAAGGTCTTCACAAACAACTAGAGCAAAAACGGCCTAATGATATCAACCTGCAATGTGGTGCTGGCCAGAACAGCGGTAGCGCGACATTAAGAGAATATAAGTCAGTATCCGGTCACTCAACCTTCGATGCCGAGCAAAAAGCGAGTCACGACAAAGCCTTGGAATACGAAGATTACGAAGTTCCTATCAAGACGCTTGAAGCAATCTTCGAAACTAACAAAGTCAAACACATCCACTTCCTCAAAGTTGATGTCGAAGGCTTCGAATATGAAGTCGTAGCTGGCAATAACTGGAAAAAGTATCGCCCAGAAGTCATCTGTATAGAGGCCAATCACGTTACTCACGATTGGCGAACCATTCTTGATAAGAACGATTACTTGTTCTTTATCGCTGATGGACTTAACGAATACTACATCGAGAAAAAAGCCTGGAAACGAACTGACAACTTTGCTGAACGAATAATCGACATCGATTATCATGCTCTCAAGCAACACCAATGGCAGTCCTGGTCTAAAGATTCTGAGGATCTAGAAAGACTGCATGCGACTGTGGCTGAACAGGCTGCCCTGATTGATTCGCTCCAGCTGACAGCTCAAGAGCTAGAAGCGCTATCACTCAAGAACCGCACCTACCTAAGCCGTCTTAAGCGTTCGGCCTACGGGCTAACTATTGACTGGGTAAGGCACAAAAAAGCCTCTAAGTAAGCTTGGCCAACTCGCTTAATATTTTCTTGGATGTAGTTGACCAGTCATATTTTTTGGCTTGATTAAAACTAATCTGACGCATGTCTTCCAAAGCCCGGCCACTTGTCGATATAAGCTCCAGCAAACTTAAACGTAGACCTTCGGCATTATCAGCATAAATCGGCGCCTCGCCGGCCACTTCCAAAGTCGCTTCATTCTTATAACTAACTACAAGACAACCATGCACCATGGCCTCTAAGACGGGCAAGCCAAAACCTTCGTAGCGACTAGGGAAGACAAAAGCCAAAGCATGTTCGTACAGCCAGTTTCTGGCTGCGTCGTCTACGAAGCCCATGAAGATTATGTCATCTAGGTAGGATGATTGCTTAAGTGCTGACTGAACCTCCTCAGTGGCAATATTCTCCGGACCTTTCATGCTATCGCCCGTTAGAACTAACTTAACGTTCACTCCTTGTGCCCTTAGATTATTGAATGCTGCAACCAAATCTTCTAGTTTGCGTCTTCGGTCAGCACCGCCAACAAAAAGTATAAAAGGAACATCAGGGTCAAGTTCAAAATCGTATGGCACATAACCCCAGGAAGTAGCAGTATAACGACGGAAGGCTATCCGTTGATCGGACTTCTTCTTTGGCAGCGAAACACCCAGAGGCGTAACTACGATCTTGCTCTCGGCCGCGCCCATAGCCCTAACAAAGTCATGCTTAGTAACCTCGGATATAGCTAACAAAAGATCAGCTTGTTTAACGCAAACCCTTAGCTTGTGAGCGTATAGCCACCGCCTTGTTTGGCAGCGAAAGGCCGCCTTCCTAGAGAAACCGCGTGTTCGGGCTGTAGAATATGACCACAAATAGTCCCATTCCAGCACAAAAGGAATAATGTCATAAACAATCAAAGCTTTTTTGACTCGACGCTTACGCGGTAGGCTTTGGGATTGATCAGTCTGCAAAAACACATCAACGCCCCGGAAGTCTTTGATTCTTGAGTCGCCCAGGTACTGATCGCGTAGTTCAACCAACTGGTTATAAACGCTAACCAGTAGATAAAGTTTACCGGGCAGGGTGCGCGAACTTCGGCTTCTACGCTTGAGATAACGAACCTCATATTCCATATTTTTTAAGTCAAGTAATGACAAAGGATTGTCGGCCTGATCTTTGTCAAAAGGCAAGGCGTAGAACACGTAACGATTATTGCGGCGTTCAGCAGCAGGGATATTGTTTATGAAGTTTATTAAGGTATAGCCAATGCCACGCATCCGATGCGCGCCTTGCAGAGACGATATATCTATGCCTATATTCATCGATCAGCTTCCTTAGCAACATCCAAAAATACTTGAGCGCTTTGTTTCCACGAGAACTTCCTAGCTTGTTCAGGCCCAGCTTGAGACGCAAGTTCGGTCAGCTTATCAACATCGTCCAAAGCTTCACGCAAGGTGCTCAGTAGCTTCTCAGGGTTGTCACTGGGTATCATTTGTCCAGCTTGACCGACGACCTCAGGCAGCGATGAGTTATCGGCGGTGATAACAGGCACGCCACAAGCCAAAGCCTCTAATGGCGGCATGCCAAAGCCTTCGTAATGACTGGGATAGACCAGCATCCTAGCGCCGGATATAATTGCCGGCTTATCCTCGTCTAGTACGTATTCGGACGGACGTATAATGTTGTACCCCTGCTCAACTCGCTCAACTATCTTCTGAAACAAAACTTCGGTTTTCCAGCCGCTAACCCCAACCAATAGCAGAGCGGTTTTGTCAGTGATCTTGCGCGGCAATTTGCAATAAGCATCAACTAGCGAGTCAAGATTTTTGCGTGGTTCTAGATTCGATAGAGCCAGAATATAATCACTTTTAATACCATACTTTGACTTTACTTTTTGGATTTCGGCATCGCTGCGGTGATAAAAAGACCTTGTATCAGTTGCCGGCGTCGCTACGACTACAGAAGCCGGCTCGAGACCATAGAAATCAACAATTTCGCTCTTGGCATTCTCAGAGATAGCAATAACTTTGTTGGTTCTCTTGACTGATTTCTTGACACCGGCCGATAAGAAGACGGCATTACCCTCGTCGGAATATTCGCGGTGAAGTTCAAATGAAAGATCAAATATTACTAAGCCCGCCGACTTACTAAATAACAGCGGCATATCAACAAACCTTGGGAAAATATAAGTACCGCGCCCGCACCATAGATCCAAGGGCGGCAGTTTGCCACGATGCCACAAGGCACTCATAACCCGAAACGATAATGGAAACGATTTGCAGCTAATATTGCGGAAGCCAAAAGTTCTAAACCTGGCCACACTGTCACGCGGTACAATCACGCGAATATCCGGCGTTGGCCGGCCGGCGTACTTATCGTCTTCGAGTATCTCATCAAGACCACGCAAGATGCCCAAAATATACTGGCCAACGCCGCTAAAATGGCCTTCGACCAAACCAAGGCCATCAATAAAAATAGGTCTTTGCTTCATAGGCAGTAAGGTTATTTTATCAGATTATAAGTCTCTAATGGCAGGGTAGTTAATTAGCGCCGGATGTTGAGGTGTGCCAGTAAGGCTGATTAAGATTGCTGTACAGCACCAAGTTGCCGTCTTGCTGTACAACTAACCGTAGAACGCCATGTCCACTCGTGCTGCTATACCAGATGGGTCGGCCGCTGCTATCATACAGCACCAAGTTACCATCGCCCTGCATGGCCAGAAAGGCAATAGACTTGCCATCAGTACCGCTAGCCCAAAGGGCACGAGTTGGCGAATACAGCACCAAGTTACCATCGCCCTGCAGGATCAGGTGGAAGCGTCTGTCGGCGGTATCAATGCTTTGACCGGGATACATTCTACCAGTCGGCAGCGTTGTATTAATCAATGCCAGGTGATCGGGATTACTGGTTGTATAGGTGGCCCACAGAGCCACGTTTGAAGAGCTGTAAACTACCATATTGCCATCGGTTTGCAGCACCAATCTAGCACCTGCATTACCGGATGTCTGAGAGCTCCACAGAGCGACGTTACTCTGGTTATACAGCACCAGGTTACCATCGCCCTGCATAATTAATCGATTGACCGTGCTACCCAGAGCGCCGGTGTTCCAGACTGACTTGAAGTTTGAGTACAAGACTAAATTACCATCGTTCTGTAGAGCTAAAACGGTCTGAGAATCGGGTGATAACAGATTAGCGCCCTTGTTGATTGACTCACCGGAATTTAGAACTGAGCTATTACTGTTATTGGCCGACCCGGCTGTATTAACGTTGATAGTGAAGAACATACCTAGATCGTTAAGCCAGGTGTGGCCTTCGGCCACAAGATTCAAGTACTCATTATAGGTGCCTGCCGTGCTAGGAGCTTGCATGGCAAATTCAAACGTACCAACCTCGCCGGGCAGGACTGAACTTTCAACCAACTGAGCCGGTCTCGTGTTGGATAACCATCCCGAATCAGCGAATATACTTACCCTATCTTGAGCATGCGATGTCCCCAGATGCATAAATGATTGATTCCAAGTCTGGTTGCCCATATTACGAGCCTTAATTCGCGCATAGAACTTGCCATTCGGTGCAACTGTTGGAGTTGAGGTAAACAATTGAGTACGCCCGGCATCTGAATAGGCCCATTGTCCTTCGTATGACCAGGCAAACGGAACGTTTGTCTGAGTTGAGCCCCACCAAGACTCAAAGCTGGTTACAAAGTTATAACTACCGGAATAACCGGTTTCGCTATAAGGCCCAACGTGTGGCGTGTAACAATACAGGGAGGCAGTCGCGGCATTGGCTATAACAAATGCTCGATAAGCTGCACCGCTTTCGTTATAAAAAGTAACATTAGTGCCGGCATATAGACCAGGTGAATAATACCTAGTAGCTGCTCGACAGGGGTATTCAGAAGCAGCATGACCACCCCAGGCTCGACCGTTAATAGCTTCGTAGTTATAGCGCAGTTGCCAGGCTGCATAGTCGACTTGAGTGTAGAAACCGGGGTGACTGCACGAACCGCTGTCAGGACAACCATAGCCCATGGCAAAATTAATCTGCGACGAACTGGGGCTAGGATCGGTGACTAGACTTTGCTCTTTTTGCAAGGTTGCCAATATGACCTGAGGATTAATCGCATAGTCCGATGCTGCTTCGGCAATAATTTGAGCTGCCGACACATTACCGCCATCTCGGCCGCTGTAACTACTATAGCCGGCAAGATAACTGCCTTTGCCAGCTAGAAATGACTGTATCTGTCCTTGATTCATCGAGCCGCTATTGGTGTAGATTACATTATCAATAAGATTACTCGCGACATAAGTCGCGCCGGCTGTCTTAGACAGACAGAGTGTAGCCAGCACAGCCAAAACCGGTACAGCCAAAAGGCAAGATAAGACGCGCTTGCTCAATAATCTATTCATACTAAGGTGCCAACTTTAACTTAATATCGGCGTGATTAATCTCTGCACCCGACGAGGGATCAATACTAAATACTTTGAGTGAGCCAGTAGAGCCATAGGGCTTGAACTGCAAAGTGCCAGAGAACTTTCCTCCAACCACGCTCAAAGAACCCTGAGCTAACACACCTGAGTAATCATCAACTAATCTATATTGCACGGTATCGACCTGTGCTGTGCCTCTTATTGTATCGCCGGAGTTCAA
Source organism: uncultured Candidatus Saccharibacteria bacterium (assembly GCA_964357905.1). GTDB lineage: Bacteria > Patescibacteriota > Saccharimonadia > Saccharimonadales > UBA4665 > JBBTTE01. The sequence continues at coordinate 188,107 of CAYHMQ010000001.1, forward strand.
GGTGCTGTCGGCTGTCGGCTGTTGCAGCGTTATACTGCCGGAAGTTGACACCGTCCACTTAGAAGCGTCAGTAGTTTGGTCTTCGGAAGTTGCAGCTCCCTTCTTGTCAACTGCACCACCTTGATTAAAGGTGCTGCTAGCAACTTCCTTGTGGGCTGCATTGTTCTTAGCTGAGGTTGTAGGTCCAGCATCCGCGGCTGCTGCCGGCTGATTGCGATTGTGTAAATAGTTATAAGCACCATAAGCCGCCCCGGCCGTGATAAGCACGGCAACCAAGACGAGGAGCGTCTTCTTAGGAGATTTGCGACCGAATTTCTTATTACTTGTAACCATGTTTTTATTTTAACTTAGACAGTCTACATAATACCATAAATAGCTTATGTTTGACAAGGCATCTAACAGGGCGACTATCCCTTGACACCACGTATCATCTGTAGTACACTTAGAGTATGAAAACACCGAAGTACACAATAGATACGCTACATAAGGAGTTCCCTAACGATGACGTATGCCTAGATTTTATATTTCAAAAGCGTTACGGACACTTAGAGTTTTGCCCAAAGTGCGCCGCCGAGACCAAGTTCTATAAGCTCAAGAGCCGTAAAATCTACAAGTGTAAGTTCTGCGGGTTTGAACTGTATCCTTTGGCTAACACTATATTCCACAAGTCCGACACACCGCTTACTAAGTGGTTCTTCGCTATCTACTTATTCAGTAATGGCAAAAATGGTACGAGTGCCAAAGAACTAGAACGACACTTAGGCGTAACTTATAAGTGCGCTTGGCGAATGGCTAAACAAATCCGCCTTATGCTTCAAGAGAATGGCGGTATGCTGTCCGGCACTATAGAAGCCGATGAAACCTATGTCGGCGGTAAACATCGCCGCGAGGGAATGTATGACAACAAGACAGCCGTTGTCGGTATCGTTGAGAAGCAAAAGGGCGGTGGTAGGGTTAAAGCCTTTGCTACCAAGCAAGCGGACGCTACAGTTACTCTGCCATTCATCAAAGCAAACGTAGAAGCTGGTTCAACTCTGCATACGGACGATAGCCGTATTTATTCAAGAGTTAAGCGTGATTTTACTCATGAGTTCGTCAACCACTCAAAATACGAATACGTTAAAGCTGGCGTTCACACTAACACTATTGAGGGTTTTTGGGGTCAGTTGAAGCGTTCTTTGGACGGGACTTACCACTCTGTTTCACCGAAGTATCTTCAGCTTTACGTGAACGAGTTTGTTTATCGCTATAATCATCGGAACGTCGCTGCTTTTCCTGCGATGATGGAAGTGGCTGCGAAGCGAGTTCAATGAGTTTGTGGAACTTGTCTTTAGCGTTCATGGTTACGTCACAATCTGACCGAACTCGTCGGTAATGTCGGCTAAGCTCTGTTGAGCTTGCCACCTTTTTTCAAAGACAGCCTTTATTCTATCCTTAATGTGTTGTCGGGTTTTGGGGTCTTTATCTACAGGAAGATATAAGTCTTCATATCTTTTAGCAATATTTGGCAGGGTGGTATCAATAAAAATCTTACTAGATAGCTGTTCTTGGGTGAGCTTGTGGGACAAAAGGTAAAGTAAATAGTAAGGGTCTATGCCGTATTTATTGTTGCTATTTAATACTCTTAAAACGTGTATCTCCCTAGTTAATAATACGTCAGTATCAAACTTTGAAACTAAAGCAAGACTGCCAATTCTGTAGCTACCTCGGCTTACATACAACAAGTCTTCAGCTTTCAGATCTACGCCACCAGCCTTTACTGTTCGGTGAATATCCTCAGTGATTAAAGACGTAGGATTTTTATAAATGCCCCAGTTTACTATGTCGGCAACTCGCACATAAGGAATTGTGCCTTTGCCCTTATATTGACTGGGTGGTGAGCCATGTCCTGTAAATGTTTTGAGTATGCCCTCGTCAATTAGTGTTTTAACTTGCACAAAGTCAAAGCCCAGTTCACTTGCTTCTTCTCGCAAAGCCTCTATCTTTTTGCCCCAATAATAACGTGGGACATAAACGTCGTTTTTAATGTCACTGGCTTTTACGACAAAGGTGTTGGTGTTGGCAGGATTAGACGGTTGGGCAAGTTCTTTTCTGATAATCTCCGTATCGTCCCATATCTCGTTAGTAAAAACGTGCTTCTTTTTATCGTATCTATAGATAGGTTTACCCTGATGGTCGTGACCGATTTCTTCTGAAACAGCCATAACAATATTCTCTTGTTGCGGTCTGTTCTTTTCAAGAATTAGCAGAACAGTTTTGGCATTGTTGTAGGGGCGAAAAGTATTATGAGCTAGGTCAATTACGGCGATAAAGTTATTATTCTTTTTCATGTACTCAAGTACATAGCGAGCTTTGGGAGCATGAAAATAAGTCTCTGGGATAATAATTGCCAGTTTACCCCCATCATTTAGCATTTCAAGACATCGTTCTATAAAAAGCACTTGTGGCTCAGTATCTCTAACCTCGTTGGTCATCACCTTTTTATCGCCATCAGTTTTCCAGACGTGACCAAGCTCAAAGTGTCTAGCATCTTCTTTTAGAACCTTTATCTTGCTACCGAACGGCGGATTGGTAAGGACTATGTCAAACTTCTTGAACTTATCATCACCGACAACGAAAAGGTCACGGGCTGGGCCTTCAAAGTCTTCAGCAGTATGTAATGTATTCTGTTGGGCTATACCACTTCTACCATCACCAATTATTGCCATGTATGCTTTTGAGATTTTTACTAAGTCCATCTCCTTATCTATGCCAAAAAAGGTCTTACGGGCTATATCACTTTTAGCTAGTGACAGGTCGCTATCAGACATACCCCTATATTTTCTATCGTTTACCATCACTCCCCAGACGTGCTCAAGGGCATAAATAAGAAAACCACCGCTTCCACAGGCAGGGTCAAATATCGTTTGTCCAGGCTGTGGATTGATAATTTGTACCGCCGTTTTGACAACTTCACGGGGAGTAAAGAACTCACCCTTTTCGCCAACTAATTTACTCTCGGCAAAGACTTCAAAAGCGTCACCGACTACATCTTTATTAGTCTTTAGAAGGCTAAACTGCTCCAGTTCACCGACTACATAGGCAATAGACTTATCTTCTAGCTTAATTTCATCATTTTGGTCAAAAACACCATCAGTAACCAGTTCTTTTTTAACTTCATCAAAAAGTTGATGTACTCGTTTGGCTACTTCTTTGGGGTTCTCCTCAAAACCGACACGAAACTTAGGCAAAGCATCTTGGTCATATCGCTCGTCCCATATCTTACAAAAGATAAGTCTAATCATTTCGTTGCCTAGTTTTTCTCTACGGCTAATGTTGGTATTCGCATACAGGCTGTTTAATAACCTTCGGAATACGGCTTTTAGGTTACTGGCTGGCTTCAGGTTCTTTTTGGATACCTTGCCAATATCTTCAAACGTCTCACCGTTCTTTGGGATTTGATAAACGTAGTCAGTTTTTATTTCGCCTGTCTGGGGGTGACGGTAGACGTATTCAATCTCTGTACCATTCGTCCAAACGCCCCAATAACATGAAGTAGCAGACATATAACTCTGTAACTGTCGTACGCCTTCTTTTCTGCTTGGCTTTTTTGTCTCTATTATCCCAAGTATGTCTTCACTCTGGTCACGTTTACTTTTATTGGTAGTCTTATAAATGACTATATCGGCTCGCTCGTTGCGGTTTTTTAGGTTATGTTTTTCGCCCCTCTGTATCGTGACTTCAATGTCCATTTGCTCAAAGGCATATTCGTAATCGTCATGAAGTATAGCCTCGTACTCTTGCCGTACTTTTTCTTCGGGTTTAGTCTTATCAACTTTCTTACCAGTGGCGAGGTCTTTGTTTTGTTCTAAGTCCATATAGAGAGTCTCTCACGATTTGGGGGAGAGTGTCAACAACAAACTCGCATGGCTCATAACCAAACCCATCATATCACGTTACGTGGCGTTAGGGTATAGTCTCGTCTAACAGGTTTATTTCCCTGGTTTCGTTTCTATTAGCAGAGCAGTATAAAATAGACACAATGACTAAATCCCAAAAGCAGGTCTCTGGCTTAAAGTTCTGGCTCTCTAAGGCTTGGGTTCAATGGAGTTTGGCGGTGGCGTTCTTCTTCTTGGTGTCCTGGTTCTTTATGGGCACTGCCATAACTCACTGCTCGACTACCAGTACGGCTCTAGGCAGTGATAGCACTGGCGGATTAGCTTGGGTTCAATGGGCGGCCGGTAATGATCTGACATGGGGTCATACCGACAAAAGCAATTATCCATTTGGTGAAACTCTCGGTAAACCACAGTTTATTACCTCAACAGTTTTTATTATCTTCTATAAGCTATTTTCGACGCTGACTACGCCAATCTGCGGACTTAACTTGATGGTGCTGCTTGGCTATATGTCGACTGCATTAACTATGTATGGACTAGTAAGATGGTTGCTTAAGCGTAATGACATTGCCCTGTTAGCCGGGTTTGCAGCAGCTTATGTACCCTTCCATCAATTAAAAGCCCAGAGCCACATTAATTACATATATGGCAGCACTTTTATAGCTACAATTTGGGCATATCTATGGTTCATGAGCAGGCCTAGCTACAAGAAGGCTCTGCTACTAGGTGCAGTCAGCTCTATCGGTTTCTACTTCGATGGCTACTTTATCTTAATAAGTGCTATCGTTATTGGCTCCTTGTTGACGTCTTCATTTGTATTTGACCTAGGCAAGCTGCTATTTGTACGCGGCGGACGCAGAGAAATATTCAACCAAGCGCTCCAGAGGGCCAAATATTTAGTAATATCAGTGCTATTGCTAGGATTACTACTAACACCGATATTAATCACTTATGCCAAAAACGGTGAAGCGATCGAGCAGTCACTGGCAACTGTCAGAAGCAGCATTAGAGGTGAAACCGAACTGTATGGTGCCAGACCAATAGAATTCGTGCTGCCTAGCTATAACAGCGCCTTCGTCCCCAATAATTACCTGTCGTGGCGATCCACTAAGCTCCATGGCTCGAATTTTTCGGAGTCAACGCTGTACATGAGTTACACGGTGATCGTCCTAGCTCTGGTGGCTACAGGTTGCTTAGCATATCGCAAAAGTAGAGCAAGTAAACTACAAAACATGCCATATCCGGGACTGGTCTTCACGCTAGTTTTTGCGTTTGCGGCTTGCTTCGCGCTTTCGTTGCCTTACCTGGTGACAATACTTGGCCATGAGATTCGCACACCGGTAGCGGCTCTAGTTAAGTTCACAAGCAACTGGCGCGTCCTATCAAGGTTATTCCTAGCTATGCATCCATTGGTTGTAATAATGGCCAGCCTTGGACTGTATATGATAACCAAGAATCAATCGAAGTATTGGAAACTGGGCATTGTCGGACTCTGTGGCCTCGTACTGTTCATGGAGTATTTGCCAGCACCACTGCATTCCAACGGCGATTTGTACAAGAACACACCACCTATATACAAACAGCTCCAGCGTGACAAGAACACCAAGCTAGTGGCTGAGTATCCGCTAGCCGACTTCTCATATACACCAGAGATATTTACCTTCCAGCCGGTTCATAACAAGACGCTAGTCAATGCCAGTGATGGCAGCATCTCAAAGGGACCATTCGATGCCAGTATTGCTGGCCTTAATGATCCACAGACACTAGGTGCACTAAGAAAACTTAATGTCGATGTAATAATAACGCATGGCTTTAGTTCGGATAATGCTGGGTTGACGACCTATTACCCAGCCACGCTGAATCGTGGTGCTGACGGCAAAATTAACAAGGCTGCCAGCACTTACGCCTACAGAATTAATGCTTCGGTTCCTTCCAGACAATCACTGTTGGTCATAGAAAAAGGCTATGATTATCTGTCAGTCGACACTAAGCAGCTGAGCCATAGAATCATCACTGAGAAGGCGGTCATGCGTGCCGAGAACATAAGCTCAACTAGGCCGTTGGCACCAAAGTACAATATTAGCTTCTCGGCTAATTCGATCTGCCAATCAAACGCTAGCCTAATTATTACTCAAGCCGGCCAAACTCTATGGACTGGATCCGTTAGCACCAACCCAACCGCTATTTATCTGTCCATAGATGCCGGAGACGTATCGGTTAAAACAGCGATATGCGCAGTTGATATTACCAAGCTTAGTGCTGAGCTAGCTACTTAAATACCAAGCGCGTTTGCAAAGTCCGAATACGAATTATCAAAAGTATATTGCTGGCTGTGAAGCCAAGCTTGTTTGCGCAGGCTTTCATAATGGGTCTTAGTGCCCAGCAGACTATTAATGGCTTGACCAAGAGCTGCTACATCACCCGGCTTAACAAGTAGACCAGTCTCTCCATCAACGACGCTATCACGAAGGCCGTCACTATCGAAGGCAATTGCCGGCGTACCCTGCGTGTTAGCTTCGGTCACAATTAAGCCCCAACCCTCCTTGATGGAAGTAACTAGTATAACGCTGGCGCTACGCATGGCTTCGATCCTCTGCTTGGCGCTAACGCGGCCGGGGATCTCGATTGCATCGGCGTGTCTCGAGCTGGCCACATAGTCGATAATCCTAGCAGCGTACGAGCCACCGGAATCACCAGCAATTGTTAATCTTAGACTAGGGTTCTTGTCTCGGGCTAGTTCGAAGCCTTTGACGGCACTTAGAGTTTGTTTCATCGGCCTCATAGCACCTAGGATTAAGACATTATTTAGACTGGTCTTCTCGCCAAGAGTTGCCAGCGGCTCAAGCTCAGTACTAACCCTAAAGACATGAGTGTTTTTCTTGGCAAAGCCGTATCTAGCTAAGTCCTGACGCGTGCTTTCTGACTCGGTTAACACTGTTCGGTACCTCAGAGACATGATGAACAGATACAAAGGCTCAACTACGTAACCAATCCAAGACAACGGGAACCTAGCCTGAAACAGCCAGACCTTGCGAGCTAGCTGATAAGTTAGCAACACACTACGACGGCGACTATAGAAGGCGACGCCAAAAGGCAGAGTGTTCATCTCATCAATAATTAGATCAGGCCATTTTGACAATTCGCGTCTGAACATCAAGAAGGCCTTAGGGTAGACACTCAGCCTACCGCCACCACGAATAATTTCGACTCCGTCTTTGACTTTGCGCTCCGTGGAGCCTTTGTATCGAGCCGTGATCAACTTAACTTGATGACCGTCTTTGACCAAACGCAACATGATTTGCCAAGATACCGTTTCGGCACCACCCGCTTGAGGGTGATCAATATCCTTCCACGAAAACCAGACTATGTTCATTTAGATTTTTTGGCGATGATATAAAGCGGCCGATTCTGAGTCTCGTTGTGAATACTTTCGACGTATAGAGCTAACAGCCACTGACAAATTAATACCAGACCAACTAAGAAGCTAAGGAAAAGTGCCAGTATAGCCGTGCCAGTTACTGCCAAACCCAGCGGATCATTGAGAGCGTACTTCTCAATTATCAAGAATATGGCTGCCAGCGCCGACAGAATGGTCACAATCGAACCCAAGAAGCCGGTGAACTGCAATGGCTTGGTCGATTGTGAAGTAAAGGAATGCAGCGCCAAGACCACCAGCTTGCCGAAACTATAAGTAGCTTTGCCGCTGTGCCGAGCTGGTGACGCAAACTCTACATAAGTACGCTTGAAGCCCAGCCAGTCAATCAGTCCACGAGTGATACGATTATGTTCAGTCAGAGCGTTAAACTCATCGGCCACTTGCCGATCGATCAATCTAAAGTCCGTTGATCCTGATGGCGCGTTATCACTGGTCAAGGAACTTAGGATAAAGTTGTAAAGCCTAGAGCCATAACGCTTAACCAGACCTTCCTTCTGGTTGTAGGTGCGAACGCCAACCACGACGTCGAAGCCTTTTTGCCACTGATTCAAAAAGTCGGCAACTAACTCCACAGGATGTTGGCCATCAGCATCTATCATAACTACGACGTCACCAGCGCTTTGCTTAATGCCGGCAGTAGTAGCGGCCTCTTTGCCAAAGTTCCTAGAGAGGCTTATGTAGCTGGCGGTCTTGTCGCTGGCAGCAATCTTCTGAATTGCTTCCAGCGAACCGTCAGTACTGCCATCATCGACGAAGATAAGTTCATGGTCAACAGAAGTTTTAGCGAAGAATTCGGTCATCTGAGCGTGCAACCACTCCAAGTTGCCAACTTCGTTGTGCACAGGTATAACCAGACTGACTAAGGGGTTCTTGGAACGCATAACTTCTCGCTTCTTGTTTTCATACTATAGCTGGATCATGGCATTTAGTAAAACGCCTTAACACCGTTATAATAACTCGCGATGTCATTGACCAAATCATTAGTTAGTCTGTCTGTTGTGATTCCCGCCTACAATGCGTCGCAATGGTTACCGTTATCGGTACCCAAAGTCGTCACTGCCATTAAGAACGCCAAGATCGATAAGGCTGAAATTATTATCGTTGACGACGGTTCGTCCGACGATACCGCTAAGGTTGCCAAAGCTCTCAAACTCGACTATCCGGTGAAGCTTATCTCACAAGCCAATGCCGGTCGCTTCTTAGCTCGTTGCACTGGTGTTGAAGCGGCCAAGTACGAGTACGTTTTGTTCATTGATACGCGTGTGTATATCGGCGAAGATGCGCTTAAGCATGTTGTTGATCGCCTAAGCGCCAAGCAGGACACTCTAGTCTGGACCAGTCACGTGATTATTGATAAACAGGGCAATCCATACGCCAGATTCTGGGAAGCCCTGACATTTATCTCTTGGCGAAAGTACTTCGCAAACCCGCGCGATTGCTCATATGGCATCAAAGACTTTGATTATTACCCCAAAGGTACAACTTGTTTCTTTGTGCCTAGGGAGATAATTCTGGAGGCAAATAACTGGTTCAAGGACAACACCAAAAACGAAAAAGCCTCTAACGATGACACCCTGCTCATACGGCGCATTGCCGAGAAACATAATATTAATCTTAGTCCCAAATTTTTCTGCACTTATCACGCCAGAACCAACCTCAGGCAATATTCCAAGCACGTTTATCACCGCGGCAAAGTTTTTGTCGACGGCTTCTTAAGACGTGATGGTAATCGTTTCTTCTGGCCACTAGTTGGCTTCTTGATCTTGTCTGTTAGCGTACCCGCATATCTGTTAATTTTCCCTCAATATATAGTCGGCACCATATTGCTGCTCGGTGTTGCCTGGGTGTCTGAGCTGCTTGCGGCTTGCGTGTTAAAAGTTCCGTTCAAGGACGCGCTGAGTCTATTTGTGCTTAGTCCGCTTTTTGCTGTGCTCTACGGGGCAGGCATATGGGTAGCCGTTTTTGATATATATGTTCGGCGTAGCCGAACTACCAACTAAGACAACTAAGCTTCTTCGTCTGGGCTTTTTAGCTGGAGCAGCAGCCAATAGATACCAAAACCGGCTAACAATGATAGCCAGAGCAGCTTAATCATGGCTAGTGGCGTACTGACAAACAGAGAAGGCAGACTTAAACTACAGGCTAATATAGCGACAACTAATAGAGCGCCACGGCGCTGACGATTAACCAGCAAGTAATAAGCATAGAGTGTTATGGCCACCAGAGTAAGCTGATAAAGCGTTGCAAAGATCAATAAATTACCCTGATCAGCGAAGCCCGGACCAAGCAATAAACGAGCCAACCAGCCCTTAAAGACAATTTCGACCGTCAATGCCGCAACCGTCAATGCCGCTAATAACTTATAGCCGGTCGCTAGCAAACGAAGGTTGTTCTTGCGGTCACCCAGCTTAATCTCTGGCAAAATTATCCAGATCAACAAAAAGCAAATGTAATAAAGTGCGTTACTCAATATGCTTATGCCGCTATAGACACCGGCCTGCGTCGGATTGAACAAAGCTTTGGCCAGAATAATGTCGTAGTTCTGCAAGAAGCTCAGTACACCCACCACGAACAAGCACATCATAATGTAGTTCTTGAGTCTAAGTACAAACCTCTTCTCCTCGGCGTCGCTACGAGTGAATAGCGAACTTAGGCTCGGTAACTTAACACCGGGCAGTAACCGCAAGACCAACAACCCCACCAAAGTGCCGCACAAAATACCAAGCAGCCCGCCGTTAGAGCCAAAAATCACAGCCAGAATAGTTGCGAAGATTAACTTGCCAATAGCGGCACTAAGGTTAAAGCCGCCAACCCTGATAAGTTCTTTGTTACCTTGCAAATAGCCAGTCCAGATAATGCCTGGTATGGCCGTCAGCAGAATCAAAGCCAAGATCGCAAAAGAACTGACATCCTCAATCCTCAACAGGTTATGCAGATAGGGCGAAATCAATAATATACCGGCAGTAGCGATCATGAATAACCAGATTAAGAACTTCTGAATCACCTGTGCATGGCTTCTGGCTTTATCTTCCTCGTGCGTTTTAACCAGATAGATCGAGATAATATTGAAAGCTAATAGAATACCTAAGATTTGATTGGAAATAGCTACAATAACGGCGAAGTCACCAAACTCTTTGGCACTAAGAATTCGCACCAGTACCGGGTAGAGAGCGTAATTAAACAGTGCCCCCGTTAGCGATAAGACACCAAACAGACCCGACCGTACATAAAAGTTCGATAGCTTAGAGGCTTGCATCTGCTATCAATATAGTTGAGATTGTGTGCAGCGCCAAGTCATCATAGCCATTCAAAACAGTCAGAATACAGATTATTGGCTATAGGACGCTATACTGGGTAAGACTAAAGCCGTGGAAGGATGACAATGAAGATCAGTCAATCGACATTCACGATTGTTGCCAATGGCTTTGCCGATGGTCCGGCACAGCCCCTCAGAGACTATCTGCTAGAGCACAAAGCTAAGAAGGTGATTATGGTGAATCACCCGCTGGTAGCCGAGGGCAGCAATAAGCATCTCGTGACTACTTATGAGAAGGGCAAGCTCGTCAGTCAGAAGAAGTACGCCCTGCCTAACAGGCCACCTTACACCTTTGGGCTTGATCCGTTCGTGCCGCTCAAGCTGCCTGACAGCACGGCTTGGTTCGGATTTAATAATCTAGCGACCTTGCGCGGCTTGCGCCGCAAAAAACGCGGCAAAGTCCAACTAGTCTATTACTGGGCAGTCGACTTCGTGCCCAATCGCTTCGGCAACAACCCGCTGACTAAGATTTATAACAAAGTCGACAAGAACGTCAGCACCAATGCCGACGCTCGTATTGAGCTGGCTCAGGCAGCAGTTAAGTTGCGTGCTGACTACCTAGGCTTAGATACTAACAAGATGGCACCGACTTTGACTGTGCCTATGGGCACCTGGCTGGATAGAACTCCCAAGGCCAAGGACACTGCCTGGCAACGCAAGAAGATCGTTTATCTCGGTCACCTAGTAGAGCGGCAGGGCGTCGCGACGCTGGTCAAAGCGCTGGGGATAATAATGAAGCAAGATCCTGACGTCACAGCTGATATCGTGGGCGGTGGCCCGCTGCTGGATGATCTAAAGGCTTTGGCAAAAGAACTAGGTATAGCCAAGTGCGTAACCTTCCATGGTTTCGTCAAAGAACACCAAGACGTCGAGGCAATACTGGCCAGCGGAACTGTAGCCGCTGCACCATATGTAAAAGATGAGACCAGCTTCACGCAGTTCGCAGATCCTGGCAAACTTAAGGCCTATCTTGGCGCCAGTCTGCCAATAGTGCTGACCGATGTGCCGCCCAACGCTCACGAACTAGAAAAGGCCGGTGCAGCTATTATTGTCAAAGATAGCCCGCAGGCAGTTGCTGATGGCCTAAGCAGCCTATTATCAGATCAAGCCAAGTGGAATAAGGCTCACAAGGCGGCCGCCAAGCTGGCTCAAGAATTTGACTGGAATCATCTGCTAGGCCGTGCGCTTGCCGAGCTGGGGTTCGAATAGATTACTACTTGGCGAACTCGGACTCCGCCAAGAACCATTGATAGGTTTGCTTGAGCCCGTCCCTAAACTGAATAGAATGTTGCCAGCCAAGCGCATGGAGCTTGCCAACGTCAAGCAACTTCTTGGGCATGCCATCAGGCTTGCTGGTATCGAACACCAACTTGCCCTCATAACCGACTACAGCCTTAATAAGCTCTGCTAATTCCTTGATGGAAATATCAGTACCAGTACCAACGTTTAAGAATTCCTTGGCTTCATAATTCTCCATCAGCCAAAATATAGCGTCAGCCAGATCATTAGTGTGCAAGAATTCGCGGCGGCTATTACCTGAGCCCCAAATCACGACTTCGGGCGCATTAGTGACCTTGGCTTCGTGCATTCGGCGCATCAGAGCTGGAATGACGTGTGACGATTCAAAGTCAAAGTTATCGCCCTCGCCATATACGTTAGTCGGCATGCAAGAAATGAACTTAAGACCATGCTCAGTATGGATATACTCGCAGAGCTTCATGCCGGCAATCTTAGCAATCGCGTAAGCCTCGTTAGTCGGCTCAGGTTTGCCCTCGAAGAAATAGTCTTCTTTCATGGGCTGCTTGCTACCCAGTGGATATATACAAGAGCTACCAAGGAACAGTAGCTTCTTGACCTTGAACTTCAAGGCTGACCACATGACATTGTTCTGGATCTGGAGATTTTCGTATAAGAATTCGGTCGGGTAAGTCATGTTGGCCTTGATGCCGCCGACCCGAGCCGCAGCCAGAATTACATAATCAGGCTTCTCCTGCGCGAAGAATAGCTCAACGGCCTTAGGATCAGTTAGGTCAAGCTCGGCGTGGGTACGCAGCACCAAGTTACTGAAGCCTTCGGACTCAAGCTTACTAACAATTGCTGAACCGACTAGGCCACGATGACCGGCAACATATATCTTGTCTGTCTTGTTCACAGCTTCTCCAGAAGCTGCTGGAGAGCGTTGATTTCATCAGGCTCCATCTCGGCATTGTTGCCGAAGTAAAAGCCATTGGCATGCACAATATCCGAATTCGGACAGGGCTCAGCGTCGCTACTATATTTCTGGTAAAAGGGCTGCTTAGTCATGTTACCGGCGATGACTGGACGAATTTCAACCCCAGCATCAATGAACTTTTGCTTGTACAGTTGAGCCTTGTCGTTGTCTTTGCAGATTATTGGCATTGCGAAGTTAGATACGGTATCCATGTGCGATAGTTTGTAGGTGAAGAAGTGATCGTTCTTGCCCAAAGCCTTAGAAAAAGACAAGAAGTTCTTGTGCCGCTTCTCAACAATTTCGTCGAAGTATTGAATCTGTTGATTGCCCAAGAAGCCGTTAATCTCACTCGGCCGCGCATTATAGGCTAGATCATAAAAGGTATAACGGGCGTAGAACTCGTCAATGCCATGCTTGTCGCGGAGCTTCTTCTGATCCTCAGGATTGAGATTGCGATCCCAGCCGTGGGCTCGTCCCATTGTCAGAGCTGCATATAAATCTTTGTCGTCGGTGCAAATCATACCGCCTTCGACGGTCGACATGTGATGCCCAACGAAGAAGCTGAAGGTAGAAGCCTGACCAAAGCTGCCGAGCAGCGTATCACCAACTTTTGAGCCCAGCGACTCGCAATTATCTTCAAAAAATACAATCTTCTTTTTGTCACAAATCGACTTGATCTTCTCGATATCATCGCAAAACCCAAGAACGTTAGTAAGGAATAGGCCTTGCAGCTCATCGGCCTTTTGTTCCAATATCTCTGGTGATACGTTCAGCGTGTCCGGATTGCAATCCAGCGGCACGGGCACCAGGCCAAGCTGAATCAGCGGCATAACATTAGTTGGCCAGGTCAGAGCCGAAAACCCAACCTTATCGCCGGGCTTAAGCCGACCAAGGTTGATTAGAGCCTGCACAAGCAACAAGTTGGCCATGCTGCCGCTGCTGACGAAGACGGCGAACTCCCGACCTTGCTTAGCTGCAAAAGCTTGTTCGAACTGCAGACACTGTTCGCCCATGCTTAGTCGGTCGGTCTCTAGTATGAATTTGGCCAAGGCTTGCTTGGTTTTGGTTTCGTTATAAAAACTCGACTTAACGAGCTTGATCATGTGCTGACCGGAACTATATTTGTCTACTTTGCCAAGCCAGAAGTTCTTGCTCATGCTATTAAATCGTCCTATTCATTAGTGTAAGTACCAATTTCCGGCAAAGCCTCCTGCACCACTTGAGTATAATTATACCCGAACATCGATTTAGCATGGTATCATTTCGGAAGCATTGAAGAGGCGACAATATTGAGTGTCAACAAGTCTAGTATTAAATCATACCCAATCCCGCAAAAAGCTAGTTTAAGCGTTGTCATTCCAGTTTATAACGCTGAACAGTGGATGAAACCAACCCTGGATAAATTATGGACAGCTCTAAGCAAGACCAAGTGGCATTCAATTGAGATCATTGTTGTTGATGATGGTTCCACAGACGGTACAGCCAAGACGGTTAAGGCTATTACGCTCGGTGCCAAGATAAGACTTATCACTCAATCCAACGCTGGCCGTTTCTTGGCGCGCCAGGCTGGCCTTAATGCGGCCAAAGGCGACTATGTATTCTTCATTGATAGTCGAGTGTTTGCCCAACCCGAGTCATTTAACTATTTAGTCCAGCAAATGAACAAACATCCCGAAGCAGTTATCTGGAATGGTCATGTCGAAGTTGAACGAGACGGCAATCCATATGCTCGCTTCTGGCACGCAGTAACTTTCATGGCATGGCACAAATACATGGCTAACCCGCGACTTGTTCATTATGGATATGATCAGTTCGATTACTACCCTAAGGGAACAACTTGCTTTTTTGCGCCTCGGGACTTGTTGCTAAGTGCTTATGCCCAGTTCAAGACAGTCTACTCCGATCTTCGTAATGCCAATGATGACTCAGCGTTGATTAGATATATGGCCAAGGAAACGGATATTTATATAGCGCCTGGCTTTGCTTTTACGTACCACTCTCGTAGCAGCCTAAAAGCTTTTGCAAGGCACACGGCGCATCGCGGTGTAGTCTTCATTGATGGCTTTATGCATCGTGGTACCAGGTACTACTATTGGCTGATAGCTTATCTTATAGGTTTGCCGCTTGGTTTGGCTGTCTTCTTCCTATGGCCACTACTCTTACTGGCATTACCCTTGCTTCTAGTCTTAGCTTGGCTGCTAACCTTGGTGCGAGGCGTGCCGCGTGATGACGCTGCTGCATTCGCACTGATTTTACCTGTGTTTGCTCTATTCTACACAGCAGGTCTATATAAGGGCTTAGTGATCAAATGGCGCGATGGTCTAGCCGGAAGCTCCGCCCGCCCATAATGCATTGTTGTGTTTACAACACGCCTGACTCATTAGTTTGTTAAGATAGTAGGGATGCTTTTGGCTGTCTTGACCAGGCAGTACCAGTACTTAAGCGAAAGGACTCCAAGTTGAAAATTGCTGTAGTAGGAACCGGTTATGTGGGTCTGGTGACCGGAACATGTCTTGCCGAAGCCGGTAACGACGTGATTTGCGTTGACGTTGACGAAGCCAAAGTCGACAAGATGAAGCAAGGCCAAGTGCCGATCTATGAACCCGGTCTAGACACGGTCTTCGAGCGTAACATTGCCGAGAATAGACTGGAGTTCACTACTGACCTAGCATCTGCCGTCAAGGACGCCGAAGTTATATTCTTGGCTTTGCCAACGCCGCCTAACGGTGATGGTTCAGCCGATTTATCTTACGTCATGGGTGTAGCCGATGACCTCAACAAGCTACTGGATCATTATTGTGTTGTTGTCGACAAAAGTACTGTGCCGGTAGGTACGGCTGCCAAAGTTACTGAAGCAATTAACAAAAACGCCAAAGTTCAAGTCGACGTAGTATCCAATCCGGAGTTCCTGCGCGAAGGCTTCGCGGTTAGTGACTTCATGAAACCCGACCGCGTCATTATTGGCTCTAGCTCTACTAAGGCTCAAGCTATCATGGGCGAACTATACACTTCATTTGTCGACGACCCCAGTCAAATAGTCTTCATGGATGAACGCTCGGCCGAGATGACCAAGTATGCTGCCAATTCCTTCCTAGCTACTAAGATAAGCTTCATGAACGAAATAGCTAATCTTTGTGAGTTAGTCGGTGCTGACGTCGATGCCGTACGACTAGGTATTGGCTCGGACGACCGGATCGGCAAGCGATTCTTGTTCGCTGGTATTGGCTATGGCGGCAGCTGCTTCCCCAAGGACGTCACAGCTCTAAGTAACACAGCCGAAGCGAACGATTATGACTTCAAGATCGTTAAGGCTGTAACTGATGTCAATGAACGGCAGAAGCAAACCATAATTAACAAGACCAAGGCCTATTACGATGGCCAGTTAAAAGGCAAGAAGTTTGCACTCTGGGGCTTGGCCTTTAAGCCTGACACTGACGATATTCGCGAGGCACCGTCGCTAACTATAATTGATGAGTTGATCAAAGCGGGCGCCGAAGTTGTGGCCTATGATCCCGAAGCCACCGACAATGTTCGCAAGCGGTATGCTGACCAATCGGCATTAAGTTTTGCCGATGATATGTACAAGGCTCTGGACGGTGCCGACGCACTCCTGATCGCTACTGAGTGGAGCGAATTCCGTACTCCTGACTACGCCAAGATCAAGCAAGCCTTGAAGGCACCGGTTATTTTTGACGGGCGCAACTTGTACAATCTGGATACTATGAAGAAAACCGGCTTCTATTATCAAAGCGTTGGTCGAGCAACGGTCGGACAGAAGGGCTAGAAGATGGCAAAGAAGATTCTGGTAACTGGCGGTGCAGGTTTCCTGGGGTCGCATTTGTGCAAGCGTCTGCTAGAAGATGGCAACGAAGTCGTTTGTGTCGACAACTTCTTTACCGGACGCAAGCAAAATATTGAAGACTTACTGAAGGACGCCAAATTTACTCTTATCGAGCACGACATAACTGAGCCGCTAGATGTTGAAGTTGATGAGATCTACAACTTAGCCTGCCCAGCCTCGCCGCCGCATTATCAATACGACCCGATTCAGACCACCAAGACGAGCGTGCTTGGTGCCCTCAATATGCTGGAGCTGGCCAAGCGTCTCAAGGTGCGCATCTTGCAGGCTTCGACCAGTGAAGTTTATGGTGATCCAGATGTACACCCCCAACCCGAAAGTTACTGGGGCCACGTCAACCCCATTGGCATAAGATCTTGCTACGACGAAGGCAAGCGCTGTGCCGAAACGCTCTTCTTCGACTATCATCGCCAAGAAAAGCTCGACATTAGAGTCATCCGCATCTTCAATACCTACGGCTCCAACATGAATCCAGACGATGGCCGGGTTGTATCGAACTTCATCGTTCAAGCGCTTAAGAACGAGGATATTACCATCTACGGCGATGGTTCGCAGACGCGCAGCTTCCAATATGTCGATGATCTGATAGAAGGCATTGTCCGCATGATGAACAACGAAGACGGTTTCGTCGGCCCAGTCAACCTTGGCAATCCTGACGAGTTTACCATCAAGGAGCTAGCCGAAGCCGTGCTCAAGCTCATCCCGGAGAGCACCAGCCAGCTGGTCTATAAGGATTTGCCCCAAGACGACCCCCAGCAGCGTCAACCAGACATCAGTCTGGCCGTCGACAAGCTAGGCTGGCAGCCCAAAGTTAACCTCGATGAGGGCCTGAAGGCAACAATTGCTTACTTCCGTGACGAGACAAACCAGGCCTAGCCACTTAATTTGTCGGTAGTACGGCTCAGAATTTGATATAATAGTCAGAATGATTGTCGTAATAATTGCCGGCGGGTCCGGGACTCGTCTCTGGCCATTGTCCACACCCGACTACCCCAAGCACTTGCTAAAAATCAATGGCGATAGCCGGTCGTTGTTGCAGCAGACCTATGATCGCGCACGTAGCTTAACCGACAAGGTGTATGTAGTTTCTGACGACAGCCACATTGAGCATGTTAAGGAGCAGCTATCTGAGCTACCTGAAGATGCCTTCATCGTTGAGCCAGCCAGGCGTGGCACGGCCAATTGCATAGTCGCAGCGCTCGCGGTCGTCAGCAAGAAGCATGATAATGACGAAGCAATTGCCTCGATCCATGCCGATCACTACATCCGTGACCTAGAAGGCTTCAAGCATAGCTTCAAGGTGGCTACTCAGATCTCCGAACAGGAGAAAAAGATTGTACTTGTTGGCATTGAACCTGATCATCCGGCCACCGGCTTTGGCTACATCCAAAAGGGTGCGCCGGCCGACGAGGCCAGCCTGGTTTATGAAGTTAAGTCATTTAAGGAAAAGCCAGCTTTTGACGTCGCCCAACAATATTTCACCAGTGGTAACTACTTGTGGAACTCTGGTTTCTTTGTCGGCTCAGTCAATACTTTTAAGCAAAAGATGGAAGCCTTTGCACCGGAGCTGCTGGCAAATTATGAGAAGCTTGTTGGCGCGGCTGACGACAAATACCAAGAAACCTACTTGAGCCTGACCAGCGAAGCAATCGACTATGCCCTAATCGAAAAGGTCAACGATCTCTTAGTGGTGCCAGCATCGTTTGACTGGATGGATCTAGGCTCGTTTAGCGATCTTCATAAGGCAGTTGGTGGTGACGAGCAGGGTAATCACACTGAAGGTACAGTTGAAGTCGAATCGGTCAGCAATTCTTTGGTTCAGAACCAAGAGGACAAACCTGTCGTGGTAATTGGTCTAGATAACGTAGTTGTAGTGAACACGCCCAAAGGGCTGTTGATCGCGCGCAAAGACTTGTCGCAAAAGGTTGGTGATGTCAGCAAACGGATCGGCGGTAAGTCATGAAGAAGCTCATAGCCTTTGACCTAGACGGAACTCTGGCCGACAGCAAATCGCCACCACACGATCGCATGACTGAACTACTCGCCCAGCTGCTTGATAAGTTCGAGGTCTGCGTAATCTCTGGGGGCAAGTTCGAGCAGTTCAAGAAGCAGCTACTTAATGGCTTACAAGCAAGTCCTAGCCAGCTCGAGCATCTGCATCTAATGCCGACTTGCGGCACGCAGTACTACCGTTACGACATTGCCAAGCATGATTGGCACCAGATCTACGCCGAGAACTTAACCGAAGACGATAAGAAGCAGATTATTGCCGCACTCAACAAAGGCTTCAAGCATTTCGGCATCCAAGAGAAGGAAATCTATGGCGATCTCATAGAGGATAGGGGCTCGCAGATCACCTATTCTGTACTCGGTCAGGACATCGTTGACGTCCTTGGCAAGGAAGGTGTTAAGCGCAAAGAAGCCTGGGATCCAGACAACTCCAAGAAGCTAAAAGTTAGAGATTATGTAGCTGAGTTGATCCCCGAATTCGAAGTCCGAGCTGGCGGAGTGACCTCGATTGATGTAACCAAGCAGGGAATTGATAAGGCCTATGGCATGCGTAAGCTTATGGAAATGTTGGAGATCGGCAAATCCGACATCTTGTTCATTGGTGATCGATTGGAAGAAGGCGGCAATGACTACCCGGTCAAGGCCTACGGCATCGATAGCTTGCAGATATCAAAATGGCAGGAGACGGCTATAGCTGTCGAAGCTATACTGCACATCGCCTAAACAAGATCGCTGATATAAAAAAGATCCTCCGCATGTGTAGTGTATAAACTGCGCGCCGAAGACCTTGGCTACATATTATTAAACAACAACTAACCAGTCAAGAAATTTGGTTTATTTAATGGTGATGCTAACGGATTTGGGTAAATCTTGTAATTGGTCGACAAGACCCCACATCTGTTAATATGTGAGTATGCACACAGACTTTACAAGGCATAACATATTCTTGTAAACTGTATGTGCAATGAATAATGACTCAAAGATTCTTAACTATGTTTCCGATCAGCTTAATAGGGCTGAAAATAGGGCTACAGCCTACATTAAGGACGAAAATGGGTCGGAAAGACCTAAGCGCAACGCCTACGTACTGCTAAACAAATACCTCTTTGATTTTCGTAAGAAATTAAATCGCCAAACTAGATGGCTAGCTATCAGCGGGCTAAGGGGTACAGGCAAGACCACCTTGCTCGCTCAACTATATTGCGAGCTGCCAGTGGCCAAACAGCGCAAACTGTTTGTTAGTATTGACCACGCCACACAATTGTTGAACGCGTCAATAACCAAGGTTTTACAGGCGTATGAGGAAATAATAGGTGTATCAATAGAGAGTCTCAAAGAGCCTGTATATCTATTTTTAGACGAAGTTCAGTATGATCAAAACTGGGCTGTAGCGCTCAAGTCAATCTACGATCGCAGCCCAAATGTTTTTATTGTCTCTACAGGTAGTTCGGCACTTGAGCTTAACACTAATCCGGATACAGCGCGGAGAGTAGTCACAGAAACGCTTTTACCTATGAGTTTTAGTGAATACCAGAAGATAAGTCATAACATTTTTGAGGAACGCGGCTTAGGCAAGCTCTTCAGGGATTGCATTAAGTCAGCTCAGAATGCTAGCGATATATATGAAGGCTTTCAGGCTCAGCGCGAAAAGATTAATAAATATTGGAGTCGAGTTGACCGACATGAAATTAACAATTATCTACAGTATGGGACGCTGCCTTTTATGGCAGCTACAGGCAATATAGCTTTAGCGTTTGATCAGTTAGAGCGGTCTATTGATCGTATACTCGGGTCTGACGTAACCAAAATTGGTCAATTTACGCCTGACGTGGTTGCCCGTATACCGCAGATTCTATACAGCCTTGCCGACAGCGACGTTACTAGTATTAATTCCCTATCCAAAGATTTAGGTATACCAAGACCAACCCTAACGAGAATCTTTAATGCTCTAGTTCAAGCAGAAGTATTATATCGACTAGAAGCAGACAGTAGTCATGCGGCTCAAGTGCGCAAGGCAGATAAATATCTATTTACAACACCGTCTATTAGGGCAATGTACTTCACGCTAACTGGAAGTACAAGAGCGAGCCAACAAGTGCTGGGGCACTTGCTAGAGGACACCCTAGGATTGTACTTAAGGCGCATATTTGGTGAGCGTTCGCTCACAAATTCCATAACCTATAGTGCCCAAACCGGTGCGGCTGATTTTGTTGTACGTCATCGACAGTCCATTTTTGTAATAGAAACGGGCTTAGGAAAGAAGACGGCCAGACAGATAATTGCTACAACCAGTACTGGTTCGAAAAGAATAGGTATATTACTGGCGAACGATAGGTTAGTTCTTGATAAAGAAAACAATATAGTCACTATACCGATTAGAGAATTTCTCCTAGCCTAGGTTAGTTTATTCGACAGTAACTGACTTGGCCAGATTGCGTGGACGGTCGACGTTGTAGCCGCGCTTCATGGCAATGTAGTAGGCAAATAGCTGAGTTACTATGGCTTGCAGAATAGGCTGAGTCTCTAGAATAGTATCAGGGACATAAATCACGTCATCACAAAACTTAGCGATATCCTTATTGCCCTCGGTGGCAATGGCAACGACGGGACCTTTGCGGGCACGAATCTCTTGAATATTGGAGTAAGTCTTCTCTAGCAGTGGCGAATCAGTGGCAATCGCGAAAGTCGGAAAATCTTTGTCAATCATGGCCAGTGGCCCGTGCTTCATTTCACCGGCGGCATAGCCCTCGGCATGCATGTAAGAGATTTCTTTGAGCTTCAGAGCACCCTCTAGAGCCGATGGGAAGGCATTGTGCCGGCCAATGTAGAGGAAGTCACGGTAATCAGCGTATTTCTCAGCGATTTTCTTAATATCTTCGGCGCTGTCTAGAACGGCTTGAGCCTTGGCTGGTAGCTTCTCCAGTTCCTCGAGGATTGGCTTGAAGCGCTTACTGCGACCGTTGTTGAGGTGCAGAGCAATCTCGGCCAGAACTGTAACTTGAGCGATAAAGGCCTTGGTACTGGCCACAGCCCGCTCAGGACCGGCATGACAGTAGACACCAGCGTCGGTCATACGAGCAATCGTACTACCAACAGCGTTTACAATACCAAGTCGTAGGACTCCATAATCTTCGACCTTCTTAAGAGCGGCAATCGTGTCAGCTGTCTCGCCGGACTGTGAGATAGCAATCAGGGCAGTACTGCGCGAAAACGGCTCATCACGATACTTAAACTCGCTAGCTAGGTGTACTTCAACCGGTATGCCAGCCAATTCCTCGATAAGATATTCGCCGACCAGTCCGGCGTAGTAGGAGGTGCCGCAGGCCACAATAACGATTCGATCAATGTACTTCAGCTGACCCAGAACATTCTCTAAACCACCAAGCTTAACGATGTTTTGATCGGGCAAGGCACGACCTAATGTTGCCGAACGGATGGTAATCGGTGCCTCGAAAATTTCTTTGAGCATGAAGTTGGGATAATCGCCCAGGACAGACTGCTCATTATCATAATCAAGCAGCTCAGCTTCTGGCGTGATGCGCTTGTCGTCTCGCAGGTTATGTATCGTCACTTTGTTCTTGGTGATAACGGCTACGTCGTAATCTTCTAGGTAAATAACCTTCTTGGTGTGTTCCATGATGGCGGTAGGGTCAGAGGCTAGGATATTCTCGTTTTCGCCAACACCAATTACTAGAGGGCTAGACAGGCGAGCGGCATATAGGGTCTCGGGTTCTGAAGCGTGAATCGCAGCGATAGCATAGGCTCCACGAACATCATTCAAAGCTGCCTGGAAGGCCGCCTCAAACGAAGGCAGCTGCTTAAGATAATAATCTATCAAGTTAGGTATAACCTCTGTGTCGGTCTCAGAGACGAACTCATAGCCTTCGCCCTCTAGCTTGACGCGCAACTCGGCGAAGTTCTCAATTATGCCATTGTGCACGACAGATATAGACTGCTGCTTATTGGTCTGCGGGTGAGCATTGGCAATAGTTGGTGAGCCGTGAGTCGCCCATCGAGTGTGGCCAATAACAAGATTAGAATCGAGCTTCTGAGCCTCTACGGCAGTGACCAGGCCACTAACGCGACCGGCTTGTTTGATAATTTCGTTCTTGCCGTCATGACAGATAGCGATGCCGGCTGAATCGTAGCCGCGATACTCCAGAGCTTCAAGCCCTTGAAGCACAATATCAGAACCGAGTTTATTGCCTATATAACCTACGATGCCGCACATGCTACTTGGTAGACCTTTCTGATGTACATTCTTTTATATAGTCTAGCATATTTTTCTTAAAAGTCAATACTGAGAACTGTTTTGATTGTTCTGCGATAGCTTCGTAATCAAACGATTTAGTCGTGGCCACTTCAAGTACTGCAACCAGATTCTTGACAGTTTGCTTATCGAAGAACAAACCAGTTTTGCCCTGAACAACATAATCCAGAGCGCCACCCTTATTATACGCGATGACTGGCGTACTAGCCGCCATGGCCTCTATGGCCACAATACCGAAGTCGTCCATATTAGGCATAATAAAGCCCAAAGCAGATTGGAAATGATCAACTAATTCGCTGTCGTTAACGTTCGTCAGAAAGGTTGTGCCGCGTCCAGCTAGCTTCTCCAGGCGTTTATGGTCGGGCCCATCACCGATAACTACCAAAGGTACCTTGAGCTCGTCACAGGCCTCGATAGCCAGATCAAAGCGCTTGTAAGGCGTCTGACGACCGGCTACCACAAAACCATGGCGCAGGGGCGCCTTAATCCTGGGCTTAAACCGCTCGATCTCCACTGGCGGAAAGATCACTGCCGAATCACGACGGTAATAGCGCTTGATCATAGCTTGAGTATGTGTCGAATTAGCGACTATATAATCTGGCTGCTTGGCAGCATGTCGATCCCAGCGTTTCAGGGGGCCAACTAGTAGTTTGAGCCCAAGTCTAGCCAGCCAGTTTAGGCCGCGAGGGAAGCCTGGATTATCGAGATATTCATCGTGGCGAATCCAATAATAATGAGTCGGTGAGTGGCAATAACAGATATGTGTAGTGTTCGGACCGGTCTTAACGCCCTTGGCCTCGGCACCGCTAGAGGACAGCACCAAGTCGTACTCACTGAGGTCTAGACGGCTAAATGTCCAAGCCCGCAACATGGGCAGGAACTTCTTGAGACCGGTTGGCAACTTCTGGAGCCAAGAGGTGCGCACGTCGGCATCAGCAAACCAACTTAGCTTGCTCGGATCGTACTGCGAGGTATAAATCGGCGCCTCCGGATAAAGTCTATGCA
This sequence comes from uncultured Candidatus Saccharibacteria bacterium, assembly GCA_964357905.1. Lineage (GTDB taxonomy): Bacteria > Patescibacteriota > Saccharimonadia > Saccharimonadales > UBA4665 > JBBTTE01. The sequence continues at coordinate 212,093 of CAYHMQ010000001.1, forward strand.
GCTCCAGCACGACCCGCTCAGCACCACCAATGCCGGTTAACCAATCACAAACAATGGCGACTTTCATCCGCGCGTACCCTTGTGGAACAGCACCACCCAGAAGGTTTTGACCAGAATGATGATGTCTCCCCAGAAGCTCCAATTCTGAACATAATACAGGTCAAGTTTGCGACGTTCGGCGAAACTCAAGTCGCTGACGCCAGATATTTGAGCCAGACCCGTAACCCCGGACTTGACGCTTAGAATCAAGTTCTTTTGATCGTATTTATCCAGTTCGTAAGCCACCAAAGCTCTCGGTCCAACTAGGCTCAAGTCACCCCTAACCACATTGATCAGTTGCGGTAGTTCATCGAGCGATGTCCGGCGCAACAATCTGCCGACGGCCGTAACGCGTGGGTCTTTATCAAGCCGGTCACCCCTTTTGCGGTATTCCTCTAGCAATTCAGGGCGATCCATCTTAGCAAAAGCCTCTTCTGGTGGTAGTCCGCTGTACTTAAGGCTGTGTGAACGAAACTTGAATATTCGTACTTTGGTGTTAAATCGACTAAGGCGTTCCTGGCGGAAAAATATTGACCCGCCGTCGGTCAATTTGACCGCCACAGCCGCCAACAGCATAAAAGGCGACGCGATTACCAAGAACAAACTGCCCAGCACCAAGTCAGTCAGACGCTTGACGACTCGTCCCCAACCAATAAGCGCTGTCTGATGAACGGCTATAATCGGCACGGCGTGGAATAGATCAACCTCGATTTTGCCTACGAACAACTCACTATTACCGGGCACAAACCGGTAAGCAGCATGATTTTCTTGAGCGTAGGTCAAGATTTCGTCATTCTTCTCACCTGCGGCGTAGAGTTCGGTTTGGATAATCATATGGAGCGCTTGCCCATGGCGATGAGTAATAGCATCAGTGAAGCTTTTGTATTGATGATAGGGCGTGTCTTGCTTCAGTGGATGTTTAACACCGCCAACTACGCCGAGCACCCTGTAGCCAGTTACGGCCGTATTGTTGAGCGCATCGATCAAGCGGTGAGTGGTCTTGGTATCACCGACCAACAGGACGTTATTAATGCCAATGCCATATCCGAATAGCTGACGCCGCAGGCCGCGAGCGATAGTTCGAAACAGCAACACGAAGAAAAAGGCTAAGCCAAAACCATAAATGGTCACCAGTCGTGCTGGGAAGATCGCCGTATCAGTGAAGTAGCTATAACTAATCACGAACAGAATGCCGATAAAAGAGCCGACCAACAATCTGCCTAACTCAGCGAAGCGCTTTTCATAGATTCGTAAGTTATACAGGCCAAGCAGTCCAAAGATAAGAATCCAGAAGGGCAACAGGCTAACTAGAATTGTCAGATAGGTATGAGCGTGAACGTCGGCACTTAGTGGCTGATGATTGAGGGTTACACGCAGAATATAAGCAATACTGAAGGCGACAATAATGGCCAAGGCATCGCCGATTATTAGGCAGACGTTGTAGATGAGCGAAGCGTTGTTTTTCATATATGGGGTCGCCCTAGGGGATGTAGGCTATAATAAATTGTAGCATTATGAAAACATCGGCGCTTAAGTACACGGTTTTGTCGTGGGCAAATGGCTTTGCCATGGCCATTTTGCTGTTGGTGCCATTTCATGCCTTTTTGACGGTTTGGGTCTCTAGCCTCATCGGCCACTATACGGCACTGCGTCTCTGGAAAGAAGCTTTACTACTGATATGCGTGACTGGCGTGGTCTATCTGGTATTAACTGATCACAAAATACGCAGCCACACCTTGTCTCGTCGCTTGGTCTGGCTAATCTTAGGTTATACGTTGCTCAACCTAGTCTGGGGGCTATTGGCATACAATCAGCACGATGTCAGCACCAAGGCGCTGGGCTATGGATTGATCATCAATTTGCGCTTCCTGGCCTTCTTCTTGGTTACTTGGGCAGTTGCACTTAGGCTGGGTCGATTGAGGGGTAATTGGCAGCGATTAGTTTATTGGCCAGCCGCTTTGGTTGTGGGCTTCGGCTTGCTCCAGATAATTATCTTTCCCCACGACTTTTTAAGGCACTTCGGCTATGGCCTAGATACAATTCCAGCCTACGAGACGATCAACCACAATCTTAACTACATTCGTATTTCATCAACCCTAAGGGGGGCTAATCCGCTTGGCGCTTATCTGTTGATTCCGATCAGTCTACTTAGCGTGACCTTGCTAAGGGCTGGCCGCAATTGGCGCCAAATCGGCTTCTTGGTTGCCTCCTTGGTCGTGTTGTTCTTCAGTTTTTCACGCAGTGCCTGGCTGGGGGTCGTCATAAGTATTGCGGTTGTTGCCTGCCAGGGTCTGCAAACTACTAGAGCCAAGCAACTGAGCGCAATCATAGCTGCTTGCCTGGTATTGTTCAGTGCAGGGCTGGTAGTCGGGTTGCGTCATAATACTCATTTTGAAAACTTCGTCTTCCATACTCAGACCAAGTCAGCCGTACCTGTCAGCTCCAATCAAGGTCATGTAACGGCTTTGAAACAAGGGTTGATTGATCTAAGACACGATCCGCTGGGTAGCGGTCCGGGTACTGCTGGACCGGCCAGCGTTTACAGCAACCATAGTCCGCGCATAGCCGAGAATTATTTTATTCAGATCGGTCAAGAAACCGGCTGGCTGGGGCTTGGCATGTTTGTGTTGATAAACGTTGGTGTCGGCTACTTATTATGGTCTCGGCGGGCTGATCCGCTGGCACTTGGCCTGTTTGCCAGTCTGATTGGATTGACGCTAATTAACCTATTGTCACATGCTTGGACTGACGACACGCTGGCTTATGTTTGGTGGGGCCTAGCCGGCATTGCTATGGCGCCGCTAAGTCTTAGGGACAATGGCCAATAAGACAATTATCCAGTTCAGCAAATACCTCATTGGCGGCAGCGTGTACTTCTGGAGCGGCTACGCCATCTTCGCTCTCTGTTATTCAGTCTTGGGTTGGTGGTGGCTATGGGCTAAGGTCGCAGCTGATGTCATTGGCTGGACGCTCAATTATCTGGCCCAACGTTATTGGGCTTTTGCCAGCGAACACTTACGGCTGAGTGAGATTCAGCACGTCGGCCGCTATATTTTTATCGAATCGATTGGCTTCATCATCGACTACTTAATAGTTGCTGGCCTAAATGCCATCGGCATTACGCCCTACATTGGATTATTCATTTCTGCCGGCTTCTTCACGGTCTGGAGCTACCTCTGGTATAAGTATTGGGTCTTTCCCGAATCCAAAACCGTCCTTGATTCATAATTTGCCTCGTCATGGCATAATGTAAGCATGAACGAAAAGCAAACATCGACTCAAAAAACCGTAAGGCCTACCAAGAAACAAAAAGAGCTCCTGGGCTTCATCGAAACCTTTATTGCCGAGCACGGTTACAGCCCTAGCTACCGTGAAATCATGGCCGGCCTAAACTACACTTCAGTGGCCACCGTGGCACTACACGTCAATAGCCTGATCAAGCGAGGCCATTTGCGCAAGCGCGATCACTCCGCTCGCTCCTTAGAGGTAGTTAGCGCCTCATTAGAACCGGCAAAGATCATGACTAATCAAATTGCTCCCAGCGAAGAAAAATGGCTAGTCGAAAAGGTCGAACATGCTTTCCAGCAAGTCGAGAATCTCGGCACTGAGCTGACAGAAGCCGCCTTCGATCATCTCTACGTCTTAATCGGCGCGCTCAAGGTCTTAGGACTTGACGGCGCTGCCCAGAGTTTTATGCCTCGATTGACGGAGCTCAAGCAACACCAGACGACCTAATGTTGTATAGGCCACAATTGACAGTGCAAAAATTTAGGCATACTATCAAAACGCTACATATTGCGTAGTGCGAAATAATTAAAGCACTAGCATATTGGGTAAGCAGGGTGTAATTCCCTCACTGTGCCGCAACTGTAAAGTCAGAAAACCACCAGTAGCAATTAATCGAAGCCTTCGAGCAAGGGCGTGTACCGAACGTTTTATCATCGTATCGTTACCTCCGCTTGAAGGATCTTCAACGGAGGTTTTTTGTTAACCAAGCCAAAAAAAGTTCAATTGTCTCCTGCTGTCCTTCTAGGTATAGGCCTGACAGTCTTAACGCTTATAACGGCATTGAGTGGCCTTTGGCACTATAATTACGAGCTCGCTCATCAAGTATCAACTGCCAAAATATCGTCGGTGAATAGCCGCAAAGCAGCTGGAGCAGACATTGCCGATACCGATAGACTTGAAGCTGCACAAGGCTCTTCCGGTGTTGCACACGCTACGGCCGCAAACAGCCCACATACAGCAGCGAGCAAGAATACCACACAGAACAATGCTACCCAGACCTCACTTAACTACGGCCAAGCCAACAATTCTCCTGCACCAGCTGTCGCTATTAATGTCACATTGAGCATTAATGGAGGCTACAAGGGCAACGTAAAATTATTGGCTGGCAGCAATCAATGCGATGTGCTGACTCAAGCTTTGGCAACCAACATTATCAGCAGTCTAGATATGCGTTACAGCTCGCAATACAAAACGCAGGGTGTGTATGTAATCGATGGGATTGGTGATGCCGGGACTATCTGGTGGACGTACAAGGTTAACGGTTCGGCTCCACCTTACGGTTGCGGGGTAATGACCGCTCATGATGGCGATTCAGTAAATTGGCAATACGTAAAAAATTAAGGAGTAAACATGCCAAAAGTATTAACAAAACAACTACTAACAAGACTGGCACTAGGTGTAGCTAGCATATTGATTGTCATGCCAGCACCGGTGTTTGCGGATACTAATCAAGATGTCCAAACAGCTGCCCAAGCCGGTGTACAATATCTTGCCGACAACCAAGCTGCTAACGGTGGAATAACTGGCCTCGGCGGTGAATCCGATTGGTCTACTATTGCGATTGAGGCCAGCGGTCAAAGCGCAGCGGACTTTGCCAGCGGCACCGGAACCAGCCTGACTGATTATCTAAAGACTGATGTATTGGGAGCAGGCACACCTGCCACGACGATCGAGCGCCGAGTAATCGCTGCCAGGGCGGCCGATGAGGATACTTCTGACTTCGGCGGAGTGGACTACAACGCTCAACTCGCCAGCCAGCATATTGGTAATCAGATTGGCGACCCCACACTTCTTAATGACGATATATTCGGAGTTATAGCTATAGATTCCATTGGTGATAATTCTCTATTGCCTATGGCTCAGGACGGGCTTGATTATCTGTTGGCACACCAGGCGGCCGATGGTGGTTTTGCCTACACCACAGTCAGCTGCGCATGGTGCGGTAGTGACAGTAATGACACAGCCGCCGCTCTTATAGCTATGTATGCTGCTAATGATATGGGCTTGACCCAGGATACTACGGCCAAGACTAATGCTATAGCGTACTTACTGAGCACACAACAAGTCGATGGTGGCTTTGGCTACGACGCTTTCAGTCCTTCTGATGGCAGTTCAACTGCTTGGGGACTAATGGCGCTCAACACAATCGGTGACTCAGTTACTGCTCGGGCGTTGCTGGCTCGCGACTGGCTATTGGGTAATCAAAACGCCGACGGCGGCTTCAGCTTCGGTGCTTATGGATTTACCAATAGCGATACCTACACAACTGCACATGCTATTGTCGCTCTGCTTGGCAGTACTTGGCTATTAAGCCCAGAGCCTATTGGTCAGCCGACACAGACGGGCGGAAAGGGTGGTATCAGCCAAGGTCCTGGCAATAGTACCCAAACTGGCCAACAACAATCAGTCGCAATATCAACAACTACGAGTAGTAGTTCAAGCTCCGTCAACTCACCAACAGCTTCTCAAGCGGCTGTCAGAACATCTTTGCCCGAATTCTCTGGCAAAGATGTAAAGTTTGACAAGCAATCCACTCAACCAACAACCGCCTTAGCTGGTGTGTCGAGTGCTAAGTACACGGTGTATGCTGTATCATTGCTCAGCCTTGTAGCTGCAGGCTGGTTCATGCTAGAATCACGGAAAGCCAAAGGGGTTAAATAGATGTCTACAAACTCAAACCATAAGACCAAAATAGCTATGGTCATAATGATAATCATTAGTGCAGTTGTTATGAGGCTGGTGCCGCATATTCCAAACTTTGCACCTATGACTGCTGCGGCGCTGTTCAGTGCTGCCTACTTACCCAAGCGCTACATATTGATGGTGCCGCTGATTGCTTTGGCCATCAGTGACTATCTACTGCTGTATGTTAGTCCATTCAGTGACCCCGTCCTTAACTTCAGTCGTGTTCAGCCACTCAGTGCGATGTTCAATAGCACTACGGCTTGGGTGTGGGGCAGCTTTATGCTTAGCGCTTTGCTTGGCCTGGCTCTCCGCAAAAACCCTAGCTCTGTGCGAATTGGTAGCATGACTATATTGGCTTCGCTGCAGTTTTATCTGATGACTAATTTTGGTGTTTGGGCTGCAGGCGCTTATGCCCGTGATTTGTCTGGACTGTTGGGCAGCTACGTAGCAGGGCTACCTTTTCTAAGTTGGACTTTGGCCGGAGATCTATTCTATACGGCTGCATTCTTCAGTCTATACGCCCTGGCGCTTAAGCAGTCACAACGAGGCTATTCCTGGCAGATTAAGAAAAGTGTAGAGCGTCTTGTAGGGGCGCATCTTGACCGCTAAGCAGCCTAAAAGGATCGGCGTATACGCTGGCACGTTCGACCCAGTGCATTCAGGACATGTAACTTTTGCGCTGCAGGCTCTGCAAGCGGCAAAGTTGGATAAAGTGTACTTTTTGCCGGAGCGGCAACCGCGTAGCAAACAGCATGTCGAGCATTTCGGCCATCGAGTGGCCATGTTACTCAGGGCGACTCAGCCGCATCCGCAGTTCGAAGTATTAGAGTTAGTTGATGTTAACTTCAGCGTAGAGCGGACTCTGCCTAAGCTACAGCGCCAGTTCGAAGGTGATCAACTGGTGTTCTTATTTGGTTCGGATGTATTAGCCGGTCTGCAAGATTGGCCCAAAGTCGACAAGCTTCTGTCCGAGACTGAACTAGTTATAGGTCTTCGTCACCAGGATAATAGAGACAAAATGCATAAGTTGATTGAGGCATGGCCGATTCAGCCGAGAGTTCTAACAATGTTTCCTAGCTATGCGCCAGAAGTCTCATCAGGCCGTGTCCGCGAAGCCCTGCGGCTGCGCAAACCAACCGACGGTCTGCTTACCAGCGTTGAACGCTACAGCGACCGCAACTGGCTATACGTCTCACTAGTCTAGTCAGGGACGACCTGGTTGACAGAGCTTAAGCGGCTTGATAGGATGAATGGACTTCATTGATTCGCATGAGTGCGTGTCATGAGAGACAAAAACTATAACTAAAAAGTTCGAAGACCCTGCCCCCGGGCGTGCGGTCACGGTGAGAGGTGAGAGTGTCCGTAAAAATAAAAGTAATTAACACGCCCGTGACACGGGTCAAGGTGCATATTGATCGGCCCGAGTGGCGCGAATTCTTGTACTATTAGTTTTGCTTAGCTGAAGCGGCTTTGTTAGCGATAGCCGCTTTGATTACTTTTTGGAAGTCCGAGATATTGTTAGTGACTTCTACCTTTTTGCCATTGATGAAAAAGGTCGGTGTACCAGTAATTCCTAACTTGGTTCCTTCTGCCGTGTCAGCGTTGATTGTGTCGTTAACCTTGCTGCTGGCGAAGTCAGAAGTAAACTTCGAGGCATTCAAACCTAGCTGTTTAGCGTATTGCTTGAAGTCAGAAGTTGGGTCTTTGGCCGCAGTCCAAACCTGCCAATTGCTGGTCTCGTAAAGCGCGTCGTGCATTTCCCAGAATTTGCCCTGCAAAGCGGCAGCTTCAGCTGCTCGGGAGGCCGCAAAAGCATTCTGATGAATGTTGACGAGCGGGAAGTTACGGAACTGGAACTTAATCTGATCACCAAACTCAGCCCGTATTAACTTAACAGTTGGATAATATTGCTGACAATACGGGCATTGGTAGTCACCGTATTCGACTAATGTTACGCCGCTGGTGCCTTTGCCCTGGACGTTCTGACTCAAGCTAGAGCCGCTGGACTTGCCATTAGAGGACTTGGAATCAGTCTTGCCGTTGTCTGCCGTCAGCATGAATATTCCTACAAAAGCTATAATTATCGCGGCCAAAACTGCCAAAAACTGCTTAGACATTCAAAAACTCCTATAAGTTACTTTAATAAAGTATACAGCAAGGCAGGACCGGCTTTGTAATCAGCTGTCGACGTTATAAGCTAAAGAGGTAATGACCAATCTGATATTCGCAATTATTCTGCTGTTATTAACTCTGGCGGGCGTGGTAGTGCGCAAAACTTACTACTCAATACCGCTCAGGGAGCTTAAGCGCCAAGCCGAGAAGCACGACCCCTTGGCCACACAGCTATACAGAGCTGTGGCTTACGGGCACAGCCTGCACAGCCTGTTGTGGCTGTACATTGGCTTCACTAGCGCCGCCAGTCTAATCATTTTGGCGCGCCAACTACCTATTTGGGTTAGCCTGTTGATCGTTGGTCCGCTACTCTGGATTGCTTTTTCACTGTTGCCAGCCACCCGTACCACCGTGCTTGGCGCTCGGCTTACCATGCTCGTTACGCCGTCAATTGCGTGGGTACTGAACTACCTACACCCATTTCTTAGTCATAGCGCCAAGGTTATTGAGAAACGCTACACGGCACCAATGCACACCGGCATATTCGAAAGAGAGGATCTGCTAGAACTTATCAAGAGACAGCAACAGCAGCCCGACAGCCGTATAAGTGATGAAGAACTTGATATAGCCAAGCGAGCTCTGAGCTTCGAAGATCACTTAGTTGGAGACGTTATGACGCCACGCAAGGGGATCAAAGTAATTCTGGCTGACGATACAGTTGGTCCAATTCTGATCGACGAAGTCCACAAGAGCGGCCATGATTACGCTCTAATACGCGAATCGCGGGGGGGTGATTTCGTTGGCAGCCTGGCCTTCCGACAGCTGGACCTACATAGCCAAGGCAAAGTCCGTGACATCATGCGCAGCAGCGTTTACTACCTCCACGAAGACGACCCGCTAAACCAGGCTTTGCACGCCTTTTTTGTCACCAACTCACCGCTTTTTGTAGTCGTTAACAACTTCGAAGAGTTTGTCGGCATTCTGACCGTCGAAAACGTCCTGCACGAGCTGCTTGGTCATGTGCCTGGCGATGACTTTGATCAGTATTCAAATCTTGCTCATGTGGCGGCTCGCCACGCTTCGAACAAAGAATCTGACCAAACCCCTGTAAAAACAGATGAAGAAGTGATAGAATAACACCTTATGAGAATTCTCAGCAATCAGGTCAAAGATCACGTCGGCAAGACTGTGCACATCGAAGGCTGGCTACACAAGAAACGTCTGCTCGGCGGCCTAACCTTCATCAATGTTCGTGATCGCCGCGGGCTGGTGCAAGTTGTTATCAAGGACAAAGCTGAGGTCGAAAAGCTCCGCGGTCTCCAGATAGGCACCGTTCTGACGGTGGACGGCAAAGTCATTGAAGAGTCTCGTGCGCCGGGCGGCGCCGAGATCCACGATGCTGTGGTGACTGTCCTGGTGCCGGTTACTGACGAACCGCCGATAGAGATAGACAAACCCATCAATCACAAATCTGAGAATCTCGACACATTGTTTGAACATCGCGCGCTTAACTTGCGCAACCTGCAGGAGCAAAAAATCTTCAAGATCCGTGCCAGCCTGCTGCGCTACATTCGTGAATTCCTAACCGAACATGAGTTTGTGGAGATTCAAACACCTAAGCTATTAGCTGGAGCTACAGAAGGCGGGGCAGAAGTATTCAAGCTTGATTACTTCGGACAAGAAGCCACTCTGGCTCAAAGCCCGCAGCTCTACAAGCAGATGCTAGTCGGTGCTTACGAGCGCGTATTCGAGATCGCACCGGCCTTCCGAGCCGAACTCAGCGCCACCACTCGTCACATGAGTGAAGTCATGATGCTAGACATCGAAATGGGCTTCGTCAAAGACCATGACGAAGTATTGGACATGGTCGGCTCTCTTACAATCGATGCTCTCAAGCGCACTTACAAGGATCACGCAGCTGATCTCAAATCACTAAATGCCCCCGAACTTGTTGTAGCTGACAAAGTACCTAAGCTAAGTGTTGCCGAGATCCACAAGCTGTATACCAAAGCCACCGGCACTGACACCACTGAAGAAAAAGACTTGATTCCAGACGAAGAAAGATGGATCTGCGACTACGCTCGCAAAGAACTTGGTTCGGAGCTAGTCTATGCCATTAACTTCCCAGTCGAAGCCATGAAGTTCTATCACCAGGTGAACCCCGACGATCCAAGCACCGTCCTGTGGGGCGATCTATTGTTCCGTGGCCTAGAAATAGCCACCGTTCCGCTACGCGAATACCGCCACGACAAACTGGTCGAGCAAATGAAAGCCGCAGGCATAGACGTAGAACACCCCGGCTACAAGTATTACCTCCAAGCTTTCAAGTTCGGCCTACCTCAACACGGTGGCTGCGGCTATGGCATCGATCGCTTGGTCGAAAAAACCATTGGCCTAAGCAACGTCAAGGAAGCTACTCTCTTCCCGCGCGACATCAATCGACTCGCCCCCTAGATCTACGGCTCGGCTAAAGTACCGAACTTGGTTTTACTCTGTGTTCCGAGTGACCATATAAGATCAGTAGCGATTCCCTATAAATCTTATAGGGATCTTATGTGGTCAGTGGAGTTGTAGTTATTATGGTAGCCACAAAAACTCTTGGTTGATTAGGGTTTGGGTGCATTATCCAGAGAATGCCAGACATACCAGCTAGCCACCGATTCATAAGGATGCCACCCGTTCTCAACAGCCAATGTAGCGACCTGTGTGGGCGAGGGTTGGACTGCCAGATCATAAAGGGCACGGATACCGTTACGAATACCGAGATCACCAGTTGGCAAAACATCCAACCGTCCCATGCAAAATATCAAAAACATATGAGCTGTCCATTCTCCTATGCCTTTGACAGCGACTAGCTCGGCAATAATTGTCTCGTTATCGAAGCCGTCGAATTTATCAAACTCTAGCTTGCCATCAGTGATATGTTGAGCCAGATCACGTATATAAACAGCCTTGGCTTGGCTTAAGCCAGCAGTGCGCAGTTCTTCGGTCGACTTTGCTAAGATTGCGGATGGCTCTGGAAATTCAGTCTCAAAAAGTGCCTGAAAACGACGTTCAATCGTAGCTGCGGCTTTGACGCTGAGTTGCTGGCTAATGATGCTATCAATTAATTCCCAATAGTAGTTGCTATGCGGCGTGATGGTGCAGCGTCCAGCGCGCTTGATAATTGGCGTTAGAATGGGATCCGCAGCGGTCAAATATTGAGCAGCTAATTCCAGTTTAGCTGGTGTTGCAAGGTTCATCTCACTATTCTAACCGACGTCGTGATCAACTAGCTGTAAATCAAGGCAATTACCTTAGTGACTCAGTAAAAACTTTGCTAAAATGGCAAAGAGAATAAGCATATGCATAATAAGAAATCGGACGAGCCAGATAAATCAGTCGAAGAGCAAGCTCTAGAGCAAAGAGTTGACGCCATGTTAAGCACCAAACCGGTACCACAAGCGTCGTCTACACTATCTACACCTAAGCCCAAACCTAAGCCTGATCCGCCAGCTGCCATCAAACCAACCGCGCAGCCAATTAGAGAGCAAAAAACTGCTCCCAAGCTACCAGATGAATTAATGGCAACAGAAGCTAAAGATACCGACACCCCCAAAACCTACAAGCTTAAAACACCGTCTGAGCCGCCGATTGTTATCGCTTTGGCCGATGCTGACACCAACACCGACACCAACACCGACGTCGGTGCCAAAACCGAAGACGCTGCCAAAGACATCACCAAAAAAGCAGCTTCGCTTAACAAGGCCGCAGAAGAGACCACCCCAGCCGATAACGAACTGCCCGATGATCCGTTAAAAGACGGTGCTACTGATAAGGCCGTGGACGAAATAGTTGCTAACGAGGGCGATACATTGCTGGCTTTGGCTGATGCCAAAGCAGCGCGCAAGCAAGCAGCCAACAACAAGCCAAGCGGTTGGAAGCAGAAATTCGCTGCTCTATTTAAGAGCAAGCGGACTTGGATTGTTGTCGGGCTGCTGTTGTTAGTTCTTCTAGCAGCACCGACCACTAGGTACAAACTAGCGGGCCTGATAATTAAAAAACCAGTTACGATTGTTGTCCTAGATAGCAAAACCGCTAGCCCGGTTAGCGGTGCTGAAGTTAAGTTGGATGGTAAGCCTGTTAAGACCGACGCCTATGGCAAAGCTCGCCTAAAAGCCGCTATAGGTCCACACAGTCTGACTGTAACCAAACAGTATTACAAAACCACAGCGACTTCTTATTTTGTTGGCTTCAAGGCTGCGCCGGCGCCGACCAATATCAGACTCATTGCGACTGGTCGACTAGTGCCCGTAATTGTCCTCAATAAGATTACCGGTAAGCCAATGGTCGGCGCCGAGATCCGCGTTTTGGGCACTACAGCCAAAACCAACGCCAAAGGCCAGGCCGTAGTAGCCTTGCCAACTAAGTCTGACACCAGCGAAGCCCAGATCCGATTATCGGGCTACAACGACACCAAAGTCACCATCCAAATAACCAGTAGCTTTGTTAAGGCCAATAGCTTTGAAATTACACCATCGGGACATATTTATTTCTTGTCTAACCTTAGCGGCAAGCTAGACGTAGTCAAAACCAATCTGGACGGCTCAGGTCGTAAGGTGGTGCTCGAAGGCACTGGTCGCGAAGATTCGACAAGCACCAGTCTACTGGCTTCTCGCGACTGGCGTTTTCTGGTGCTCAAGGCTCGCCGTGATGGCGCTTTGCCGGCATTGTACCTAATCGACACCAATACTGACAAAGTCACGCAATTCGATAACAGTGATTCGGAGTTCGATTTAATTGGATGGTACGGACATTCGTTCATATACGATCTATCGCGCAAAAGCCTATCTTACCACCAGCCTGGCAGACAAATTCTCAAAAGTTATGATGCCGATAATCTACAACTCAACCAACTCGATCAAAACCAAGCCGAGGGTGACAGCGCCAACTATGCCTACCAGAATTTCCACAACTTTTATATTCTGGGTGGTGGCGCAGTTGTTTATAACACGCAGTGGTATAGTTTGGGATCGACAGACCTAAGCACCAAGACCGATACAATTCGGGCAATCCAACCATCTGGTCAAAACAAAAAAGACTACCAGGCATTTATTAGCAACGTCAATGACTATATCGAGGCAAAGCTTTACGAACCGCAGACTATTTATTACTCAACGCATAATAATAGTGACAATAAGACAACCTACTATGCTTACGAAAACCAAGCTGTCAAAACTATCTCTATTGACGAAAACAGCTTTACGCGAGATTACCCAACTTACCTGATTTCGCCCTCTGGCAATCACACCTTCTGGAATGAGCCGCGTGATGGCAAGAACACTCTCTTCATCGGCGACGCTTCGGCCAAGAGCAAAAAACAGATCGCTAGCCTCAGTGAATATGCACCCTATGGGTGGCATAGCGATAACTATGTCTTGGTGTCCAAAGCCAGCAGCGAACTCTACATCATGCCAGCCGGCAGCCTAAGCGCTGGACGCAAGCCGCTTAAAGTCACGGACTACTATAAGCCAGTGCAGACCTACAATGGTTACGGCTATGGCTACGGCGGGCTCTAGCTGGGATCACTATTTGTCAGGCTTGAGGTGCACGATGGTCATGACTCCGTCGGTGTGCAGGTGTCCGCGGAGGGCACGATTAGCAAGGCGATAGGGTTTGTCGAGCTTGATGTTCTGAGTTTTTCTAACCAACCTGGCCGCCTTAAGCTGGCCAACTATTAGCTCGCGCTCTTTGTTCGTGTCTGGATGAATCATATGCGTGATTTGCATATTATGCCGTATTGGAGCCAGGCCGACATCCAAGGACGCAGCTCCAACCCAGAGTAAGTTATCGCCCTGAATATGGCTTCGCCGATGATGCCAATGAATGCTGCGCACCGTCAGCTTCTCATTGCCTCTATAGGTAGTTGCCCAGAATCGTACATGATGACGGCTACCCACACTACCGCCAATTGGAATCTCAAATGCCAGATCTTGTTTACGCCCAAACATATACAAGTTGCTGACTGGCGCGTTGTCATAATTCCAGCCCAAAACAATGCTCAAAACATGACGTACCAGGTATTTACCAGAATGTGGGTCTGCCATATGCCAACCGGCATGCTCCATGGCACCTATTAGCTCGCGGCGCGTGGCGATAATAGCTACATTGAGAGGATCAGAAGCGAAACCATCGGGAGTCACACAATACAAAGGTAGATGATCGGCTGGCTTGATGATTCTGATCAACCGTATGAACGCTGGTATAAGAACGTAAGCCCCCAACGCATAGGTAGCCAATATAGCCACACCCAAAGGCAGTCGCTGATCAAAATACGGGAAAATATCACTTACTGAGAAGTAGGCAATGATAATACCGGGCACTAAAAGGGCAAAGCGTTTGGGTAGTCGTGCCAGGTTCTGAATCATCGACTTTCATCATACACGTCTGCACTGTCAGCCCAAATAGCTTGTGCTACAATGCATAGCAAATGGAACCATCAACTCCGTCAGCACCGACACCATCGCCTACGTCTCCAGTGTCCGAGGAACCGCCCAATCCGGCCGCGAGTCCGGCAATGAATGTGGTTGCTCCGCCGCCAGGCTCATCTGATTCCAAGCTGGCTACGCCACCAGCTGATGAGTCGCCAAAAGAACCTTCCCAAGAGGACGAGAGCGCTCCAGCGCCCGATAAGCCTGATCAAGCCGACAAGGCTAAACCCGCTCCAAGCCAATCTCCTAAGCAGCCCGGCAATGGTGTTGCCATGGCCATTGTTGCGACGGCTGTAATTGTTCTTGGGCTGGCCGCTCTAGCAGTACTGGCCTATCTAAATCAGAAGTAATGTCCGTAGCAGCAAAACTACAAGCGCCAGCCGGTGTGGGCGTGATACCAACCGACACTGTTTATGGTCTTGCAGCCCGTGCCGCTGACCAACAAGCTGTCGAGCGCTTATACACAATCAAGCAGCGCGAAGCCAAGCCCGGCACCATCATCGCCGCCGATATTCAGCAGCTCGAAGATCTTGGACTCAAACACCGCTATCTCAAGGCTGTCGAACAATTCTGGCCGGGAGCTGTTAGCGTTGTTGTCCCGGCGGTCGAACTTGAACTTAAGTACCTTCACCGTGGCAAAATGAGCCTGGCTGTTCGTATTCCCGACGACCCCAAGCTCCGGGGGCTGCTCAAGCAAACTGGCCCGTTACTTACTAGTAGCGCCAACCAACCAGGCCAGCCAACGGCTGTCAACGTTGACCAGGCCAAGGCTTGCTTTGGTAGCCAAGTCGATTTCTATGATGATGGTGGAGACCTATCCGACCGTAAACCATCTACAGTTATAAGAATGGTCGATGATGCCATCGAGGTTCTGCGCGAAGGTGCCGTCGCAATTCCCGAACCCATGTAGCCAATCGACGACGATCCGATTTAGATATACAATATAAGCATGACCTTTGAGGAGTACCAAAAGCAAGCCCTAACCACTGTTATTACCAGTGACGATCTGTTCAAAGACTCCCTGCACTGGGTACTTGGCATCAACGGCGAAGCCGGCGAAATCGCCGAAAAGGTCAAGAAGATCATCCGCGATAAAAAAGGCGTGATGAGTGAAGACGATAAGAAAGAGCTAGCCAAAGAAATCGGTGATGTTCTCTGGTATCTGGCCGTTTTTGCCAACGATCTTGGCTTCGAACTGGACAATATTGCCGCGCAAAATCTAGACAAACTTAAGAGCCGTAAGGCTCGTGGCGTTCTAGGCGGTGCTGGAGACAATCGATAATGCTTACAAGAATTCTACATACCGGTGTAGCAGTTATGAGCCTGAAGCAGGCCGTGGGTTTCTTTACGAACATGGGCTATGAGGTGGTTGAAGAGTTTGAGAAGGAAGATATTAAGGCTCAAGTTGCTCTAGTTGCTAAGGGCGAGTCAGCTTTTGAACTATTTCAGTTCGAAGACATGGACTTGCCAACTGTGGATTTAATTCGCAATCACGTAGCTATTTACTCGGATACACTCGAAGTAGATATAGATGCATTATTACAGCTGGGATATGAGCTAACCATTCCAATTACAGAGGGCAAAACATTACGCTACGCCTTCGTTCAAGACACTCACGGCACAAACTGGGAAATCGCCACTGACAAGACCAGCTCTAGCTAAAAGATTCGGCTCTTAGCCAGTCGTCCAAACTGTCGCCACCACCTCCTGCCATGCCAACTACCATGTCACCGTCGGCTAGATGCTTTTGAATGACCTCGTGTAGTTCAGCATCGCGCTCCATGGCCACAGCAAGTGACGGATCTTCCAGGTGAGTTATTAATTCGGCCGGGGGAATAACCCGCTGCTTAGGATCCTCGCGGGCGTGGTAGCTAGGAATCCAATAGACCTTATCAGCGCCAGCGAAACAATCCTTGTAATCATCGAGCATATAATGCTGGCGTCTATTGGTCAGGGGTTCGTACACGATAATGAGCTTTTTGCCGGACACGGCGGCTGTTTCGGTAGCCACACTCATAGCGCCACGGATTTTCTCGGGCGTATGAGCGTAATCGCTATACAGCCCAGGCATTATCTGTTCCATCCGGCGTGACAGGCTAGGGAAGCGGTTAACGGCCTCGAGCAACTCCTCAACAGGCTTCCTGGTGGCATAATGAACGGCTTGAACAGCCAACCAAGCGTCGAGGCGATTATATTTGCCAAGAAGAGTAATCTTCTCAATGTGCGAATCGCCACTGTTCAGAACGCTTACCCCTGGGGCAGACATCGGCTCAAAACCAAGATATTGAGCATCCTCCTGCCAGATAAAAGTGTGCTTGGTTTGATCTATGAATTCGCGAAAAGCTGCCTGATAATCCTCACGGGTCGGAAAAATCTCGTGATGATCCCAGCTGACCCCTGTAATAAGGCTGACAGCCGGCTCGTATGCCAAGAAGTTACGGTCGAATTCATCGGCTTCATAGACAAAATACCGCGCAGCAGGGTCAAACTCACCCATTTCACCGAAGCTAGTCTTAGCCGGCAACAGATAGCTGATTGGTTCCTCAATCTGTTTGAATAGCCATGTTACCAGAGCTGTAGTGGTGGTTTTGCCATGTGTGCCGGCGATGGCTATCAGATGGAGCTTTTTCTCGCCTAAGATGAGATTGAGTAATTCATCACGCTTGCTGGTTCTGATGCCCTTCTCGGCACAATAGGCTAGCTCTGGCGCGTTTGGATCCTCCAGAGGTAACGCTGACGTATATACGAGCCAATCGATAGGAGAACGCTCCTGAACCGCCTCAATGGCCTCTCTAGATTGACCAATGTGAATATCGGTAATACCGTGCTTACGCAGATATTCGATATAGCTCGAGTTCTGTTTGTCCGAACCAGATACCTCATAACCGGCCTGATGAGCGATCTGGGCTAGAGGGCCAATGCCCGCACCACCGATGCCCGAGAAGTAAATATGCATGTTAATAGGGTACAGCCTACTATGATTAGCGTCCAGCTGAGCTACAATAATAAGCAGTATGAACAAAAGACGCGCTCATCACTTTTGGACTAAGGTAAAGTTCATCAAACCTTGGTATTTTTTGGCTATAGCAGTCTTAAGCGGAGTGATCTGCATATTTGCACTTAGGGCTAATAATCAGCACATGATTGAGCTCAGAGACGCTGTCTACACTGCTGACAAAGACGGAACAGATGTAACTAAGCCGCTCAAGGCGCTTCAGGCCTACGTCACCACACACATGAATACTGACTTAAATGCTGGGGGTAACAGCGTTTACCCGCCAGTACAACTCAAATACACCTACGAACGCCTGGTCAAAGCCCAAAAGGAGCAAGCCTCCCTGACAAGTTCTCAGATCTACAGTGCCGCGCAGGCCTATTGTGAGCAGCAAAACTCCTCTGATTTCTCCGGTCGCAACCGCATACCTTGCATCGAGCAGTACGTGCAGAGCCACAGTTCTAAGAAGCCAGCCGCAGTGCCCGACGCTTTGTATAAGTTTGCCTTCGTAGCGCCACGCTGGTCACCTGACCTGGCTGGCTGGACAATGGTGCTGGGTGTGTTGTCGGCAGCACTGTTCGTGATTAGTTTTGCCACTAGACGCTGGCTTAACCATTAATCCAAGACCAAGCCAGGGGATAGCAAAACGTCCCTTCGAAAGAAGGGACGTTATACGTCTTGACTACTAATCTAACTAAGGGTTGCTAGAGGTAGCGCTGCCGTTGTTGGGGGTAGCTTTTTGGACGCTGTTGCTGCTGTTAGAGCTTGAGCTGCTGCTCTGGTCAGCACACTTCTGGCCGTTGGGGTTCTGCTTCTTGAAGGTGGATACAGCAGTTGCCACTTGACCATTATCCTGGAGATTCTCCCAGAAGGTAACTTGGTCACGATTGATGACCATCTGGTCATATGGTTCGTGAAGCTCACAACCAAGCTTAACTAGCGAAACACTGCTATTGGCGCTGCTCGTGCCAGTAGTGCCACTGTTAGCAGTCTGCAGGTAGTAAATGTTAGTCAACACAAAGTACTTGTTGTTAAGAGTCTTAACATTACCGAAGTAAACTTGGCCAGTGTTAAGGAAGACCGCCTGAAGCTTAGAACTGTCGACATATTCGCCTTCGCTCTTGTTGCCGCCAGTCGCTGCCAAAGCAACCAGTGAACCGAGCAGAATCACAACTGCCGCAACTAAAACTACAGTAGCTATGCGACCCAGCTTACCAGGATCGGCTTTCTTCTTTTTGCCGCCGCCGGCAACTCCAGCTGCTGCAGTTGGCGCACCCGCCCCAGCAGTCTGTGATTGTACATTACGATTCGAAAAATCCATTCTTCCCTCACTCCCACCTTATCTTTATTACTTTTATGGTTACCGACATAGTGTAATACAATCAGCTACACCAGCGCAATACCAAAATGCTTGTGATTTGCTAACAGTGGTCTAGGGGAGCAAATAGCCGTTATAAGAAGTGCTTATGGTAGAGCCATTAATAGTTGCATATTGTGCCTAAGGGGTTGACAAACAAAAACCCACCAGAGTATGTTAGGTATACATTACTAAGGTAAGAGAGGGAGACATAAGCAATGGCTTACAAGCACACTAACTCTAAGGGCGTAACCTACTATCTTAACTCTAAGGACGTTGTCCTTCGCGGTGGTAAGAAGCAGACTATCTATTACTTCAGTAAGGATCAGCGACCTGAAGCTACTGACCTACCATCAGGTATGGAAGTTAACGAGAACCCACGCAACGGCTTCCTGACCGTTAAGCGCACCAAGTAAGACAACAGTCGTAATATTTGGGAAGTACCCAGCTCCTTCGGGGGTTGGGTACTTTTGCTGTTGCTGCGTTTTTTTGTCATTGACCAAACACCGTAGTTATTGTAAAACTTGCATAAGTATGATATAATTAACAGACTATGGTTGTTAAAAATGAGATCCTACCGGTGGCTAACAACGGAGTGCCTGCGGCTGAGCAAGCCAATGGTGGCTCCATTGATCCTGAACTACAGACCGAAATAAATCAGCTAACATTCAGGCTACATGCCCTGGATAACTTTGCGATCGAATGTAGAGCCGAAGGCGGCCGAGTTAGAGCCAAGAACAGAATAGATTATCTCGACGAACATCCAGAACTCGAAGATCAGACAGATCAGATAAGTGTCGAAACAAAAAAAATGGAACAGGCCAAAACGACAGCCTCCGCCATGCGTGTGCTCGCCAAGGCAAACTTTTCTAACTCCTTGGGCATTAAAGCCAACGCGGTCATCGAAAAGGACGAAGACGACAAGATTATTGATGCCAAGTTCATACTTGACGACACTTCAAAAGAGGGCGAGCTGCGGGACAAATATCGTCGCTTCAGAATGAGCTTTGCTCAGTCCGGTAACAGCCGCAAAAGAGATCGCCGTCGCCAAGAACTAAGACACGAAATAACCGCTCGCCAGTCCGAAGCTACTGGCACGAGGGTGCCAAAGATCGTCAAATACATGAATGCTAACAGAGGCGTTATTGACACCAATGACCTCAAAGGTCTGGCCATTGACCCAGAAACTTCTACCGACATAGTCGAACTTTCTGGCGCAATTGGCAGCACTCTTAGCAAGCGCTCTCGCAACAGTGATCAAGAAGACCATCCCTTATGGGTGTATGTAAGTGACTTTCGTCGAGCCAAGCCGGACTCCATAAACAACGGTCTGTATATTCCGCCTGAGGACCCAAGATATAAGACAATTGGGCGTCTGATTGTAATCGGCAACGAAACCCCCAATCTCAAAGGCGATGACGATAAGCCCCTAAAAGGTATGGTGCCATCAAGAGTAGGCGTAGTAGTGGGTGAGGGCGAATACGATATATTTGCTCGGAATGCTCATTTCTTGGCAAGAGCGGCAGAAGCCAGGACGCTAGACGCTAACGCCGACAACCCCGACAAAAAGGATGCCATGGGCAGAGCTGAGCGATCAATGGCTCACGTTATGGAGACCAAGCTTAGTGATCTCACCAAATTTGATGCCGACTTGCTTGATATGCACGCTGTGCTTACGAGGATTTATGTGAATGCTCATCGCGCTGCTCAGCCAATTGAATTGCCCAATAATCTCAATGCTGACCGCAAGCTAACGGACGAGTTTATTCACGAGATTATTGAAATAATCAGTTTCAGTCTCAACTACGGCACAATGACAACCAATGCCTTACATCGAGCCTATAATTCACAGGTTTATCGCCAAGGCACAACAACACAGTCAGCCGAGCAGCGCATGATCTATACTAATTTGGCCGGTCGCTACATCAACGCTAAGCGCGGCAAGGTTAACCAGTCGCAACAAGCCTGCCTAACTGTCTTTGAAAGACACAAACCAGCTCTAGAAGCAGCCAAAGAAGCGGCTGAAATTGCCGAGGCGGCCTAGTTAAATTATTTACTGCAACTTATGGGGCTTAGTAATAAGCTGTACATGGCTGCTAGGACGAGCGGCTTGTTGGCTTTTGCCGAAAGATTGAGAGTTATATTATGATGTTTGGTAAAGAGACCGACTCTGGGCAGAGAGACTCCGAGTCTGATCAATCTAGTGAGCCGTCTGAGGCTAAGCGGTCGGAGGGACTGTGCCCCAACGGCGACGAGCGGACGTCGCCAGCTGGTGAATCTCCAACCCAGACCACCAGTGAACAGCTAAAGCTGGAAATTGATCGCGTCAGGGAAGCTGGCAAAAGATTGGGGCCTGCCAAGTAAGTTCGCGTCTAGCGAGCAACCCCTTATAATTGATCCAATGGATTTGTACCAAACCTTGCCCAAGCCTTTCTTCGTGTTGGCGCCCATGGACGATGTCACCGACACCGTTTTTCGGCAAATTGTGACTGATTGTGCTGCGCCCGATCTGTACTTCACCGAATTCGTAAATGTTGATGGTCTGCAGAGCCCAGGCCGCCCTAGGTTACTCAAGAAATTACAATTCACAACACAAGAACAGCCGTTGATCGCTCAAATCTGGGGCAAATCACCAGAGAACTTCTATAAAACAGCAGAGCAACTAGCAGACGGTACCTTTGCGCGTGAACTAGGACTGCCCGAAGGCACTAACTTCGCTGGTGTAGATATTAATATGGGTTGCCCGGACAAAACAGTCGTCAAGAACGGTACTTGTGTGGCGCTGATCAACGACCGACTGCTGGCTGAGGACATTATCAATGCCACCAAGGATGGCCTCAAAGGCAGGCTGCCGCTTAGCGTCAAGACGAGGACGGGCTTCAACCAGGTAGACATGAGTTGGATAAGCTTCTTGTTGCAGCGCCGGCTGCAAGCTCTAACCATCCATGGCCGCACCCGTAAGGAAATGAGCAAGGTTCCGGCCAACTGGGATCTAATTACTTCCGCTAGGCGCCTGCGCGACAGCGGTGGCTATGACACCATGATCATCGGCAACGGTGATGTTATGAACCATCAGCACGGGCTTGAGCTAGCCAAGCGCTACAAATTGGATGGCATTATGATCGGACGGGGAGTGTTCCATGATCCTTTTGCTCTAGCCGAGCACAGCCCCTGGGCAGATTACACACCTAAGCAGCGGATCGAACTCTACAAACGGCATGTAGAGTTATTTGCCAAGACATGGCAGCACCGCGAACGCCCGATCCAGACTCTCAATAAGTTTTGCAAGATTTATATCAATGGCTTCGATGGCGCCAAGGAGCTGCGCGAAGAGATGATGCGAGCGGGTAGCTGCGAAGAATTGCTTACTATAATCGCTGATAACGTATAGCTCGCCACGACAAATCAATCGGAATCTGACTGACAGGAAAAGCCGGGTCAAGTTTGAGGTCAAAAGGTGTTCCAGGATTAGAAGCCACAAAGATGTTCTTGCCTGATAGACCGCCCAGAGCCGGACTAGCACCGAACTTAGTTTTATCTATACAAACGCCGTTCATAGATAACAAATACAGTGCCGGCGCATTAGTTGTGCCACTGTTACCTAAGTACGCCGCGCCGCCATAAGGGCAACTAAAGATTTTTGTGAACGGATCGCTACCGTAGACCACGAGAACAATTGGGCCGCTGCCAGCAACAGTTTGCAGACTTGCGAAGTTAACACCACCCTCGATGAACACCCATTTTAGCGTTGGGTCTGGATTATTAAATGTTACGTTACAGGCTATCAAAAAACAGATACTACCTCTAATGTGTACATTGTCATTAATATTGTACTGGCCATTACCAAGCCCTAGATCCCCCAGGCTGCCGAATAGCCCACACAACAGACTTATATTACTGCCGCTGTTTGGATAGTGTGTCTTTTTTGAACCGCTGACTTTCGGTAGATCGCGCGGAAATGCACCACTCGTCAAGTCATTACAGTTATCAGCATTTTGGTAGCTACTATCCATATACTGTGACCACGGAATATAAGACGAAGCCAAGGTCGGCACATTACTCTGGTTTGCCAGCACATTAAAGTTAGCATTGCTACTGTTGCCGGGGGGGTTAATGCAGTTATTATAAGCAGTTGTGATGTTTGTTTTGGTTTGACCCGGGGTTGTAAAGGACGATGGCTTGACCAGATTGCCCGTGCCGCCTATCGAACAATTGCTGGCTCCGGTGTTTTTACCGGCAACGGTTATGTTTTCAGCGATTAAGTTCGTGGTGTTCTTGTTCATATAAATAAACCCGTTAGCGTGAGTATCGACTGCTTGAATGTTCTTAACCCCGCTCTCGATATAAACAATATTACGTGCCGTGATACCGGCGGCCGTTTCCGCTGAACTGCGTTGAGCAGTCACCTTGATCGTCCGAACGTATTTGGCAGTTGAGGCATTGCTTGGTACATATACACGACCTACCGCTGTCAGAATACGCTCTTTGTCTGAACTGCCAGCCACAGATACACTATAAGTTGCTCTATACTTGTTGGCACTTAATACGTTGACTTCACTCGATGTTCCTGTGTACGAGGTATTCCCGCTGTTAAAGATTGCAACGGCTGCGTCCGCTCCTGACTCGGCGGCATACTGAGCCTGAAGCGTAAAAATACGTCCCTGTGCACGACTGAGATTAGAAGTTGCGAGACTAAACATGCCCATCAAGATAACGCCCAAGAATATCATGATGCTGATAATGGCCACCAATATCATGCCTTGTTCATTCTGCGGTTGTTTCTGAGAAGTATCTTTCATAACAAGCTAGTTCCTTAAGGCGACTCTGATCACCGTTTGGTTTATGGTGTCTGCACCATTATGTAGCTGAGCTTTCTTAGTCAGCTTTAGGTTAAATTCAACAACTTCAACCACAGGAAAATCAGGACCAATATACTCACCAGTCGAGCTGTCGACAATTGAGGTATAGTCTATAGTATTGCCCGAGCGCGAGAAGTAGCGCATGCTTACAGACGAAACATCATCCGCAATCACTGTGTCTTTGGGGCAACTCAGGGTGGCCACTGCCGCCGGACAACTTGTCCGCGCGCGGTTACTAGAGGCGTATGGATTAGCGACAACACGAGCCAACAATTGCTTGGTAGAACCATTCATATACAAGATAACATTGTCTTCATAAGGGATGCTGCCGTTCATTATTATGTTTTTGGATGTGTTGATACTCGGACGGCTGAAGTAGACAACAGGAGTTATTGTTGAGGCCACTCCCATATTAATTGTCTCCGGCACAGCGTGTATTGGCAACCAGTACGTACCCGATACATCAGCAGGATCGGGCTTGCCAGTGTTTGAATCCGCCAAGCTGTTCTGATTGATCATACCCGAGGCGGAATTTATCGCCTCTCTCAAATAGTCGCCTGCATTAAGCCGTGTTACCAAGGAGCCCTGGTCTGATTGTAGCACCGCGGTATTTGTCCAGTAATTCAGTGCAAAACCAGTGACAGTTGTCATCATGATCGAGCTCACGGCTATAACGACAATTAACTCCACTACAGTTATGCCGCGCTCGCTCAAGGCAGCTATCATTATTGTTGCCCTATTCCGTTACGGGTAATAAGCATTCGAAGCTGAACCGCTGGCAGACCAGAGTTTGGGGGCGGGTAGCTAACGCTGATAGATACGACCTTGGAATCAGGGATATTCTTGAGCGGATCTGAACTGGCTAGGCTTGAAGTGTCGCTAACTGTAAGTGTGGGCGAATAGCTTATGGTAGCGGTACCACCGTTTTCGGCCGCAAAACTGTTATTAGGGTAGCAATTATTGGAACTACTAAGAGAGCTGAATTCCAGAGCACGGTCAAGCTCGGGACAAGCACTCAGCACAGCGTACATTTCGTTTAATTGCCGCGATACACTATAAGCGTGACGAACCGAATTATATGAGTTAGCTACGCCAAAAACCACCAACGGCAAAATCACACATGCAAGCAAAACCTCCACAATACTGAAGCCGCGCGCATTAAGCTTTTTCATATACTAATGAGTATAGATAAGCATAAGAGTTAATTCAATTATCACCGAGCGCAACCGCGTTGCAATTAATCAACACTGCCTTCAAGTGCTAATAATCGCTCAGAATGTATTCCTAGTTGTCTTTCGTGCAACGTCGCCATAAATCCATGACCAACCTCGCTGATTGTTGCCCTAAAGCGCTTTAATTCTCTAGTGTGAAACTCGACCTGTCCTCTGTGGGATGCTAAAAGTATATGCTTCGGCAGGCCTTGGCCTACATTAATCTCATCAGCCGCTTCTCCTTCAGAAGCTGTTTCCGCGATTTGCGCACCAGTAGGGGCGGGTGTTTCTAACCCACCCTCAATCAACGTCAGGCCTGTGTCGTCTCCATCCCATGGATTCGGTGAGGTATCGACGAGCTCTTGTCCTGCTTCTGCACCAAGTTTTAGAATTGCTTCTGCCATATTTTTGTTCCTTTGATTGTATTTATATTTATACGCCCAAATTCAACAAATGCAAATAAAAAATTTGCGATGTCTATAGCCTCACAACCAAACACTCACCACGCGCAATATTACTTGTAGTCTTGTATACTTTGCAGGGAAGCTCAAGGATAGAGATCAATGAACCCAAAAGACACTAGCGCAACACCTCCAGACACCAATCCCCAACCAAGCGTTACTCAAGCTGATGCTGCTCCAGCGCAACCCATTATGCCGCCGAGTCCGACCGTTTTTTCATATAACGAAACCCAGGCTCATAATCGAACCAAACACAAAAAACGGCTAATATTGGCGGCAATTGTGTTAATGTTTGTGGCGGCTGGGTCTTCGTCGCTTTGGACAACAAATAGTGAGCCATCCACTCTCAGCAAATCACAAACTCCCACCACCACAGTTATCCAGAGCGACACCACCCAGGCAACTCAACAAGAAGACCAAACTCCCCAACCAACAGCGTCAAGCACATCAGAGCTCGATCAACACGAAGCTTATCCTCAAGAGGTTCGCGAGGCATTCATCAAACAATGCGTTTCGTATAACAACAAAGAGTCAACTTGCACCTGTAACATCAATTTTATCCAGCAACGTTACACCTTGGAGCAGTACACAGCAATAAACCAAAACCCTGAGTCACGTCAGTATGAAGAAATGGTAGCTGCAGCTTACGACAATAACGACTGCACCTAGGCTGCCAACGTTAATCCGTGGTGGGGGTGGTTGGAATCGAACCAACTACCAAGCGGTTATGAGCCGCCTGCTCTAACCGATGAGCTACACCCCCTCATCGTCTTATAACAGATGTGAGTATAGCAGATTTTGCACCGAAGTTATACAATAATAAGTGCAAATTTATGCAAATAAACAGCGAATACAAAAAACAAGCTCTCTTCTACGCGCGCCAACTCGGCGATGCCCGCTTTGTCGGGCAATTGCTCTTCGTGGTTTTGGTGTTGATGATTAGCTGGAGCGGCATTAAGACCATCCAGACTAACTATGACTTGCAGAAGCAAATCACCGCACTAGATCACGCTAACACCTTACAAAAGCTCCAAAACGACAACTTAGCGCTGCAGAATCAATACTTCAAGAGCAATCAGTATCTAGAATTATCGGCTCGCCAAAACTTCGGCCTGGCCGCACCCGGCGAAAAGGAAGTCAGCGTACCGGCGAGCGTTGCGCTAGCTTATATTGTTGATTTGCCAACTTCCGGCAAGCGTACCGAAGCTAAGGCCAAGCAATCAGCCTCACAACGCAATTTCGAATCTTGGGTCGATTTCTTCCTGCACCGCCAAAACAACTAAGCATCCAAAGTCTGTCCTGAGTTCTATATATAACTTGGCCCGCCCAACAAGAATTGTATAGTTCTTGTTGGGTACCCGAGCGGCATGATGTATTGGACCACCACACATGATTGACATTATCACCTCTGTTTGCTACAATTCTTGAACCATTCGTCGCGGGGTGGAGCAGCGGCAGCTCGCGTGGCTCATAACCACGAGGTCGCAGGTTCGAGTCCTGCCCCCGCAACCATTTATGAATAACAGATAGAGATTGGCAAACATGCTAGTCTCTTTTTATTTGCTACCTCCGCTTTTAGTTCTTGCGGCTAAGGTAATTTTGCTGAGATACTTATAGTTCATGTTACAAAACGAGGCTTTAGATATCTTGAAATTGGGACACAATGTGTACCTGACCGGTGCTGCCGGTAGCGGCAAAACGCATGTCCTCAACCAATATATTAAGTACTTGCGCGAGAATAATATTGTCGTTGGCGTGACGGCTAGTACGGGAATCGCCGCCACGCACATGAACGGCATGACGATTCATTCCTGGGCGGGCCTGGGCATGGGTGACGCGATTGATATTGAGAGGATCCTGGCCAAATCAACCCTCAAAAAGCGTATGGCCCAGACCAGAGTCTTGATTATTGACGAGGTTTCAATGCTTGATGGCCATCTGCTCGACGCGGTCGATGCCATCACGCGGGGCTTCAAAGATCGGTCTAAGCCATTCGGCGGACTGCAAGTCGTGTTAAGCGGGGACTTGTTCCAGCTGCCGCCTGTTACGCGATCGGGCGAGCCTTTCTTTGTCTTTAATTCCGAGGCCTGGAAATCAATGAGCCTCAAGATTTGTTATCTTGAAGAGCAACATCGTCAGGAAGACAGTACCCTCTTGAATATGCTGAATGCTATTCGGTTGAACCAAGTCGAGGAAACACACTTCGAAGAACTCGGTGAGCGGATTAAGCCGGTGCCCGATGGTGAGGATATTATCAGGCTCTATACTCACAATACCAATGTCGACGACATCAATACGACCGAACTTAACAAGCTGCAGACTGAGGCTAAGACGTATGACATGACTAGTCGGGGTCGTAAGAATGCGATTGAAGCGCTGACTAATCGTTGCCTGGCGCCAGGGCAACTGGTGCTGAAACTTGGCTCGAAGGTAATGTTCGTGGCTAACAATCCGGCCAAGCAGTTTTATAATGGCACGCTTGGCAAGGTCGTGAAGTTTAATGATGACGGCAAGCCAGTCATCCAGACTAAGCAGCGCTTGATAACTGTCGACGAGCATATCTGGAAGACGGAAGATGGCGATAAGACTATCGCTGAAATCACGCAACTACCGCTGCGATTGGCTTGGGCAATTACGATTCATAAGAGCCAGGGCATGAGCCTGGACGCGGCCGAGATAGATCTGTCGAAATCGTTTGAGCCGGGCATGGGCTATGTGGCTTTGTCACGGGTTCGAAGCATCGAGGGGCTGTACATCAAAGGCATCAATAATATGGCTATGATGGTGAATCCACAGATTATCGAGCTCGATACCAGGCTCAAAGCTCGGTCTAAGCAGGCGCAGTCGAGCTTAGGGCAGATTAAAAAAAAGACAATCGAGCAGCACCATCAAACCGTCCGTCGCGCCCTCCAGCCCGAAGAAGATAAGCTATTAGAAGATTATGATGAGGCAATCTTTAAGAAATTAAAAACCTGGCGTACGAAACTGGCCGCCACCCAAAGCGTGCCAGCCTATGTGATTTTGCCGGATAAAACGCTGAAGTTAATTGCTGCCATACTGCCTAAGGACGCGCTACAGCTATCGCGCATTAGTGGTATTGGTGCCCAAAAGCTGGAAAAATACGCAGCGGACATTATCAAGCTAACAAAATGAACAGAGAAGCGACGAACGTAGTGAGGGAAGAGCTGTCCTGCCTCATGTGACCTATCGGCGTAGGCGCATGACCAAGCCTAAGCACTAGCGTAATAAACTAACTCGTACTACAATAAGATTTATAAAGTAAGTGGAGAAGATCATGGCAAAATCACAGCGCAAAACAATCGACACAGTGTTCATTCTATTGGGTGCCGTAACAATGCTAATACTATTAGCAGTAGGCGGACTAGCCTACAAGGCTCACACATTTACTAATGACAGCGTTCATAACGAACTGGCGGCGCAGAAGATTTATTTCCCGCCCAAGGGCAGTCCCGGGCTGGATCCGGCCGAGTTTCCTGACCTTCAGCAATATGCCGGGCAGCCTGTAGACAATGGCGAAAAAGCCAAAGCCTACGCTAATGGGTTTATTGGCCGTCATCTAGAGAAGGTGGCCAACGGCCAAACCTATGCCGAAGTCAGCTCGGCAGCTCTCATGGATCCAACCAACGCTACACTGCAACAGCAGAAGCAGATCTTGTTCCAGGGCGAGACCTTACGTGGTCTCCTTCTAGGCAATGCCTATGGTTACTGGATGTTCGGACAGTTAGCGCTCTACGCCTCAATTGTCTCGTTTGTTGGAGCAGGCCTTATGGCGCTGCTGGTATATCTAGGCATGCTGCGCGTGGCTAAAGCCTAAGCAATAAGAATTGAAGCTATTTGTGCGGTATTGCTGAGATTGCTTTACAATAGTGCCAATGGACACTAGCTTACTAACGGCCAGTACTAGCACTGGCACCCAAGCTTCGACTCAGAATCCACAGATAGCCGGCAGATCTACTGCCTCCGGCACTCAGTCGAGCAAGGTGCAGCCTGGAACGACCCGGGCACTTCTTGATAGTCAGGGCGGAGTGCCGCTGCAGTCCACGTCGCTTACGATGGTTAATCTCAATGCCCCTGCCGCAAAGACAGCGATGACTACAGCCGTAAACCCTATGCCGGCCAAGCATCAAATCAACCCAACTTTAGCCGGATTAACAGTAGTATTATTTGTGATTGCCATTGTGTCATTCTGGATCATAAACCGATCTGCAAAAAACACAACATAATTTCCCTCAGACCTATTGCGGAGCAGGCAACATAAGCAGTATCATACAGCTGAGATCAGGCGAAACGCTACAACAAAAAACACCTGAAATTTGACAAAATAACAAATTCATGTATAATACGTAGTGTTAGTGATCACAAACAAAAACCTTTTACAAACATAAAAAGGAGCGCCAATGAAAGCCAATAACGGCTTAAGTTTTGAGCTGGCATCAACAGCCAATCTTGGGATTCTCAAGATTGATCGGTTGCTAAAAAAGCTCTAACCAACTAATCAGGCATAAGCCCTAGCCCAGTGCCGGGGCTTTTTGCTTAACCATACCAGCGCTGTTTGGGCTATAATATGACTAATGCCCCAAAACCCTAACGCATCAATCAGTGAGACAGATTTTGTAAAACGATATGGCGACACACCAGTCACTAAAGGCGAGGTTACAGCACCCTTGAGTGCTGTATTGCAAATGGAGGCAGCTTTCTGCACCGCCGATCCGGACAAGTTGCAAGACCCAGATTTGCGTGTTAGGTTTTTGGCTGGTTTGGTGGGTGACGAGCTTGACCCAGAAGATCGTTACTTATTAGAAGTAGAAGAAAAGCCATAATTTGAATTAAAGGTGGCGATGCCTGTAGAAAATCAACTTTCCTCAGAACAAACAGCAAGCCTCTATGATCAGTTTTCCGATGTTGAAGTAAACGTTTTTGGAATGACTGGAAGTATCAAGGAGCTTGAGGGTTTCTGCCCAGTTCCGGCTGAGCAGAGAACTCCCGAGGCTATGGATCGCTTCACGGCCAAAGTTTTGGTGACGTCGGGGATTCAAATACCTGAAGAGTTTGCGCATTTGGTCGAGCCGGACGACGCTGAAAAACACTTGCCAAAGCCAAGTATTGAGATTATATCAGCCCAGCTACAGCCAGATCGGGTCAAAAAACCAGAGATCATGCAGAATCCCCAGCAAGAACGACCTGCAAAGCTCAAAATTATGCGTTCACCCGACGAATCCGAATTGGCAGCTGCTGTACACGAACAGGACAGACAAATGCACCTCACAATGCTGGCTCCTCAATTAGAGCTGATCAAACCCGTCCCAGAAGAAGCTGGCAAGGAACCAAAAAGTCTCAAACCCGAGCCAGGGCTCAAGCCTGTGGTAGCCCCCCGACCTCGTAGTACCACCATTCAGTTTATACCCGAACAGCCAAGCCCAACGCCCACCCTTAAGGCGGTACCGGCTATCGAACAACTGGCGCCGCCAAATTTTGAAGAGTCGCCTAGATTACAAATTACCCCAATCGAACAACCACCCACCGAACCTGTATCGCAACCAGTCAAGGCAGTATTGTCCAAGCTCGAAGACCCGCAACCCACTGCCGATGGCCGGATAGAAGAGTTCTTGCTGACGGATCAGACAGAGATCGTGGCAAGCCAGACAGAGACAACACCAAAGGCAGCGATAACCAATACAGACGTCAATACGATTGAAAGCGTCGAAATAGCGCCAGTCGAAATAGCGCTCACCGAACTGATTTTGTCAAAAGCCGCGGACACAGTAGAGCTGTCAGATCAACTAGCTGAACAGACCGAGACCCTTATAGATGACTTACCGCCAACGTTGCAGCAACGTCTAATGGAATATGTCGTAGAAGCAGAAGATCAAACTGGTACAGAGATTATAGAGATCCTGGTTATCGAGATTGCGCCTCTCGCCGATCGCCTCCATGAATTAGCTATGACCGATCAAACCGACAGCGAAGAAGCCATTCAGATCAAGCAAGCCCTAAGCGACTGGCTCGAAGAACTATCAGTGCGTCTTGAAATTGAAACAAACGATATGACTATTACCGAGTTCATAGAGACCATTTGCTCACAGACGTACGGTGCTAAGGCGCCTAAGGCTGATGATTTGATCGACCAAAGTCTCCACGAGCGCAAATATAGGCACAAACCCTT
This sequence comes from uncultured Candidatus Saccharibacteria bacterium, assembly GCA_964357905.1. Taxonomy (GTDB): domain Bacteria; phylum Patescibacteriota; class Saccharimonadia; order Saccharimonadales; family UBA4665; genus JBBTTE01. The sequence continues at coordinate 243,754 of CAYHMQ010000001.1, forward strand.
CGACATTACCTCTACCACCAAAACCATAGTCCATGTTGCCGAAGTCCTCGAACAAGGGCTAGCTCGACTAATGGTTCGGACCTGCACAGTGCAAAACCATTAGTGACTGACAAGACTGCTGCCTAGAGTTCGGTTCCAAGCTTCTGCTCAAGTTTGGGAAGGTCTTTGACGACAATATTTTTGCTGGTGATCTCTACCAGTCCTTCGGCCTTGAGCTTGTGCATTTCGCGGCTAATGGTTTCACGCGATAGGCCGGAACGCGCCGCTAAGTCACCCTCGGTGGCTACGATCGTCCAGCTAGACTGGGGCTTAGGCGGTTTAAGGCGGCGGCATTCTACGATTAGCTCATATATTAAGCGGCTATTGGCGGTGCCGGACATCAAGTGCACCATTCGTCCCATCAGACCGTCAACACCATGGTACAAACGGCCTAATAAGTCGAGCATTACGTCTGGGTTGGATTTGATAAACTCCAGTGCATCATTGGGTGGGATAATGCGTAGCTTGGTCTCAGTCTCAGTCTTGAAGAAGTATTTATTAACAGTCTTGTTAATTGGCCATGACATCGGAAAAAAAGCTGGCGGCATAAAGATATTCACAATTACTTCGTCCCCCCTATAGCTTACGTCATACTGCCTGACCCTGCCCTTAATAAGGTATAAGATGTGTTCCGGATCTCCATTAGCGAAGATCAAAATCTGTCCCTTAGGGTAGGTTCGCAGGGGGTAGTTGGAAAAGTGTTTGGCGATCTTCTGTTCTATCTCAAGAGCCATAATGAACAAGTATGACTCGATACACCCAAATCTGCCAAATCTTGATATTATTAACTTATGAGTAGTCGTGCGGTTGCCATAGAGGTCAAGGAGCTTAGAAAGCACTTTGGCTCGTTCACGGCACTCGAAGGTACGACATTTAACGTGTCCAAGGGCGATATATTCGGCTTCTTAGGCCCCAACGGTGCTGGCAAAACGACCACGATCCGTTGCCTGATGGATTTTATACGCGCTGATGGCGGCTCAGCCAAGATTCTGGGCTTGGATTCTGAGCAAGACAGCGTACAGCTCAAGCGCAAAATCGGCTATCTACCGGCCAGCGAACAGTACTACGAAAACTGGTCTGGACAGGAACATATTGAGTTTGTGGCAAAGCTTAGGGGTGTCAAACCGTCATCACCGCTTATTAAGCAGCTTGGGTTTAATCCTAACTCTAAGGTAAAACACCTCTCAACTGGCAATCGCCAGAAGCTGGGGATTATTCTGGCCTTTCTCGGTAACCCCGAAGTGTTGATTATGGACGAACCGACCCGCGGCCTCGACCCGATTCTTCAGAATCAAGTTTATGAAATCCTAACCGAGCACAAGTCCAAGGGCGGCACGGTCTTCATGTCGTCACATAACTTGCCAGAAGTCGCCAAGATTTGTGACAGTGTCGCAGTGATTCGAGAAGGCGCAATTGTTGCCGAAGAGACTATAGAAAGCCTGCGTAACAAGAGCGTTCATCATATCGACGTGACCTTCGAAAAGCCTTTTGTTGATCACAAGACGCTTGAAGGTAACGGCGTTAAGATTGCACATTCTTCCAAATACGGTGTCAGTCTGCGAGTGAAGGGCGACCTCAACCGCACCCTGCGGCTCATCACCAAGCAGCCCGTCAAAGACCTAGAGGTTACTCACGCTAGCTTAGAAGAAATATTCTTGGAGATATATAAGTAATGTTTGACCTGATCAAAGTCACCCTTCGCCAAAGACGCATTGCCCTGATTGCCTATAGCTTGGGCGGCTTGGCGATGATCTGGCTCTATGTGTCGATATATCCGTCAATGCAAGCCCAGATTGGCGACTATACCAAGTTGATAGAATCTATGCCCAAGGGTTTGATGAAAGCCTTTGGGGCTGATGCGGTTACTAATAACTTCGAGGGTTTGATTGGTACTAAGCTATTCGGTTTCGTCTGGCCGCTAATTATGCTCTTCCTAACGGTGTCATTCAGCTGTTCGGCTATCGCTGGCGAAATCGAAAAAACCAGCATGGGTCTATGGCTGTCTGCACCGATTTCGCGTCTCAAGATCTACTGGTCCAAATATATCGCAGTTGGCTTGGCGTTGACCGTGTTCATGGTGCTGACGGTTCTGGCTGTACTGCCTATGGCCGGACTGTATAACATTGACGTCAGCAGCAAGCACATCATGTTGCTGAGTATAGTCGCCGGCTTATTCGCCCTAGCAGTTACCGGCCTGACCTTCTTAGCGTCTAGCTTGTTCTCGGAGAAGAGCCGAGTTTACGCTGTAGTCGGCGCTGGTCTCTTGGTGATGTATGCCATCAATCTGCTAGCCAGCCTCAGCGACAAATTCGTCAATCTCAAGTACGCCTCGTTCTTCTACTATTATAATTCCAACGACTTACTAAGCGGCCGGCCAATTAATCGCGCTAGCCTATTAGTCTTTGGCACTGCCGCAGTGCTAGGTGCGCTAGGTGGGGCAATCGTCTTTCGCCGGCGCGACATCTCAATCTAACTTTGTTCTACGAATCGGCTGGAATGATTGTCTCTATGTAGTTATGTGTGATGTCAGGATTGAATTGCTTGTAGTCGGCGTATTGCAGCTTTGTCGGCGTGAGCTTGAGAACCATGTAATCGCCTTCGTGAATCTTGGTCATCGGCGGCACCCAATGCTTGACACCCTGTGGCTTAACCGCCGCCAGCTTATCGAATAGAATACTGACGTAATCCTCAGCTGGTACTCGTGATAGCTCACCGGCGACCTGAACTGTGGTCTGACTTGCTTCATCGGCCACCGTCAATGATGCAGCTGGATTCTTGGTGATGTTCTGGTACTTGGCTGTGTGAGCACGCGTCGCGAAAAAGAAGTTGAAGTCCTCATCAGCCACATAATATATTGCTGAACCCCAGGGCTTGCTGTCCTCGGATACAGTTGAGAGAACTCCCATAGGATGCTGCTTGAGGAAGTCGTGAACTTTTTTATTCATACTTTTAGCCTAGCACAATTAGTTCCTACACTTACTTTACTGTCAGCAGCTCAATAACATTGTTTAATTCCGGTACTTTGACGGTGCGCATGAAGTCCGCATACAAATCTTCGTCATATGACTTGGTGTAGCTGACCTTGAAACCGGCATCAGTTACATATTGGCTAATAGAATCCTCAGTATGAAAGAAACGGCTTGTTGTCGAGTGCTTGTCAGCCGAACCACCTTTATACATATATGTTGTAAAGTTGGTTACCGGATCAAACTTTGCATCACTTTGCATGACCGCAGAGCATTTTGTAGACCGCACCACCACAAATAACTTTCCGCCTGGCTTGAGCACACGATATAGTTCCGCGAGCGCGCTTATGAGTTCTTGCTTGGGCAAATAATGAAGCACCAGCCGAGCATACACGTAGTCAAAAGTATTGTCTTGGTAGGCTAGCGGCTGACTAACATCTTCAAGCTTGACTTCTATTTGTTGCTCGAGCTTGTTCTTCGCTATATGCTTCTTGGCGAACTCCGCACCCTCTTCGTCAATTGTCGTGGCGATAATATGACGCTTAGGGTTTGCTTGAACCATGCGGATTTCCGCGACACCCCAAGTCGATATGCCTACGCTATATACGCTCAAGTCATCATCGGTTAGGACAGAAATGCCATTGTCTTCGCTGGTTGATGCATGTACTTGCATACAGGTTATTATAGGTCAAGCTTCAGGATTCTGGGTATGGCAAATGGTGCAATAAACGGGGAAAAACCGCGGCCGCAGCTTAATCGTTAGATATTGAACTGCTTGACAACTGCAATCTCCGTACCCCAAGAAACACTACCATGGACAAATTAATCAACACGAATGAGCCAGGATACAGTGCGTTGACCAAGTCAAAGTTTCGCAGTGCAGCTAAGGACAGCATTAGTGAAGCTGCGTATATGAAGTAAAGCGACGCTGTCTCCTCGTAAGGCTTACTGAATGATTTACGAAATGTAGGGAAGAAGCCGCCAATTGCATCTACGCTAGAAATCAGTATAACCGCAAGCAAAGGCCGGTCTGTGATAAACCAGAGAGCTAAAGCTACCGTGGCTATTAAGAGACTTAGCCAATCCACGAAAAGAATATTGGTTTCACCTTTCTTTAGCGAAATAAAGAAAATGCCGATACTTGCTAATGCCGCAAGGCCAGTTAGCCAAGCACCGGCTCCGCCATTATTCACCACCTGAATCGCAAAGGCTATGGCCGAAAGAACTGCCCACACCAACCAGGAGAGCGCATGAGGCTTGGTCTTGCCTTTGACTACATTACGCACATAGGGGAAGTAGCCTACTAGAGCCAAGACTATCGAACCAGCCCCAAGAACTGTTTTTATATCCATGGGCACATCATATCAAAAAGCCATTTTTTGATGAGAAAACTTCAGTTGCAATTATGGTAGCGGCGAGTGGATTTGAACCACTGACCCCAGGCTTATGAGTCCTGTGCTCTAACCACTGAGCTACGCCGCCGCGTCTAGGCCTAAGCCATTGACAGGGGTTAATATAGCACGATTTACATCTGTTGGCCAGGCTTGTCGACTGAACTGACATGAGCCTAGTAGGTGCGTAGCGATAGATAACCAGCTGCTAACAGGCCGATGGTTATAACGACTATACGAATAGCGTGTGTAGAGAATCGTTGTGCCAGCCTCGAGCCAAAATAACCGCCTAGCGCGCAGCCGGCTGCCATAAAACTGCCTGGTACCCAATCGACTAGACCCGTTCTGGCCAGCAGGCCGGCCGAGACTATTGAGATGCTGAAGATTGAGCAGCATTTCAAAGCGTTTATTAAGTGGATATCGTGAATCTGGGCAAAGCCCAAGAACGCCATAATCACAAAGCCAAAGCCTACACCGAAGAAGCCACCATACACAGCTATAGGTAAAAAGGCACAGCCAATTAATAGGACTGGCAATAGGCTTTTGGCTCGGCCTTTTAGGTGACGATGTAAGTGGAAGTGCAAGAATGGCTGGAAGGCGAACAAAATAACGGCCGTCAACATCAAGACCGGCACCAAGGTTTCGAAACGGGCAGAAGACGTGTGCTTAAGGATTGTGGCGCCAATAGCACCACCAATAGCGCAAGGTATTATCAGTAGCGCGTAGGACTTCGGCACCTTGCGCAAGTATTTGCGGTAACCAATAATCGCACCAACCTGACCTGGTATGACAATGAAGTGACTAGTCACATTAGCTACTAGGGGCGATATACCAGTTGCTAACATGACAGGAAACCCGATCAACATGCCGCCACCGGCAATAGCGTTCATAGCACCAACAAGTATCCCAGCCATGAACAGAAGGATATTTTCCATTCTATGAGCGCGATCTGCGTGACAACCAGTATTTTTTGACCAGCCCAACCGTGAATGTCGAGGTGAAAAAGCCAATCACCGGTACTAAGGCGTTGATCCACGGGTTAATATGAACAACGAACTGTAGGTAGATAACCACCACAAAATAAGTCAGTAATGTAATCAAAATCCGCCGCGTCCAGCTAAGTTCCCAAGCTTTGTCAGCTTCGACTCGTTGATTACGAGCCTCAAGCTTGGCCACGCGTTCTTCCAGTGTTAGTTTTTCTGTTTGTTCTTCGCCCATTGTTACAATAATAAGATATGAAACTAGTATTACCAACCCCCGCAGGCTACGTTGTTGCAGTTAGCGGCGGCGTGGACTCGATAGTTTTGCTTGATCTGTTGAATGAAAGGACGCAAGCTGAAGCTGGCTGGAAGCTGGTAGTGGCGCACCTGGATCATGGTATTCGACAAGATTCCAAGGCAGATCGTGAGCTGGTTGAAGCCATTGCCCGTGACTACGGCCTGCCTTTTGTTTATGATTCGATTGGCCTGGGGGCGGGAACTAGCGAAGCAACTGCCCGTAAAGCTAGGTATAAGTTTTTGCATACTGTAGCTAAAGCTAGCGGTGCGCGCGGGATCATTATGGCGCACCACCAAGACGATGTGTTAGAAACGGCTATCATCAACATTCTGCGCGGCAGCGGCCGCAAAGGTTTGACATCACTAAGTAGCCGCCCGGACGTTGTGCGGCCGCTGCTGCATGTTCGCAAAAGCGAACTTCTAGATTACGCCAAAGCCCATAACCTCAAATGGCGCGAAGACAGCACCAACCAAGACGAGACATATCTGCGTAACTATGTGCGCCACAAGTTGCTGCCGCGTTTCGATTCCAAAGCACGGGCTAAACTCCTGGACAGTATCAATAATCTGCGAACCACCAATAATGAGCTCGATACTTTACTTGTTAACCAATTGCATTTTCAATCTGTTAAAGGTAGCCTGGATCGGGCTTGGTTTAATCATTTACCACATGATGTGGCGCGCGAAGTAATGGCTGCTTGGCTAAGAGCGCATAAGCTTGCTGGGTTTGATAGCAAAACCTTAGAAAGACTAGTCGTAGCGGCCAAAGTTTCATCGGTTGGCAAGAGCTATCCGATTCAAGCCGGTGCTGCCATGAAGGTATCAAATAAGTATTTGGCACTCCAGGGAGCAGAGCGCTAGGCAAATCCAGCCCTCGGAGTTATAATTGATTTCTATGGATAAGAAACCTCACTTACCAAATCGCAAGCAACCAGTTGGCAAACATCGCAACATGAAGAACGCCGGTTTTGTCGGGCTAATGGTCTTGTTCGGCCTGATCATCTTCGCGGCTTACAATCAGCCCAGCACCCTCAAGGAGATTTCTTCTACAACTGCCATCAACGATAGCAATGCCGGTAAGTACAGCAAAATAGTTGTCGACAACGACCAGCTGCTCATCACACCCAAAGGTGAGACCAAACCAACGCTCAAGACTGTCGTTGACGCTAATTCCAGCCTAAAAGAACAGGGCTTCAAGACGAACAAAGTCGCTATTAGTTATAAGTCGCGCGCTAGTGGTAACTCAGCTCTACTTGGTCTAGCCGGTTCAATCATTCCCGTCCTGATCATTGCCGGTGTGCTGTACTTCATGCTCAAGAGTGCTCAAGGCCAAGGCAATCAGGCATTAAGCTTCGGCAAAAGCCGCGCCCGCCTATATGGCAACGAAAAAGAGAAGGTAACCTTCAAGGAAATCGCTGGTAGCGATGAAGCCAAGCAAGATCTCGAAGAAGTCGTAGAGTTCCTCAAGTTTCCTAAGAAGTTTGCTAGTATGGGTGCTCGTATACCTAAGGGCGTACTGCTAATCGGTCCTCCCGGAACCGGTAAAACCTTGCTATCAAGGGCGGTCGCCGGTGAAGCCAATGTACCATTCTTCAGTATCTCTGGTTCGGAATTCGTCGAAATGTTTGTCGGTGTTGGTGCTTCACGTGTCCGTGATCTCTTCGCCAAGGCCAAGAAGAACGCCCCTTGTATTATCTTCGTCGACGAAATCGATGCCGTCGGCCGTCGCCGTGGTTCCGGTATGGGTGGTGGACATGATGAGAGAGAGCAGACTCTGAACCAGATCTTAGTCGAAATGGACGGCTTCGAGCAAGGCGAGAACGTGATTGTTCTGGCTGCTACCAACCGTGCTGATGTACTTGATCCAGCTTTGTTACGTCCGGGACGTTTTGACCGTCGCGTCAACATTGGTCTGCCTGATCGCAAAGACCGCGAAGCTATTCTCAAAGTCCACTTCGAGAAGAAGCCCCTGGCCAAGAACGCTGATCTCGATGCTTTGGCTGCCAAGGCGGCCGGTAGTTCTGGTGCTGACCTGGCTAACATCGCTAATGAATCAGCCATCATTGCTGCTCGCAACTCGCATAACGAAATCACTCAAGAAGACGTCACCGAAGCCTTCGAACGCGTTGCTATCGGGCCAGAACGCAAGAGCAAGATTATGACCGAAAAGGACAAGGTGACTACCGCTTATCACGAAGCTGGCCACGCCCTAGTTGGACATGTTCTGCCCGACAGTGACCCAGTCCACAAAGTTACTATTATTCCGCGCGGTGGCACCGGCGGCGTAACCTGGTTCATTCCGCCAGAGGATCGAACCTTCGTTTCGCTAATTCAGTTCAAGGACATGTTGGCTCGCGGCCTTGGCGGCCGTATCGCTGAAGAAGTCGTGCTTGGCCGCGACCACATTACCACCGGTGCCGGCAATGACTTACAACATGCTGCCGAACTGGCCCGCGACATGATCATCAATCAAGGTATGGGGCAAAAGCTGCGCGACCAGGTCTTCCACGTCGAAGGCGGCATGATGATTGATCGCCTAGTTCACGAACGCGATTACTCCGAAGACACCGCCAAAGTTATCGACCAAGAAGTCGAGAGCCTAATCACCGAAGCTGCTAACCGCGCCCGCTCGGTTATCAAAGCTAATCTGCACAAACTCGAAGAGCTAAAGAACCACTTGCTAGAAAAAGAAACCGTTGACGCCGACGAAGTTCTAGAAGTCCTAAAAGGCTCTAAACTTCCATCCGCCGCTGCTTTATACTAGTGGGTGAATGAACCCTACCGCGCCCGCCAAAAAACCCAAACTAATTAGCATCAGCAATGCTGCGGCTCTATTGGTTGCTACGGCGTTTGCTGGCCAACTACTAGGGTTTTTGCGTACCAAGCTAGTCAATAGTAACTTCCCAACCACTGGACCTCATAGTACTGACGCTTACTTCGCAGCTTTCAACCTACCAGACCTGTTCTTCTTCACGCTTGCTGCCGGTGCACTTGGCGTGGCCTTCATGCCTGTGTTGTCGGATCGTATGTACAAGGGCGACCGCAGGGGTATGTGGGAACTATCAGCATCACTAATGAACCTGCTAGCAATTGTAATGTTCTTTGTTGGCTTATTTATGTTGATTTTTGCTAGGCCGTTGATCCATTACATTGTGGCGCCTGGTTTGGGCCCAGAGCAGCTTGATATAGCAACTAGAATTATGCAATTACTGGCCTTCAACCCCCTTTTATTTAGTATCTCCGGTGTGATGACCAGTGTTCAACAGACCATGGGTCGTTTCTTCTTCTTCGCTGTTGCGCCGCTGTTTTATAACCTAACTATCATTATCAGCATCTATGCCTTCAAGGATAATCTCGGTCTAGTTGGGCTTGGAGTCGGTGCGCTAATCGGGGCTATTGTCCAGCTGATTGTTGTAACGCTGGGGATGTGGAAGACGGGTTTTCGTTGGCACTCGCGTATTAAGTGGAAGAACAAGGACCTTCACACCGTTCTGTACAATTTGCCGCCACGAGCGCTTGACCAGGGCATGGATCAAGTCGGCAACATTGTTGAAACGCACATCGCCAGCCGACTCGGCTCCGGCAGTGTAACTTACTTCAACAATGCTTTTATACTGAGCACAGCCCCTATTCTATTAATTGGCACAGCTATTTCGACGGCGGCCTTCCCGCGCCTTAATGCTCGCCTTAGCCAAGGCCGGCCTGACTTATTCCGCAAAGACTTCCTAATGGTACTTAGAGCCATGATTTGGATAAGTGCCCCAATGGTAATAATTGCTTACTTTGCACGTGGTTACCTGGCGCGTATGATTTATTCCAATGGCAGCCCGCAGATTGCGACTATCTTCGGCTTCTTGACGCTGGCGATTTTCTTCAGGATTCAGTATTCACTAATATCGCGCTGGTTCTACGCCCAAAAAGACACCGTTACGCCACTAATGGTGTCGCTATTTACGATCGCTCTTAACGTCTTCCTGGCCATAACTTTGGCTCGTCCAGATGCTTATGGCGTAGCAGGCTTGGCACTCGCCCAATCAATTGTGGCCATGATTGAGGTGTTTATTCTGTCTGGCATTATGCTGAAGCGTGATTATCGTCTATTTGACGCCCAGTTCTGGGGTGGGGTGTGGCGAATTTTTGCTGTTACGGGCTTTAGTGTAGTAGCCTGCTTCATTATGATTTCGCTCTACCCATTAGGTATAAATGATCGAGGCATCGTTACCCTGGGCAGTAAGCTGGTGTTCATCACACTCGTGACCATGGCTACCCACATTGGTGTCTCGGCCTTGTTTGGACTCGAAGAGGTTCGCCCAATATTTATTCGCTTGCGCAAACTTATCTTTAAGCCAATCAAGTTCTAGCTGCATAAACGCAGCAATGTAATTTTTACGTATTTAATAAATATTTAATATTTTTTATCGAGGCTCGGAGTATAATTACGATTATGCTGCAGATGCTTGAGGAAACACCATCAACTTATCAGTTAGAAGATCACGATCTGATTTTTGCCGAACCTGACAATCAGTATGTTCTGCGCGTTAGAGACATGCCGAGAAGTGATCGGCCACGCGAGAAGATGCTTCAGACTGGCGCTAACAACCTAACAGTAGCCGAGCTAATTGCTATAGTCTGGGGCGTCGGCAGCCGTAAAGAAGATGTGCTAGCTATGGCTAGTCGCACACTGCGGGAATACGGCGAAAAGACCATCAGCAAAGAGCTAAGCCCGCAGCGACTTAGTGAAATTGCCGACATACCGCTGAATAAGGCTTGTCAAATCATCGCCAGCCTAGAACTTGGCCGGCGCTTCTATGCCAAACAAGATGGTCGACCGGTTCATGTTAGAAATGCCAAACAAGCTTATCGATCACTCAAGGACATTGGCTACAGCCAGAAGGAACAACTACGCGGGCTATACCTCAATAGTCGCTACCAGGTTATCCACGACGAAATAATCTCGGTCGGCAGCCTGACCTCCAATATTGTGCACCCGCGAGAAGTGTTTCAACCGGCAATTGAACGTTCAGCCGTAGCCGTCATTCTGGCACATAACCATCCTTCGGGGCGCTTGGAGCCAAGTGACGCTGATATAAGCATCACTAAGCAATTAAGTTCAGCTGGCCAAGTTCTTGGTATCGAACTGCTTGACCATTTGGTTGTAACACCCGGCAAGTATATAAGCATAATGGAGGTTATCAATGGCAACTAGTGTCACCTATAGTCTACAACCCCAAGACACCATATTAATACACGGTTTCGGCCAGCCGTCGCTGTTACATGATTACGTTGACGACACTACTAATATGGACATGGACGCCATGATTGCCTCGGGCGATTGCTTCGTAACTCTAGCCAGCATGCTCGACGAGATATCAGAACTCATGGATACCGAACCAGAAGTTGCCAAGCCCCAACTCGAACAAGTCGTCCGCACACTGCTATACATGCAGCGTTTCTACAAGCCAGTTCGCAAGTACCCCAAGCGCTATTAATCACGCTCCAAGGCTCGGGCGGTTCGGGTTTATCTATGCCACCCCTGTCATAATCTGGCGATGACCTATATAATAGCTGAACATGCAACAAGACCATATTCGCAACTTTTGTATTATTGCGCACATTGACCACGGCAAATCAACCTTAGCCGATCGCTTGCTGGAATTAACTGGCACAGTCGCCAAGCGCGATATGAAGGCTCAAGTTCTTGATCGCATGGATCTGGAGCGCGAGAAGGGCATCACGATTAAGTTGGCGCCAGTGCGTATGGCCTACCAAGATTACGAGCTTAACCTGATTGATACACCTGGCCATGTCGACTTTAGCTACGAAGTCTCTCGCAGTCTCGAGGCTTGCGAGGGTGCGCTGCTAGTTGTCGATGCTAGTCAGGGCATTCAAGCTCAGACGCTTGCCAATGTCTACTTAGCCATGGCCGCCGAGCTGACAATTATTCCGATCCTTAACAAGATCGATTTGCCGGCTGCTGATGTAGAAGCTGTTAGCGCCGAGATTATCAGTCTACTAGGTTGTGCCCGCGAGGATATCTTGCAAATCTCGGCCAAGACAGGCCAGGGCGTCGAAGATGTTTTGGATGCAATTGTTGAACTTGTTCCGGCACCCAAGGCTACTAAGTCCAAGGAGACCCGTGCTCTGATATTCGATAGTTACTATGATGACTATCGCGGCGTTATTCTCTATATTCGGGTCTTTGATAACAAAATCGGCCACGGCGATCAGATCAAGATGATGGCTACTGGTGTCTCTGGTATCGCGCTCGAAGTCGGTTCACTTCAGCCAGAAATGACAGCTGGCAAGAGCCTTCAGGCCGGCGAAATCGGCTACATTGTGACTAATCTCAAGACGACTCGTGACGCCAAAGTTGGCGATACCGTGACTCTAACGGCCAAGCCGGCCAGCGAGCAATTACCGGGCTACAAAGACGTCCAGCCTTTCGTCTACGCTGGTTTCTTCCCGGAGAGTAACGAATTCTACCAAGATCTTAAGGATGCCATCGAAAAGCTCAGTCTAAGTGATTCGGCGCTGCAGTTTGTGCCGGAGAATTCACCGGTCTTAGGCTTCGGTGTGCGCATCGGCTTCCTGGGGCTATTACATATGGATATAGTCCGTGAACGCTTGGAGCGTGAGTATAATCTAGAACTAGTTGTCACCAACCCCTCGACGGACTACCAAGTTAGTCTATTGAGCGGCGAAGAGCTGGATATCAAGAGCGCCGCTGACTTGCCCGATCCGGCCAAAATCCGCGAAATCCGCGAACCATGGATCAAGGGCGAAATCGTCGTGCCCAAGGACTATGTCGGTGCTGTCATACAGCTCATCTCAGGTCGCCGCGGCTTGCAAACCAATCTTAGCTATGTCGACAAGCGCGCTCTCGTTAGCTTCGAGGCGCCGCTGGCCAATCTGTTAACCGACTTCTACGATCAGCTCAAGAGCCTGACCAGCGGCTACGGCTCCTTCAACTACGAACTCGATAATTACCGCGCCGAGGACCTAGTCAAGTTAGACTTCTACGTCGCCAATGAGCGCGTCGATGCGCTATCAGTCATGGTTCATCGCAGCGAAGCCGACCGCCTGGGCCGTGAGACAGTCACCAAGCTCAAAGAAGTCATTCCGCGCCAGAATTTCCAAGTTGCTCTGCAAGCTGCTATCGGCGGTCGTTTTATCGCCCGCGAAGACATCAGCGCTTACCGCAAGGACGTCACGACCGGTCTATATGGCGGCGACGTTTCACGCAAGAAAAAAGTCTTAGCCAAACAGGCCAAAGGTAAGAAGCGCATGAAGCGTTTCGGCAAAGTCGACATTCCTTCCGAAGCCTTTACCATCATGCTAAAGCGCGACTAGGTCTAACATAAGTTTATTTACCCCTGTAAGTTTGCTATAATCCAGCAATGGGGAATTCTTTGGCAATTAAACTGGCTAGCTATCAACCTTCTACCGCTGCTGCCGATATCATCAAGGACACGCCAATTCTACTCCTAGTAGGTCCTACCGGGGCGGGCAAGGACTCGCTCAAAGACAAGCTACTCGAAACCGCTAACTACCACCACATTATCTCGCACACAACGAGGCCACCGCGTATCAATCACGGTGTTATCGAGCAAAACGGCCGCGAATACCACTTCATAGACAAAATCATGGCCGAAAAAATGCTCGATAGCCATGCTTTTATTGAAGCCAAGGTCTACAGCGGCAATCTCTACGGCACAAGTGTTGCCGAAATCCAGAAGGCTCACGATGATGACAAAATCGCTATGACTGACATAGAGGTACAGGGCGTAGCCGAGTACAAGACCCTAGATCCCAATGTTATGGCGGTATTCTTACTGCCGCCTGACTTTGCAACTTGGCAACAACGGCTGATGAATCGTTACGGCGATGTTGTTGACCTCAAGGATTTCCGATTGCGTCTGCAGACTGCCCTAGAAGAAATCGAACAACTCCTTAACACTAACCACTACGTCGCACTTATTAATGATGATCTAGACGCTGCCGTAGAAAAGGTTAGAATGATCACTACTTCTGAGAAGCATTCGGCTGGCGACGAATCCGCCGCTCGCGCCGTGGCGCGCAAACTAGCCCATGACATCCAGAAGCACCTCGATGAAACCGACAGCTAAATCTATTAGCACTCTTGACTATCGAGTGCCAAAAGCGCTATAATTGGCCACATTCAAGCAAGTCCAGGAATATCAAGATGACTGATCGTCAACAACACATTCTTAGCGCTATTGTCGAGCAATACGCTGAAGTCGCCAGCCCAGTTGGGAGCAGCCTGCTAGCCAAGGCTTTTAAGGTTAGCTCGGCTACTATCAGGGCTGATATGGCTGAACTAGAGCGACATGGTTTTATTACGCAACCACATACCAGCGCTGGACGCATTCCTACCGACAAGGGTTATCGATTCTACGTTAATAATCTTAGCAATAACTCAGTTGCCACGCTGCCCGAAGGTCGCGGTGAACGCGCCTTAGCGTCTCGCGTCCAGAGCGCCGGCGCCCCAGAGCGCATGATTCGCAACGCAGCCGATACGCTTGTTGAGCTGACTCACAACTTAGGTTTGGCAACTATTGGCCCGCAGCTATACATGAGCGGTCTTAGTAATCTGTTCGGTCAGCCGGAGTTCATTAATGGCATGCAAGTCCAGCAGGTTGCTCAATTATTGGATAATCTAGAACCATGGCTGCGCGAAGCCGCTCCCAACGAACCGCTCAGTGTCTACATTGGTGCCGAAAACCCCATCGGCCGTGCCGCTGGCTGCACACTTATTATCAGTCGTTTTCGCAGTCCCTTTAGCGATCGCAGCTACATTGGCACTCTCGGGCCAACTCGTCAGAGTTACCGCGACGTCATGACTCTTGTCTCGCGTGCCGGCCAAGAACTTGAGGAAGTTCTCTATGCTTAACCCGAATCAAGCACCTGACCAGTTTCAAGATCTCGACAGACTTATATATGACGGGCTATTCCCGGTGCATCTAGCAAATATTGATCCAGAAGCTGACACGCTTGACATTGAAGGTGCTGCCGAACAAGCATTCACAGTGTTTGAAGCAGCTTCCGCAAAAGCTGCCGAATTGGCAGCAGCAGGTCTGGATATTACGCCAACAGATCTGGAAAATCGCTTCTTGGTTGTGGGTGCTATTTGTGCCAGGGAGGTGTACGCGGAAATATTAACTGTTCGTGATTTCATAACCCCAGATGATTTCATGCGGAGACCTCGCCTTCATGTCTAAGCCAAAAAGCCCCAAACTATCCAAGCATCAACAGCAAATCCTTGAACTAACAGAGGCTCTGCAACGCGAGCGCGCTGATGCGACCAATATTCGTCGTCGCCACGAAGAAGAAATCGCCAGCTTGCGAACTCGCCTCAAGGCTAATGTGGTCAGCGACCTCCTGCCTGTTATAGACAACTTCGAACGTGCTCTCAAGCACGTCCCAGAAGACCTTGAAGATAACGACTACATAAAAGGCGTCCAGGCTGTAGTCAAGCAATTCGAAAACACTCTATCAACCATGGGCGTGCAGCGAATCAAGACTATCGGCGAACCATTTGACCCAAACTTGCACGAGGCCGTTAGTGTAGAGGAGGGTGAGGGCACAAGAGAAGTTATCAGCGAAGAACTGCAAGCTGGCTATAACCTAGGCGACGCTGTTATACGTCACGCCATGGTTAGAGTGAAGATGCAAAAATAACAACAACTAGCACTCTTGACTTGGGAGTGCCAATTACTCTAAACTAGCTTGTATAGTCTTTTGGCTGCGAGTTAATTTTGAATATGGTAAGGAGTTAATATGAGCATAGAAGTTGTAAAATCAGGCGAAGAGGTTAAGCTAAGCGATTCTCTGGCTAGCATAAGAATAGCCATAACTCCTCTCTATGAGAAGGTTGCACCTTTTCTTGACGGTGATGTGACTGATCCCCAAACATTGACCGAACAACTAGATGACCCTGCAATTACTCTGCTGCACGACCGAGTTCTTGAGGTTGTAGCCGAAGTGCCGCGCGAGCACCTAATCGAAGCAGCACGCCATGCAATCGATGACCGTCGGGCTGACTTTGAGGGTATGGGTGAACACGCCCAAGGCGCCATAGCATTTAGAGAAAAATTCTTGCTCGCTCAACTCACTGAAGCAGAAAGAGTTGACCTGCTAGCCAACCAAGTGCACTAAATGATAAGGAGATAATACGATGGGCAAAATTATAGGCATCGACCTCGGTACAACCAACTCAGCTATGGCTGTCATGCAATCTGGCAAGCCAGAGATTATTGCTAACAGCGAGGGCAGCCGCACTACTCCATCAGTAGTAGCTGTCAACAAGAATGGCGAACGTCTAGTTGGGCAAGTGGCCCGCCGACAGCAAGTTACCAACAGCAAGAACACTATTTATGAAGTTAAGCGTCTGATTGGCCGTAACTTTAGCGACAAGGAAGTCCAGCGCGACCTCAAGCTAATGGGCTACGAGATTGTCAAGAGCGGCAACGGTGTTAAGGTCAAGATGGGCGACAAAGAATACAGTCCAGAAGAAGTCAGTGCCATGATTCTCGGCAAGCTCAAGGCTGATGCCGAAGCCTTCACTGGCGGCAAAGTTACCGAAGCCGTAATTACCGTTCCGGCCTACTTTGACGACTCACAGCGTCAAGCCACTAAGGATGCCGGCAAAATCGCTGGCCTGGAAGTCAAGCGCATTATCAACGAACCGACCGCTGCCGCCCTAGCTTACGGCTTAGACAAAGCCGACAAGAAAGACGAAAAGATCGCTGTCTACGACCTCGGTGGTGGCACCTTCGACGTTTCTATTCTAGAGCTTGGTGATGGTGTCTTCGAAGTTAAGAGCACCAATGGCGACACTCACCTCGGCGGTGCCGACTTTGACCGAGTCATCGTCAATTACTTTGCCGACGAGTTCAAGAAAGAACACGGTATCAGCATCGCTGATGACAAGGCTGCCATGCAGCGCCTGCGTGACGAAGCCGAGAAGGCCAAGATTGAGCTTAGCTCCGCCCAAGAAGTTAACATCAATCTGCCATTCCTAACTGCTGACGCTGATGGTCCTAAGCATTTCGAGCACAAGCTAACCCGTGCCAAGCTAGAAGATCTTGTTGGCGACCTGATCACTAAGACTGCCGTGCCTTGCGAAAAAGCTCTTAAGGACGCCGGCCTCAAAGCTAGCGAAATCGACGCCGTTGTCCTAGTCGGTGGCATGACCCGTATGCCAGCCGTCCAAGCCAAGGTCAATAAGATCTTCGGCAAAGACCCAATGAAGGGCGTTAACCCCGACGAGGTCGTAGCCATCGGCGCGGCTATCCAAGGTGGTGTGCTGCAAGGTGACGTCAAGGACGTGCTGCTGCTAGACGTTACGCCTCTAAGCCTTGGCATTGAGACCATGGGTGGCGTGATGACCAAGCTAATTGAGCGCAACACCACCATTCCAACCAGCAAGAGCGAAGTTTTCTCAACCGCTGCTGACAATCAGCCACAAGTCGAGATTCACGTTGGTCAGGGCGAACGCGAAATCATCGAAGGCAACAAATCTCTTGGACGATTTATCCTCGACGGTATCCCATCAGCACCTCGCGGTGTGCCTCAGATCGAAGTCACCTTCAATATTGACGCTAACGGCATTCTTAATGTTACTGCCAAGGACAAAGGTTCCGGCAAGGAGCAGAGCATTACTATCAGTGGCTCCGGCAACCTCGACAAGACCGAAGTCGAGAAGATGGCCCAAGAAGCCGAGGCCCACGCCGATGAAGACAAGGCCAAGAAGGAACTCGTCGAGTCCCGCAACTTACTAGATGGCGCAATCTACCAAGCCGAGAAGATGAGCAAAGACAACGGCGACAAGATCTCTGAGGAAGACAAGAAGACCCTAGAAGAAGCCATCGAAGCCGCTAAAAAGGTCGTGGCCAACACCGAAGCTGACAAAGACACTCTAGAGAACGCTGCCAAAGAACTCAACGACAAGCTAATGCCAATCGGTGCCAAAATGTACGAGCAGGCCGGCGGCGACGGCGAGTCAGAAGCTAGCGATACGGCCGCCGACAGCAAAGATGACAAGAAGGACGACGCCATAGAAGGCGAAGTCGTCGACGAAAAAGAAGACAAAGATTCCAAGGACAAGGAAGACAAGTAATGCCTGGCGATCAATCACCGAAGGGACCAGAGATTCCCAAGGGGGTTGATCCCAGTGATTTGGAAGCTAAGGGTGAGCAGGTCACAGCTTACTACAGCCAACCGGAAGAGAATCTTGGCGTTTCTCCTCAAGAAACCACATCAGTCAAGAGAGCCCTTGAGCAGCGCCAAAAGCTCGACACGACCCCGGACGAACAAGTTTGACCAATAAGTAATAACTGGTAAAGTATTCAATCATGGCAACAGAGGTACAAGCAAGAACAGCGGATCGAAGGTATCAGCCCATTAAGCTGGGCGAAGCTCAACTTGCCAACATTCGTATCAGAAGACCGCTGTGGACTGAACTAGAGGCTGTTATAGATCTACGCACAGAGCTTTTCACGCCATACACCAGAAGAAGGATTTCTCGTCAAGAAAGACGCCGCGACGTCGATCCCAACACTGTTCATAGTGCTGCCTTTGAAGGAGCGCAAATTATTGACACAGGTCTTATATGTCCTGACCCGGAAGACTTAGAAGCCATGTCTATGTTCAATGTATATGCTGTGGGCGTTCATCCTAAGTATAGAAGACAGGGAATCGGCGCAAAAGTTGTGAGCTACCTAGAGGAACGAGCAATAAGTCTCGGGGCAACTGACATTTATTTATCCGCGAATAACACTGCAATCGGCTTTTACGAAAAATTAGGCTACCATGTGAGAGAATTGTTACCAAGCCGAAATCGCGAAACCCCAATGCATAAAACCTTAGATCCCAAACTAGCGGAGCTGTTCATGATAGCTGATGCGTCACCAGAAGGAGCCAGCTAGTGTCCAAGCGTGACTATTATGACGTTCTAGGTGTGGGCAAGGGCGCCAGCGCCGACGAAATCAAAAAAGCCTTCCGACGACAAGCCGTTGAGCATCACCCCGACCGTGGCGGTGACGAGACCAAGTTCAAGGAACTCAACGAGGCCTACGAAGTGCTCAAGGACACAGATAAGCGCAAACGCTACGACCAGTTTGGTCATGCTGGTGTCGGCGGTGCGGCTGGCGGCAATCCTTTTGGCGGCACCTACGGCCAAGGTCAAGGCCAGAACGTCAACTTCGACTTCGGTGACCTAGGCCTGGGTGATATCTTCAGCAGTTTCTTCGGAGGTGGCGGTCAGCAGCAAGGCCGCCCGCGCCAAGCTCGCGGTCGTGACGTCGAAGCCGGCGTCGAGATTGGTTTTGACCAAGCAGTCTTCGGCACCGAAGTTGAGCTCGGACTCCACCTAGATGACAACTGCGAGCACTGCAAAGGTACCACGGTCGAACCCGGTCACGAACTCAAGACTTGCGATCAATGCAAAGGTTCTGGCCAAGTTATCACCATGACGCGCACCGTCTTTGGCAACATTCAACAAGCTAGCATTTGCCCCAAATGCAAGGGCAAGGGCAAGATTCCCGAAAAAGTCTGCTCAGTCTGTCACGGCAAAGGCACGAGGGCCAAGAAGCAGAAGATTGAGCTCAAGATTCCAGCCGGCATCGATGACGGCGCCACTATCAGGCTAAGAGAACACGGTGAAGCCGTTGCCAACGGTCCCAAAGGTGACCTCTACGTCAATATTCGTGTCAAATCGCACAAGCACTTCACTCGCGAAGGCGACCTAATCCTCAGCGAAGAGCACATCGGCATGGTCGAAGCTGCGCTGGGCACTGAGATAGACGTCGCCACCGTCGACGGGCCAATCCGCATGAAAGTCCCAGCTGGCACTCAATCAGGCTCCGACTTCAAGCTTAGCAGTCACGGCGTACCACATCTCAAGGGCAGCAGCCGCGGTGCCCACATCGTCACTATAATCGTTGATACACCGACCAAACTCAACCGCCATCAGAGGCAACTACTAGAAGAGCTAAGATCTAGCTAGGCGAAAAACTCATGCTAACAATGTACATGTACTAACGTGGCGCCGGATGATCTGCGTATTTGTACAGCAAACCGGCTATACGAATAGCTGTTCTCTTACGAAGCGGCATAGCCTTTAGGCGCTCTTCTTTACGCATAGCTTTATTTTCGTACATGCGATCATCAGCCGTCTTCAATAAGTTTTCACGGGTTTCACCCAATTGATGTGATTTCATGCCTATAGAAGCTCGTACACCTTTTTCTTCCAAGGTAGTTTGAAGGCGCAACTTAGTTGCTTCTAATTGTTCAGGGCTTAATGCCCCAGATAGGATAAATATAAACTCGTCTCCGCCAACACGTGCTGTCCGGCCAACGCCTAATTGGTCATCAACCTGCTCAGGATCACTGCGTCGTTCAATATCAATGCCGTGATCTTGCTCGCTGCGCAGGTTTTCATCAAGCGTTGCCCCTGTGAGTTTAAGCTTCTCGTCACCAGCAGCATGACCGTCTCTATCGTTATCGGTCTTGAAGTCCTCAAGGTCGACTATACCCAGAGTAAAATTACCGGGATTCTTCCCGAGCTGAAAAGCTATCTGCTGTTCTAGCCATCGACGATTGGGCAAACCGGTTAGTGCATCAGTATAACCCTCGGGTAATTCCGGATGATGAGTAGTAATTTGACCGGTTTCTATAGCTTGAACCATACTATAACTATACCACAAGAAGTCAAGAAAATCAAGCACAAAATGCTTATGTCTTGCGCAATAACGCTTAAGCCTTAATAATGGACTGTAATGAAGCGCCAGAAGCTTGATCAATCCGGATTCATACCTCTGTTATTGACGGTTTTGTTTATTGTGGCGGTCGGTATTTATATGGTTTATACGCGCGTTTTGCATGCCCAACAGTAAAACGTCTTGCATGATTCGGTCAAATCTTGTATAGTTACCCGTTCAAAGTCAAAGTATTCAAAGTATGAAATTTACCTGGACATCATTTAAGCAAGCCGAGACTGCTAAGACAGTCGGTTCGGTGCTGCAAACAGATTTGCCGCTATTGGGTATCGAGGCCCTGCCAGCTAAGATTGACACTGGTGCCTTCTCTGGTGCACTGCACGCTACCCGGATGCGCGAGGTCAAGGACAAGCAAGGCAACAAGCGCCTTAGATTCCAACCGCTGAGTAGCTCAGATCACACACTGGAGGTCGATGCCTATCACAAGCGACGAGTCAAAAGCTCTAATGGCCTGGTGTCAATACGCTACGCCATAGACACAGAAGTAACTATTCTTGGCCAGACTTATCCGATTACCCTGACGCTGACCGATCGTGCCTCGATGAAGTATCAGATGCTGATTGGCCGTAACTTTCTGCGGCTGCATGGCTTTTTGGTTGACGTAACTAAGCGGAGCAAGTAAGGTTCTGCTTATGAATATAATTATTCTATCCAAAGGCGCCGGCAACTATTCGACCAAACGCCTCAAGGAAGTTGCTGAAGCCCGTGGTCACAAGGTCAGAGTGATTGACTACAGCAAATGCTATGTAACTCTGGAGAGCAGCAATCCGGTAGTGCGCTTCAAGGGCGAAGAGTTGCGAGACGTTGATGTAGTCATACCGCGGATTGCCTCCAGTCTTACCAAGTATGGCTCGTCGATTGTTCGGCAGTTCGAGATGCAGAATGTGCCCGTCACCACTAGCTCAATATCTATCGTGCGCTCGCGTGACAAGCTGCGCAGCATACAGTTGATGGCCAAGGCTGGTGTTGGCATACCTAAGACGGTCTTCGTGCGTGAGACGGCTGACTTCGACGACGTGCTCGAGCAAGTCGGTGGCGCACCGGTAATTATCAAGGTAGCCCGAGGTACTCACGGCAACGGCGTAGTGCTGGCCGAAACCCGCAAGGCGGCTCTAGCCGTGATGCAGGCCTTCTATGTTGAGGGTGTGAACTTCTTGGTGCAAGAGTTTATCAAGGAAAGTGCCGGTGTCGATATTCGTGCCTTCGTCGTCAATGGCAAGGTTGTGGCGAGCATGCTGCGGCAGAGCCTAGATGATGACTTCCGATCTAATATTCATCAGGGCGGTGAAGGGATTGCCGTCAAGCTAACCGTTGAGGAGCGCAAGACGGCTCAGAAGGCAGCCAAAGCCATGGGGCTGTCCGTGGCCGGTGTCGACATGATGCGCAGCGCTCGCGGGCCACTAGTCTTGGAAGTAAATTCTAGCCCTGGCTTCAATATTGAGAAGATAACCGGTCGACAAGTCGCCGACAAAATCATTGATTATGCTGAAAAGGCGGCGCGGGCTGGTCGTCGCAAGGACAAAGTCGGCGCCTAAAGCCCCAGGAAGTATAAGCCCGCACTAGGTACGTTGAGGTGTGGCAGGCAATAACGCTCATGCTATAATTCGGGAATGACGCCTGTTTTCACCTTATCTCTGATTGTTCTGGTTCCGGTCATCTTGCTGATGGCGTTGCGCATCAATGCAGCACTGGTGTTCTTAAGCCTTTGCCTTGGCTCGGTCCTGGTTCAGTTCATTGCCCCGGATGCTGCCTCGTTCTTAGCATTATTCTCAGCTCACGTGCCTGAAGGCGTCGATACCGGCAATAATCTAGTCAAAATAATTCTTTTGTTATTGCCAGCCGTGTTGACGGCTGTATTCATGATTCGTACTGTCAAAGGCTATGGCCGCTTGGCGCTCAACCTGTTGCCGGCAGCTGGTGTTGGTCTGCTTGGCGGCTTACTGGTGGTGCCGCTGTTATCGCCTGGCTTGAGCCACAACATCATTAACTCGTCATTATGGGATCAGGCTATTGCTGCTCAAGATCTGATTGTTGGCACCAGCGCCTTGGTATGTCTGTTGGTGTTGTGGATGCAGAGGCCTAAGACTGGCGGCAAACACCGCAGGTAGCTTCTTGCCCCTGTGTTTACAATAATCTACTTTGAGTGTATAATAATAGAATATGGCCGAGATACCAGATATAGAGCTATGGAGTCAGTTTAACTTAGGCGTTCACAATAACCCCGATCCAGGCGGCGGTTTGCTCTATGCTTTGCGTTACAGTGACGAACATCTGGATATGCAAAGAAATGCTGTGCTACGACCCATCATTGACAGCAGCGCTGAGATTATTGAAGTCGACAGCGCGCAACTGGCAATTGATATGAGCACCGTAGCCGAAACTGAAATGGCTAGAGTCCTAGTGCTATTAGAAGAGCTATCAATAGTGAACGAAGCTGTTGAGTATCAGACCGACGGTGGTGTTACGCCAATGTCGCTTAAAGACTTTGCCCAAGGTTTAATTATCGGCTTCTTTCAGGGAGCCAGGGCTAGGGGTATGGCCAAATCTTTGCTCTACGTCGAGCAAGATATACCGCGGATTGTAAGCGACCTTGCCACTGCTGACGAACAGAACGGCGTACTTACAAAGTCAGAAAGACGGATACTGGAAGGCTTGAGTGATTTCGCTGCACATCATACTGATCGACTTGCTGGTAGGCATTCAGTTGTACTAGCGGGCACTGAAGAGTGGTAACAAGATCACAACAGATTGACTTTTTGGCCGAAGAACGGATAATGTAAGGAGTTAATTCGCCGATTGCCCATAGTATGGGCCCATAGCTCAGCCGGTTAGAGCACCTGCCTTTTAAGCAGGGTGTCGTGGGTTCGAGTCCCACTGGGCCCTCCATATAAAATGCCTCAGCAAAGCTGGGGCTTTTTATATGGTTGATCTAGTCGGACTCCTGAACGGGTTCGGCGTATGTGAGTGAAGCGAACGGAGAAGCGACGAGCCAAAGGCGAGGGAAGCGCTGTCCCACTGGGCCCTCCAAAGAGATTATGCATTACACGACTCCATTAGGAGTCGTTTTTGTTCTGATACAATAAAGCTATGAAAACAATACTGGTTGATGCTATAGATGGTTTAGTTTTTGATGATGGCAGTTTGTACCAAGAAATGTACAAAATGTTGGAAAAGTTTCCCAACAAAAAGATTGTTCTTACTGGTGCAAATGACGAACAGTTTAAGCAGTTTAAACTTGGTGACGTTCCTTACGAAGTATTTACCTTAAAGCACGACCCAGAGAAAACCGACCCACAGTATTTTGAATTAATGCTAGAACATTACAATTTACGTAACGATGAAGTTGTTTACTTTGAACACAACCCAGAAGCAGCTAAGAGTGCCGAAACGGTTGGAATAAAAACGTATTACTATGACCCAATTAAAAAAGACCTTGATAGCTTGAGGGCTTTTTTAGTTTCAAATCTCTAATTTCTGGCTTATATTCTCGTAACTTAGTTGCAACAGCGATACATACGTCCCCCAAGCTCCTAGACTTTCTTAACTTTCCTAAAAATAGGTTATTCTGTCCTTATGTCTATAGGATATGTACCTTCAGTTTCAATTGCCCTGGCAATGGCTATCATTACCATGTTCTGCTTCGGTTCCTGGCCTGCAACTCAGCGCAAATGCGGGGATTGGCGCTTCGAAGCTTGGTACCTGGACTTTGCCTGGAGTATTGTTGCAGGTACATTCTTAGTCGGATTACTACTGGGTGGAGTTTCGCCCTCTGGCTGGAGTGCAAACAATTACTTACATATGCTAAGCAGCGCTCATACTAGTGCCATAGTCTGGGCATTATTCGCCGGAATTGTTTGGGGGGCAGGCAACTTTTTGTTGGCGGTAGCTATTAGGTTGACTGGCTTAGCCTTGGCTTTTCCGATTGGTATCGGTCTGGCGCTTGCCTTAGGCACTAGCTTGGCTTATGTGACTAACCCGTCAGCTACTGCTCATCCGATGTTCTTATTCATAGGATTGGTGCTGGTGCTGCTGGCGATTGGTGCCAATGCCTTAGCGCATACAACCAAACATGCACATATACCGACAGATAATCTTAAGCTAGGTGTGGCTGTTGCGGTCATCTGCGGGGTCTTGATTGCTCTGTTTCCGTCCCCATTCAACTTTGCCTTTGATAATGGTCTTACAGGTGAGGCCGGAGCACTATATATGGCCATCGGTGCCTTAATAATTAATGCGTTTCTGGTGCCGTATTATATGCGCCATCCAATCGTGCCCAACCAAAAGCCTATCGGACTATTCGAATACGGGCGCGCCAAGTTGACCTGGCATCTATGGGCAGCCTTAGGCGGATTAATCTGGGCTACTGGTATGGTGTTTCAGCTAGTCGTGGCTAATCAGCCGAAGTTCAGCGTAGCTATTGCCTACACATTAGGTCAAGGTGCCGTAATGGTCGCAGCCATCTGGGGAATCTTTGTCTGGAAAGAATTCGCTGGTGCGCCTAAGCGAGCCCATCAATACCTAGCCCTAATGTTCCTGCTGTTTATTGTTGGGATTATATTTATAGCTAAGGCAACCGGTTAAGGATGGAGCATATGACACTAGAACAAATCAATCGCATGCTTAATCAATATGCATCACTAAATAATAACAAAAATGCAGTTAGATTTTGGCTAGCATCAAGTCGGGAACGTTTGAGAAATCTGCATCAAGTGTTAACAGAGATGCGTCATATTCGAAGCTAATCGCAGAAATCCAAAGATCGTTTGTGCCAATCGGTGTGCCAGCCTTGCGGAGGCTAAGGTATACTTCAGCAAATAATTTAGTAGTGTCGTCAGTTAGCATCGCCGTATGTACATTAGGCGAATTGAGAAATCTCTGCAAAAGGTTTTCATTATCTTGTGTTTTGTCGCCGGCAGCAAATCCTGCGCGCAATTCCCCAATGACGATAATAGGTACAATTATCTCATTGCTTGATTTGAACCATGGCCGCAGTCGTTCGTCTCCACGATTAAATGCCGAGTATGCGCTAGTGTCTAGTATATATTTCATTGCCAGAGCTGATTATCGATTGAAGATAGGTTCTCAATGGTCTCATCGAATGACTCATCAAGCGTGTTTTTGTTATAAAGCCAATCAAAGTTATTGTCAACTTTTGGGTTGGTAGTGCCCAAGGTCTGTAATGACAAAATATCGACCACTGTTTGGTTAAAAGATTTGCCGGTTTGCTCAGTTTGCTTACGGATTGCCTGGTCTACCATCGGTGGAATATTACGAATAGTGTATTGAAGCTTGGTCATGCATACAGTGTATACAATGTATGCATATTTGTCAAGAACCTGTCAACTTTTGTTAAATAAAGATTAAGTCGTTGCTGTATTGGTCGTTTGGGTCGGTAGAATGCTAGCTCATGGGTTGGATTCGGACGTACCGGTTTCGGCGTAGCACAGTGATTATGGTGTTGTGTTTGAGCTTTCTTGCTGGTGTGGGTACGGCACGCTCAGGGTATGATGCTAATGCGATTTGGCCGGTTTTGATCTTGCTGTCCTTATTGCCCGTTTGGCGTCGCCAGACCTTGCTAGCCCTTTGCCTTGTCTTGATGTTTGGTCTAAGCCTAGGTCTCTTGCGAGGCTCTTTGTATATGCAGAAGCTGGCGGATTATGAACCTCTGCTCGACCAGAAGGTTACTATTACGGCGCAAGCAACTGAAGATGCGGTCTACGGCAAGACCAAGCAGCTGTCATTCGCCGCTAATAATATTATGCTTGATAACGGTAAACGACTAACCGGCAAGGTTCAACTCAGCGGCTTTGGCGTTAACGCTGTCTTCGATGGTGATGTGGTGGCTGCAACAGGCAAGTTGAGACAGGGGTTCAGCGCTTACCAAGGTCGAATGAGCTTTGCCCAATTGCATGTAGTGGAGCATCATCCGTCTATGATTGCCGAAACCCGGCGCAAATTCGTATCAGGTATGCGCACAGCCTTGCCCGAACCGCTGGCGTCTTTTGTCATGGGGTTGTTGGTGGGGCAGCGGGCAACTTTGCCGGATGAGGTTAAGCAGGATCTGTTGATGGTTGGGCTGACACATATAATTGCCGTGTCTGGTTACAACCTGACAATTAT
The DNA here is from genome assembly GCA_964357905.1 of uncultured Candidatus Saccharibacteria bacterium. Classification (GTDB taxonomy): domain Bacteria; phylum Patescibacteriota; class Saccharimonadia; order Saccharimonadales; family UBA4665; genus JBBTTE01. The sequence goes on from CAYHMQ010000001.1 coordinate 270,345, forward strand.
TCTTCATGCCAGCAAAAAGTTATTGGGCGGACGTTCCAAGCGTATTTCTACGTGGTTGTCGCTGGCACTTATAGGCGTTTTTTTGATGTTGGCCGGAGCCAGTGCCTCAATTGTTCGCGCCGCAATAGTCAGTGTGTTAAGTATTGCCGCAAGTTATTATGGCCGCAGCTTTCGACCACTGACTCTGCTGTCTTTCGCAGCCGCGATTACGGTTTGGGCCAATCCGTTTTATTTGTGGAGCGATCTTAGTTGGTATTTAAGCTTTTTGGCCTTCTATGGCGTGATGGTTCTTGCGCCTTTGGTTCAAAAGCGCTGGCCGGCTCGCTGGCACCAGACGCTGATTGGCGGTGTTGCTCTGGAGAGTGTCTGTGCAGAAATTATGAGCCTTCCGTTCGTGCTACATATCTTTGGCCAAATGTCACTGATTGGTCTGCCGGCCAATGTGCTGGTAGTGACATTGGTACCCTTGGCGATGTTGCTGGGTTTGATCGCCGGCTTGGCTGGTATGTTTGTTGGGCTAATTGCTGGCTGGTTGGCCTGGCCGGCTGTTTTGCTGCTGAACTACATGCTGGATATTGCTCACGTAATGGCGCATTTTCCGCATATATTCGTGGAGAATAGGAGTTTGCCGCTGAGTCTTATGCTCTGTCTATACGGATTAATAATCTTGATCACGACTACGCTATGGCACAAGACAAAGTCGAGTAGACCTGATATAATAACAGATATAAATCAACCAAAAACCGGAGGCTTGTTAGCTTGAGCGGTCACAGCAAATGGTCAACTATTAAGCGTGAAAAAGGCGCCAAAGACGCAGCTCGCGGCGCTGTCTTCACTCGTCTCGGCAATGCCATTGCCATTGCTGCGCGCGGCGGTACTGATCCCGATACCAACTTTTCACTAAGGCTTGCTATTGACCGCGCTAAGTCGGCTAACATGCCAATGTCCAATATCCAGCGCTCCATCGATCGGGTCAAGGACAAGGATGCCGCCCAGCTGCAAGAAGTTCTATATGAAGGTTATGGACCGGGCGGCGTGGCTATTCTAGTCGAATGCGCTACCGATAACATCAACCGTACTTATCCTGATGTTAAACTGGCTTTCTCGAAGCACGGCGGCAACATTGCCGAAAAGGGTGCCGTGGCCTTCCAGTTTGACCGCAAGGGCATGATTCGTGTCAAAGCGACCGGCGATGATCTGCTCATGCAAGCCCTGGAGGCTGGAGCCGAGGATGTTCAAGAAGAGAACGGTGAGTCACTGATATACACCGACGCCAAAGACCTGGCCAAAGTTCGTGACGCTTTAGCGGCGGCTGGTATCAAGGTGGCTGAGGCCGAACTTACTTATGTACCGAACAGTACAGTTGAAGTCACTGACGAGAAGACAGCTGGCAAGATCATGCGCCTAATGGACGCTCTCGAGGCTTCCGACGATGTCGGCAACACGCATGTTAACTTCGACATAGCCGAGGGACTAATTGGTTAGTACATGAGAATACTGGGCATCGATCCCGGCACAGGCATTTTGGGGTTTGGCGTCATAGATGTTATCAAAGGTAAGTCTCAGCTGGTTGATGCTGGTGTGATTCGGACTTCTTCTAAGGATGGTGATGCCGAGCGGCTGCAAACTATCTTCGAGGAATTAACCAGTGTCATAGCCGAGACCAAACCAACAGAAATGGCTGTCGAGAAGTTGTTTTTTGCTCAGAATGTGACTACTGCGATGACTGTTTCGCAGGCTCGCGGCGTTGTACTGCTAGCTGGCAAACAGGCCGGATTGAGCATTCACGAGTACACGCCGCTGCAGATCAAACAGGCTCTAACCGGTTACGGTCGGGCAGAGAAGCAGCAGATTCAAGAAATGGTGCGAGTTATCTTGCAGCTCAAGGATGTGCCCAAGCCCGACGATTGTGCCGATGCCCTGGCTGCAGCTATCACGCACAGCATGACTATGAGATAATAAGCCCAATGATTGCGACACTTAACGGGGTAGTGAGCGAAAAGCTGGCAGATGTGGTTGTGCTGGAAGTTGGCGGCATGGGTTATGGTCTTTTGGTCTCCACCGAGGACTATGGTCGTCTAGAAGCTGGTCAGCAGGCCAAGCTATATGTCTACGAGCACATACGCGAACAAGCTCACGACCTGTTCGGGTTCTTGACGCGGGACAGCAAGAGCCTGTTCGAGCAACTCTTAGACGTTAACGGTGTTGGGCCCAAAATGGCACTTAACGTGTTAAGTATTGGTTCTGGCGAAGCGGTACGGCAAGCGATCGCGTCTGGCGATGTTAAGTTTATTCAGCAGGCCAACGGCGTCGGCAAACGTGTAGCTGAACGTCTAGTTGTAGAGCTCAAGGACAAAGTTGGCCTAGTCGGTGTTGATCTTGAATCGACTGGCCTGCTGCAGAGTGAGGCCAGCCTATCAGCTGACGAAGCCGTTGAGGGTCTAATGGCGCTGGGCTATACAGCTGCCGATGCCGCAAAAGCTTTGCAGAATGTAGACCCCGAACTACCGACAGGCGATCGTATCAAACTTGCCCTGAAAGGCGTTAAGTAATGATTGTCATAACGGGTGCCAGCGATGGTTTAGGTATGGAGCTAGCCAAGCTTTATGCAACTGCAGGCAAAACAGTAATTAATGTATCTCGCAAGACATGCAAGTATGCCAGCCACAACTTTTTGCATGATTTGCGAGAAGGCGAAGGAATTATTGCCGCCGCCAAACAGATTACTGATCTGGATGAGCCACTCGAAGCTTTGATTAATTGCGCAGGGGTAATTTCTTTTCAGGAATTAGGCTCAATAACAGAGGACGAGATTAAGCGAACAATGGCAACCAATGTCAAAGCGCCAATAATGATGGTTTCAAGCTTGATAGACAGGATTAAGCATGACGGTACAGATATAGTCAATGTAGCTTCGACTATTGGCACCAAAGGTTACGCTGATCAGGCTATATATGGTGCATCCAAATGGGCCGTCCGTGGATTTAGTGCCAATCTACAGGTAGAACTCAAAGATTATCCGTGCCGGGTTATAAGCTTTTGTCCTGGTGGAATGAAGACTAAGATGTTTATCAAAGCAACAGGTATTGATAGTACTGATGATGGTGGTGAATGGATGTCACCTAGCGACGTGGCAGAATGTCTTAAGCAACTTCTTGATTTGCCCAAAAACATGGAAGTTTCAGAAATAATTATTAATCGTAAGGCCACAAAATGATTGACCGAATCGTAAATGCTGGCGCAGACGCCGAGGAGCCGCAAGAAGTTGAGCTGGAAGTCACGCTGCGGCCACGCGACTTCGATAATTATATCGGTCAAGAGCGCCTGAAGCAGAATCTGCAATTGTCGATTGATGCCGCTAAGAAACGCGGTGAGCCGCTGGATCACATCTTGCTACATGGTCCGCCGGGTCTGGGTAAGACGACTATGGCCAGCGTGATTGCCAATGAGATGGGAGCCCAAATCCGTGTCACTAGCGGCCCGGCTATTGAGCGAGCCGGTGATCTGGCTAGTTTGCTAACCAATCTCCAAGATGGCGATATTCTGTTCATTGACGAAATTCACCGTCTGAATCGCACAGTTGAAGAAGTCCTATACAGCGCCATGGAGGATTTTAAGCTTGATATCATGCTCGGCAAAGGTCCGAGCGCTCGAAGTCTGAGGCTTGATTTGCCCAAGTTTACTATTATTGGCGCGACTACTCGCACCGGTTCTTTGGCCGCGCCGCTCCGTGATCGCTTCGGCATGATTCACCGACTGGAATTCTACAAGCCCGAAGAAATCGAACAAATCATTACTCGCGCTGCCAAGATTCTCAAGGTCAAAATCGACAAGCCGGCCGCCGCTGAACTAGCCAAACGTTCTCGTCTGACACCGCGTATTTCTAACCGGCTTCTCAAGCGTGTGCGCGACTACGCCGATGTTAACGGCGATGGCATTATTGACACGAAGTTAAGCTACAAGGCACTTGAACTTCTAGATATTGATGAACTGGGGCTAGATAATGCCGATAGAATGCTATTGACTGCCATCATTGAGAATTATAATGGCGGACCAGTTGGGGTGGAGACATTAGCGGCTCTGACGGCTGAGGAACGCAGCACCTTAGAGGACTTTTATGAACCCTACTTAATGCAGATTGGCCTATTGGAACGTACACCGCGCGGTCGCAAGGTCACGCACAAGACATACAAACATCTTGACAAAAAGCCAAAGGGCGACACCGGACAACCGTCGCTACTCTGATATAATTAGCCGCATGAATGTTAATCCTCAAAACCCCTTTAGATCGGCTGTCGAACCGCCCATCCAGAATCCCCTGTCTGTCATGCAGCCTGGAGAAGAGTTGATATTCGAAGTTAAGCGTCACCCTATTGGCATGCTGGGCATGTATTTGATGGCTGGATTTCTGCTGCTGGCTCTATCCGTTCTGGCCTTTGGCGTGGCGCCAAGCTTATTTGGTGATTCTAGCAGTGCGCAAGCTATGTCAATCGGACTGGCTGTGGTCTTTGTGGCGGCCATTCTGATAGCTATCTTCTTATTCATATCCAATAAGGTGTATTGGGGCAATAGCTGGATTCTGACTAGCGATAGCCTGATCCAGGTCATACAAGTCAGCTTATTTGATAAGAACTCTTCCCAACTATCGCTAAAGCACCTAGAAGACGTCGGTGCCGAGCAGAATGGCATACTAGCTCATCTGTTCAACTACGGTGTAATTACAGCTGAATCGGCTGGCGCGACTGACACCTTTATTTTTAATTTTTGTCCCAACCCTAACTACTATGCTCGATTGATCGTGGCAACTAGGGAGCAGCTGGAACAGAAATATCGCCATGAGACAGAGGCACAAGACTCAGAACAAACACAGTCTGACCATCAGTTTCCAGCCTAAGCCCCCCTTGTCCTAGAAGATTATTCCTGGAAGGGATTGCCGCGAGCCTCGTTGAAGAGACTTTTTACGCTGACACTGTTGTCCTGTAATGATTGCAGCTGGTCGACAACTGCCTGATCAATGTGCAAGACCTTGGCTGCCTTCACATGCTTGCTTATAGCATTCTCGGATGGTTGCTCGCCGCTCAAGGTGCTGATTCTAAGCAGAATGAAGCCGTACAACATGACTACTAGAACCACAAAAGCAACGAAAGCATAGGCACGAAGCCGATTGACAACAGCCAGCAACTTATCAAGACTTGATTTGAAATCGAATTTTTGTTTGCTCATGGCTTAATATACTCGTTAAGACTTAATGTAAAGGTCAAATTATTGCGATTATCAGACTTGGGTTCGATAGTGACAGTGCTAACCTGGGCGGTTCGTCGATTATGTTCAAGCGCACTCAGGAAGTTAACAAGCTGATTGAATCTGACTGGCTTAGCAGCATCGCTCTGAACAGTTATAACTAATTGATAAACCCCGGGTATATTCTTGACTGTCACAAGCTGTGAAGGTGTGACTGAAGCCTTAGCTGCCGAAGCTGGAGCAGCACTGGCTGGTGCAATAGCTCCGCCTGTAGTAGTGCTGCCAAGCGAAGAAGACGGAAAGCTAATTGAGCCAAGACTGACTCCGTTAGCGGCAGCTATATTGACTATCTCGCGAACAGCCGCAGCTTGATCCTTATCCTCAGGCACTATGGCTTGAGTGATCTTTTGCAAACCAGCGTAGGTCTTAATCTCTTGCTTGGCTTTTACCAGACTAGCTTGTTGTTGCTTGGAAGCCAGACTCTTGGCCTTGAGATCAGTCAACTTAGCAGCTTGAGCCGTCAATAGTTTGTTAGCGCCATATGTACCTGCCAACAGACTAAAGAATAACAGCAACACAGCCCCGATCAATAAGAAATATAGTCGCTTGTTGGTCATAGCGCACCGCCGTTCTCGCTATTGATAAAGAGAAAAGGGTTATTAGTTGCAAACAAAGCACGAATAGTAACAGTGCATGGATAATTGGGATCGAGAGAGTTAGTGTCGTTACAGTTAATGTTGACTATATCGGCCTTACTGAAGATTTTATTAGCAGGATCGGCCAGGTTGACCTGTACCTGCGTAGCCGTATTATAGTCTGTGGCCACTGCCGTAATATCGATTGCCCCCTGAGTCTGGCTAATATTAAGGCTGGTTAGATTGGATTTGGCGGGGATTGTAGCCGCTATTTGTTTTAACAACTCCGAGAATAGCACCTCCTGACCCAAGACTTTGACCACTAGCTTAAAGCTATTACTAATATCCTGAACTTGTTTCTGGGTGCCCGAGAAGTTCTCTCTCTGGAATAGTGCTTCGGCTGTAGCGATTTGCTTGCTGTAGCTAAGACTTGAACGATGCAAAGAAACTAGTCCATATGTGGACAAGACACCCAAGCCGACCAAAGACACAGCAAACATAATTACCCAACGTCTTAGGCTAACAGCTTGACGAGCATAGCGATAATTATCTTTGACCTCGGGTGGCAACAAATTAATCATTTCGAGAAGACCTCTTTGGGGTTCGCCAGACTAAGACCGACAACGGTGGCGTACATTGGTCTGTCAGCACCAGTTGGCGGCTGCAAACCTTTGTAATCAATGTATTGCCATGGATCAGTGTGGCGAGTCGGTACGCGCAAAGCGGCCGTTAGATAGTCGCTCAGACCTGGCATATTGGCTCCACCACCAAGACTTATTATCTGTCCAACTGGTCGTTGCTGGCCGTAACGCTCTTCGTAATATCTGAGCATACGCCGGATTTCTTTGACAATATCTTGTAGCTTGGGTTCTATAGCTTGCTTGATCTCGGCTTGTTTTTTGCTGACACCAAGACCATAGCGGGTCTTGATCAGCGCCGCTTCTTCTATGCTAACGCCCAGCGCTTGCTTAATCGACTGGGTAAAGATAAACCCGCCGCTCTGAACTGTACCCGTGACCAGCACATGCTTATCGAAGATACTAATATCAGATGACAAAGAGCCAAAATCAATAATAACCGTTGCCACATCGCTCAGCTCGCCAATGCTAAATAGTCTACCTGAAGAACTGAGTGTCGGCTCAATCAGGACAGTTTCGAGACCCAAGATTTGGGCTAATTCTAAATACGAATCAACGATGGTTTTTGGGACAGCAACCACAAACAGCTCAGTCTTGTCTTCTGTTTGGCGAATAATGTCATAATCAAGGTACAGATCCTCTAAAGGCAATGAGATGTACTGCTCGGCTTCTAGGCGCACAGCCTCCGCTAGTTCGCTAGATTTAAGCTTGGGAAGTTGCAGCGAACGAGTGTAAGTTCGGTAAGCCGGAATTGCTAGCGCCACACGACGCGTTGTAATGTCACCAATCAAATGATTCTTAAACAGGTCGTGAGCCGCCTTGGCGATAATTTCTGGCTGAACTATCACACCATTTTCTTGAGCTGCTCTGTCAAAGGTGGCAAACCCGTAACCGACTATCCGTGGCTGCTTACCTGGCTCCAAAGAAGACTCGCTGAGCTGCATAGCTTTTAACGAGCCGTGACCTATATCCAAGCCGAATAACGGCTTATCGTGGAAGAAATATGGTGTTTTTGCGGTTTTCATCAATTCTGCCCACCTCAAGGCATAAGGGGTTCACTTCAGTATATCAAACATAAGCATCATTGATACAAACAAGAAGCCCCCTTACAATTAAGGGGGCTTCAAAGAGTTTCTAAACCTCTTAGTCTAGATTGCTCTTGGTGTAGGTAGTAGAGCCGTTGACAGTACCTTCATATGTACCAGTCAAGGTGTACTTAGCACAAGTAGTATCATCAGCCTCACAACTTGTATCTGAGCTATTAGTCACTTCATATGAGTATGACTTAGCAGCTGGTGAAGCCAGCAAAGTCTTACTTGGCGGACTAGATGGATTAGAAGGATCGATCAATGCATTCTGATCAAGACTCTTCATGTTGGTGGCCAACCAAGTACCGGTGTTCATGTCTGTTCGCGACGGGTAGTAGCCGTTCTGGCTGAAGAAGGCTTCTAGCTGAGTCTGGAGAGACTGAACATCAGTCTGCCGCTTGCTGTTACGCGCTTTCTGTTGAATACCACTATAGGTTGTGATCACCAACAATGCCAAAATACCGATGACAACGATGACGATCAGCAGTTCCACGATTGTGAAACCTTGATTACGTTTTTTAAGAGAGATCATTAGGACCCACCCTCCTGATTATTATTTTGTTAAATGATCTTGAGAGTCAACATCTTACGTTGACTGCAAGTATCTGGTTATGATTATAAACATAAGCTTTACCAGGTCAAGCTTTTTATGTACCGATATTTTTTGACAGATTGGAAATAGGGCCCATAACAGAGGCGGCAATCAGACCAACACCAGCGCCCAAGAACACAATCATAATCGGCTCGATGATGGCAGCTAGGCCATCTATGAGTACCGTAACCTCTTCTTCGTAGAAGTCGGCAATCTTAGTTAAGACCGTGTCGATCTGACCGGTTTCTTCACCGACCATTAACATTTGGGCCACAATTGGCGGGAAATGCTTACTGTGGCTTAATGGTTCGGACAATTGTTTGCCGTTCTTAACCTCTTGAGCGGCTTCTGCCAGTTCGGCCTCAATAACTTTGTTGCCTAGAGCGGCTCCAGTGACCTCGAGAGCGTCTAACACGCTGACTCCGGCACCCATTAGTGAGGCAAAGGTGCGAGAAAAACGAGCGATGGCTACCTTAAGGATTACGGTTTTGATGATAGGGATTCGAAGTAACAACGCATGAAGTCTATATTTACCGGCGGGTGTCTTGGTGTAGCGCATGAGATAAACGCTAGCAATCGCACCGATTATTAGCAGGAATATCAGATTCGGTATCTTGTTGATAATCGGTATCGGCAAATGTCCTAACAGCGTTGGCTTGGTACAGAAGTTACTAAAGTTAAGCAGTATCTCAGTATAAATCGGTAGTTTGGCATTAGGTCCGCCCAGACTAGTCAGAATGCTTCCCAGTTTGGGTATGATGAACATCATCATACCGAAGAAGGCTACTACGGTTATGCCCAGTATAACCATGGGGTACATCATGGCGCTCTTGATCTTCTTGCGAATGCTGGCATCTTGCTCAACTTGAGTAGCCAGACGCTTCAAAATGTCGTCTAAGATGCCGCCTTCTTCACCGGCCTTGACCATATTGACGTAGACATCGGAGAAAACATCCGGAAACTTAGCGAAGGCATCACCTAACGACATGCCGCTTTCAACATCTTTGGTTATACTGCCAAGAACAACGCGCATATAGGGGTTTGCTGAATCGTTCTGTAGGGCAGACAGCGATCTAGCTAGAGGTACTCCGGCCGAAATCATGGTTGATAGCTGACGAGTGAAGATAACTAAGTCAGCTAGTTTGATTTTTTTCTTAGGGCCGAATAATGCTTTAACCTTACCGCCACCGGCTGACTTGCTGGCCTCGACCACGACTGGCCGTAAATCTTGTTTGTGCAATAAGTCTAGCAGTGCTGCCTTGTTGGCCGCTTCGGCAGAACCGGTTACGGTTTTGCCTGAGGCGTTAGTGGCTTTGTAAGTAAATAGCATGATTTATTACTGTTATTCCTGAGAAGTAACCCTAAGGACTTCCTCTATAGTTGTCTGGCCGCGCAGACATTTAATCAATCCATCAAGTTGCATGGTCAGCATACCATCTTCAACGGCCGTGGTCTCGATTGCATCGCTAGTACTGTTGCCGACAATCATTTTTTGAATTGGAACAGAATTATTGAGCACTTCGTAAATACCAACTCTGCCTTTGTAGCCAGCGTGATTGCAATTATCGCAACCTTCATCATGGGCTTTCCAAAGCCGTTTGATTGACGAGGCTGTGCTGCCTAGTTCATTACTTTCGGCGGCTTTGTCAGTGTCGGATGTGCCAATACCGTCGTTTAGAGCCACAGCCTCGAGCTCATTGATCTTCTTGATGCCGCCGTTGTCGCTTAGCCGGAATGACTTATCGAGCTGCTTAAGAGTGGCTGCGTCGGGTTCGAAGGCTTCGCGGCACTTGACGCATAGCCTACGAACTAGCCGCTGGCCAATAACTACTCGCACGGTACTAGCAATTAAGAATGGCTCGACACCCATTTCAAGCAACCTGGGCAGACAAGTTGCGGCGTTGTTGGTGTGTAGCGTGCTGAACACCAGGTGTCCGGTCAGAGCGGCCTGAACGGCCAAATCGGCTGTTTCAACATCACGTATCTCACCGACCATGATGATATTAGGGTCTTGACGTAGCAGAGCTCGCAGGCCGCTACTGAAGGTCATGCCGGCGACTGGATTAACTTGGGTCTGATTGGCACCCACGACGTGATACTCAATCGGGTCTTCGACAGTCGAGATGTTAACATTGGGCGTATTAAGAGAGCTCAATACACTAAACAGAGTAGTGGACTTGCCAGAACCAGTCGGGCCGGTTACTAACACCATGCCATGCGGTTGGACAATGGCATGTTTGAGATCGGCCAGGGCAGTGCCCCAGAAGCCCAACTGAGTAAAATCAGCTGGTTTGCTCGACTCGTTAAGGATACGCATGACGACTTTTTCGCCGTCCAGAATCGGCAGTGTCGACACGCGCAAAGCGTAGATTGCGCCGCCAATCTCCACCTTGAAACGACCATCCTGAGGTGCTCTATGCTCATCAATCTTAAGATTGCTGAGAATTTTGATTCGGCTCACCAAAGCGCCAAGTAGCTTCCGCGGCAGCTTATTAGCCTCACGCAACATGCCGTCGATTCGATAGCGCACCACTACGAACTCTTCGCGCGGCTCAATGTGGATGTCGCTAGCGCCGGCTTTTACCCCATATTCAATTATGATATTTACTGTCTGAGCCACCGGTGAATCTTCCGCTAAGTCGTCTTCATCGACTTCTTCGGCGTCGTCCGCGACTTCGTCTTTGGCGATGACCTTAGTAAGCTCGCTAGTGATATTGCCGCGATATTGATCAAGTGCTGATTGCAATAGACTGCCGGTAGTTATATGGACTTTTACATCGTTACCAAGTTGCTTTTGCAGGAAGTTAAGAGCTTGAATATCGTCAGGATCTTCCATAGCCAACAGTTTTTTGCCGTCCTCATCAACGCCGAAAACTACGGCGTTGTACTGGCGAGCAATACGCTCCGGTAAAAGCTTCAAAACCTCTTGCTTAATATCTTTGGCATTTAGCTCGATAAAAGGGATTTCGATCTCAGCAGCATAGAGCTGAGTTAATTCCTGCTCGCTAATCAAATTGTTTTTGATTACCAGATCTTGCAGGGGTCGCTTTTCGGTCTTCTTCTGATCCTTAAGAGTAGCTAACTGGTCTTTGGTAGTGTGCTTGGCTTTTTCGAGTAGAGTCTCAACCAAAGAATCGGCTATACGCATGGCTTAAACCCTGCCCAAATTGTTTTTATATTCACACCCATACTGTCGCTTATTTTATCAGTATAACCCCAAAAACGTAAGCAATTTCAAGGGGCAGCTATGCTGTAGCCATTAAATATTTCTTAAATAATTGAAAAATCTCATGCCAAACTAAGCTGTAGCAATTTCCACCACCGGCATGAGCGGCCTATAGTGCTAGAATATTAGCAACGGGTGGCAAGGCCATAGGAGGTTACGTAATGACAGACACCAAAAAATCAACCAAGGAAGCCAAGGACACTAAGGCAACCAAGGAAGCTGCGGCCGCCGCCAAGGATGGCAAGACCAAAGCCTTAGGACTGGCTCTAGAGACCATTGAGAAGCAGTTCGGCAAGGGTTCAATTATGAAGCTGGGCGAATCGTCGCACGGTGCTGCTGTTGAGACCACACCAACAGGCGCTCTAAGTTTAGATATTGCTCTTGGCGGCGGCATACCCAAAGGCCGCGTAGTTGAGATTTATGGTCCAGAATCCTCTGGCAAGACAACGCTTACTCTGCACGCCATTGCCGAAGTACAGCGAGCCGGCGGTACAGCGGCTTTCATCGATGCCGAACATGCGCTTGATCCAGTTTATGCTAAGCGCATTGGCGTTGACGTCGAGAACCTGCTGCTCAGTCAACCGGACAATGGCGAACAAGCGCTAGAAATCGTCGAAACCTTGGTGCGCTCTAACGCTGTTGATCTGATCGTTGTTGACTCTGTAGCGGCGCTAGTACCACGCGCCGAAATCGAAGGTGAAATGGGCGATAGCCATATGGGTCTGCAGGCCAGGCTGATGAGCCAGGCTTTGCGTAAGTTGACCAGTGTAATAAGTCGCAGTAAGTCTAGCGTTATTTTCATCAATCAGATTCGCATGAAGATTGGCGTTATGTTCGGAAATCCCGAGACGACCACTGGTGGCAACGCTCTTAAGTTCTACGCTTCAGTGCGCATGGATATCCGCCGAATTGGCCAGATTAAGCAGGGCGAAGAAATCATCGGCAATCGCACGCGCGTCAAAGTCGTCAAGAACAAGATCGCGCCGCCTTTCCGCCAAGCCGAATTCGACATCATGTACAACGAAGGCATCAGCGTGTCCGGTGATGTTCTGGACTTAGCTGCGACTGCCGGCATAGTCGAGAAATCTGGAGCCTGGTATGCCTATAATGACGCCAAGATTGGCCAAGGCCGCGAGGCGACTAAGGCCTACTTGCAAGAGAACCCCAAAGTCTTAGCTGAACTCGCTGCCAAAGTCCGTGCCGTCGAAGCCGCCAAGGAATAGGCTCATCAGATTCTGACCGATTGTGAAAAGGTCTTCGTATGAAAATCACAGGCATTAAGCAACAACTCAAGCAGACAGGCCGATATTCGATTTATGTAGAAGGGAAGTATGTCTTTTCGCTTAGTTCTGAGTCTCTGCTCGACAGCAAGCTAGTCAGTGGTCAAGAGTTGTCAGAGCAGCAGATAAGGGAATACAAGCAACTTAGCAGCGACGATAAACTATACAACCTTACTTTGCGTTATGTCGCTATAAGACCGCGCTCAGCTTGGGAACTACAGAACTACCTGGATCGTAAACAAGCCCCCCCTGCCCTAGCCATAAAGATACTTAACAAGTTAAGTGATATTGGATTAATTAATGACGAGGCATTCGCCCAGGCTTACGTTAATGACCGTCGATTACTCCGCCCTACCTCACGTCGCAAAATAACTCTGGAACTACGCAAAAAGCATGTAGCAGACGAGATCATTCAAACAACTCTCGGTAACGAACAGGACACCGATCAGGCCGCCCTCCAAGATATCATTAGACGCAAGCGCAGCCAGTCTAGGTATCAAGATGATCTTAAGTTAATGCAGTATTTGTCGCGCCAAGGCTTCAATTATGGTGACATCAAATCTGCTCTTGAGACTGACAAGCAAAGCTGACCCATACCCACCCATGTTAAAGTAGAAACATGTTGCCTTTGATTGCTGTAACTGCTGGAGAAATTATTGATCATGCCTTCCCTTGGGCGCCTGTCGCTTACGGCAAGGCTCATACGTATACAGACGCAGTTATTAGAGCTGGTGGTGTGCCGTTCTTGGTGCCTTTGATTGACGATATCAAATCACTCAGGAGGCTTTATGAGGCTTGTGATGGCCTAATGTTCTCCGGTGGCAATGATATTGACCCCATGACATATAATGCCAAACCATCACCGCACAGTCTCAAGCCTTCCCCACGACGTGATGAGCAAGAAATCCAATTGTTCAAATGGGCTTTAGAAGACAATAAGCCGGTGCTTGGTATTTGTCGTGGCATGCAACTTATGAACGTTGCCCTGGGCGGCAGTCTATATCAGGATATTGGCAATGATGTATCAGCAAAACACAATCACAATGGGTCAGCTGATCAAAAAGATTTTTGTCATCTGGTTCACAAGCTAAAGATTAACGAAGATTCACAGCTAGCAGCTATTATGGGCGCCAGTTCAATAAGGACTAATGGTCTACACCATCAGGCGGTTTGCGAGCTGGGCAAAGGCTTGGTGGTCACGGCGCGTGCTGAGGATGACCTAATCGAAGCCCTGGAGCTGCCCAACAAGAACTTTGTTATTGGTGTGCAGTCACACCCCGAAGCCCTTGAGTCAGACACTGAACCGCAATGGCGCAAGCTGTTTGAGGCTTTCGTTGATAGCGCCGCCAAGCGCTAAATTAACTATGCAATGGCTGCCGGTGCGGTCGCCGGCGAATTCTTAAGCAACTCGTTGATAATAATGCGCTTGGGAGTAATCTCGTTGATCTGAGACCGATCGATACTGAGCGATCCGCCAGTCAGACTCTTGATGATTGATTGTGCGACATATATTTTTTGGATGAACATGGTCTCCGTTTCGGCAGCATAATCGCTAACTTTGCCAACCTTTTCTTTGCCAACCGTCACTACGGGCTTGCCTATCAGCGCGAACTCGAGCTCCATGACTTTCTTAAGACGAACCAGATCGATCGGCTCAACCAGAACGTCATGATCGTTTACGACGTAACCTTGTGGCAATATATCTCGAATATCCTGATAAAGCAGCACTAACTGCCTTTTACTAAAACGATCCTGACAATAAAATCCTTCGATTTTTAAAGTATCAGGATTAATAATAGGGCTACTTATAGTGGCAATTGCCGCGCCAGTTCGTAGTGATAGCACCGACTTATTAAGCAAACTATTACTTAGTTGCAACATGGCTATATTATAGCGCGTGCGGCTTAGTGCCAGCTAATAAGTTAAGCTTTTTACGGTCAATTATTAAATAATTTAATAATTCAGGCATTTCCAAAGCGCTGATGCTTGTCATAGTTCAATCCGACTGGCTACAATCCCCTCTACCATGCGGCGGATCAATCAAATACTCCAGTGCAGCTACGTGGCAATGATAGTAGCAAGCTCGCTTGCTGTTACATTGCCAAAACATGTCATGGCAGAAGCTAGTGCCCCCTCCCTCGTCATTAGCCAGCTCAAGCTCACTAGCAGTAATGGCCAGTTTGTAACGCTCTACAACACCGGCCAAACTGCTCTCGACATGAGCAAGTACCAACTGGAGTATTTCAACCATTACGATCTCAGCAAGGCTACCAGCAGCAAGCTGATAAGTCTGTCCGGCATTGTGCCGCCGCATGGTTATTACATGATTAATGATGGAACATTGCTGCTTTGCTACCAACTTACGATCGATTCCGCAACATTAGGATTATCCACCACAGCTGGCTTGCTCCAGCTTCTGTCGCTCAACCAATCCAATCCGGGTAACCCAGCTAACCTTGGTCTGCAAGACTATGTGAGCTGGTCTAAGACGGCTGCCGCTGGCGTCACCACCCTACCCAGCAATACTAATGTCTTCCTGCAGCGGCAACCCATGGATGTCAATAATAGCTTAGCCATTAGTGCGGCTGGCAGTGGTAGCTGGCAGACAGTCCAGCCTGATCCGGCAAACACCTGCAAGCTTATAAGTGGTTCAGGTATCACCATCCAGACTGGCATGAACCAACTTTTATCGGCTAGCGAACCGCCAGCCACAATTTTGTCGCTAAATAGTGAAGAATCTTCAGCCACCGCCTCGTCTGCCAGTCTGCCGGCCGCAGACATAGGCCTTATGGCACCCAAGCTTACCGAGCTGCTACCTAATCCAAATGGTACTGGCAACGATGCAACTAACGAATTTGTAGAACTTTATAACCCCAATGCCGTTAGCTTTGACTTAAGCGGTTTTGGTCTACAAGTTGGCACTAACTCAGTTCATAACTACAGTTTTCCGAGCGGCACTAGCCTGCCGCCTCATAGCTTCACTGCGTTTTACTCGTCAACTACTGGCCTCAGTCTCGCTAACAGCGGAGGCCAGGTCAAACTACTTGACCCCTTCGGCAACTCCATCTCGTCCAGCGAAATTTATAGCATAGCCAAGGACGGTCAAGCCTGGGCGTTAGCTAACGGCAAATGGTACTGGACCACCAAGCTAACGCCGTCTACTGCAAATATCATTAACCAACCAATATCGACTAAGAAATCTTCAACCAAAATCACTAGTTCCAAATCCAAAACTTCAACCAAGCCCCAAGCCAACAAGAAGTCCAAGACTAATAGTTCTTCGTATGTCGGCGGTCAAGATGACGAAGCCTCTAGCACACCCATACATCCTGGGGCGCTTGCCCTTGTGGCCACCACCGCGCTACTATACGGAGCGTATGAGTATCGCACAGATCTGGCAAACCGAATCTTCCAACTTAGAAGATACTTTGCAGCTCGCCGAGCAAATCGGGCGCAGACTTAAGGGTGGAGAAGTCATTGAGCTAATCAGCGATCTTGGTGGCGGTAAGACCTCATTCGTACGCGGTCTCGCCAAAGGTTTAGGCAGCAATGATATCGTACATAGCCCAAGTTTTACGATCAGCAACCAATACCAAGCAGGTAAACTAACTCTCCACCACCTAGACTTTTATAGACTAGACGAGCCTGGCTTAATAAAAGACGAAGTAGCCGAAATCCTAACCAACCCCAACAATATTGTTGTAGTCGAGTGGGCTGGTATCATTAAGGACATCCTGCCGACGCATTGCCTTAGCATATATATCAAGCCTACGGGCGAAACAGCCAGATCATTGACGTTTGAATATCCGAAAACACTGAAGTATCTAATACCAAATAGTTAACATGTTAATCATATGCTAGTACTAACGATCCGAACCGATAACCCAGAAGCCGAACTTGGACTATTCAATGACTCGGCAAAGCTTGACTATCAAGAGTGGCCAGCCCATCGGGAACTAGCCGAAACCATTCATCGCAAAATCGAAGACCTATTAAGTGGCCAGCAAAAGGCGCTAGAAGATATACAAGGCCTTATTGTTTACAAAGGACCGGGTAGTTTCACTGGTCTTAGAATTGGCATAACAGTGGCTAATACCCTGGCGGATGCTCTTAACGTGCCCATTGTAGGCGCCTCTGGTGAAGACTGGCAACGGTCAGGAATTGATAGACTGCAGAATGAAGAGAACGAGACAGTCATCCTGCCAGAATATGGCTCACTACCCAAAACTACCACACCAAAACATTGACCAAGCTAGCCACGCCGAGGTATATTTAGGCACAGGAATTGTATCGTTTGAGAGACGTTCATATCCTGACCCGTGCCAAATTCTAAATTTAATTCGATATTCAGGTGACCGTACCTAGGGCTAACTAGAGAAGTGAACAGCGATTGTTAGCACGGTTATCTGCCGACAGAAAGGACAGACATGATTGCAATACTGTTTGCTATTGCAGGACTGGTTGTTGGCTTTGGTGCCACAACTGTTATCACCAAACAAAGAATGGGCTCCGTTGAACAAAAGGCCCAAAAGGAACTTGAAAAAGCCAAAAAAGAAGCTAGCAAGCTGGTCGACCAAGCCCGCGAAGACTCCAGAAAGGAAGTCGAAGCTACTCGTAAGGAAGAACACGCTCGTCGCAAAGAGCTCAAGGATCTTGAGCAAAGACTAGTCACGCGCGAGGAGAACTTGGACAAGAAGCTGGATGAGCTCGACAAACGTGGCGAGAGGCTACGTAAGAACGAAGACGAAGTCGAGCAACTCAAGAACGAGATTCGAACCGTCCGCACCAAGCAGCAGGACAAGCTAGAGAAGATCGCCAAGCTTACCAAAGCTGATGCTGCTGACAAGCTAATGCAGATGACCGAGCGTGATATCAAGCAGGATCTCATAGGCCTAGTTAATAAGCTTCAGAACGAAGCCAAGGACAATGCCGAAGAGAAGGCTGCGCTGATTATCACTACGGCAATGGAGCGCATGTCCAGTGAAGTTACCGCAGAGCGTACCATTACCAGTGTCAAGTTGGAAGACGAAGATATGAAAGGTCGCATAATCGGCAAAGAAGGTCGTAACATCCAAGCCCTGCAGCGTGCCACTGGCGTTGACATTATGGTTGACGACACCCCCGGTTACGTAGTGCTTAGCAGCTTTGACCCGATCCGACGTGAAGTTGCGCGTCAGACCATGGTAATGCTGATGAAGGACGGTCGAATTCATCCAGGTCGCATCGAAGAAATTGTCGCCAAGGCTCAGAACGCTGTCGAAAAAGATGTCATCAAAGCCGGCGAAGACGCTGCTCGCGAAGTTGGCGTTGTCGGCATTCCTAAAGAAGTTCTGCAGCTACTCGGTGAGCTTAAGTATCGAACTAGCTACGGCCAGAATGTTCTTAAGCACTCCACCGAAATGGCGCACATAGCCGGTGTTATCGCAGAGGAAGTCGGCGCCAATGTTAAGATTTCTAAATACGCCGCTCTAGTGCATGACCTTGGCAAGGCCTTAACGCACAAGATGGAAGGCAAGCATCACCACATCTCCGGCGAAATGCTTCGCAAGTACGGGGCGCCTGAAGAAGTCGCTTTGGCCGCTGAGCAACACCACGATGATGTCGAAGCTACAACTGTCGAAGCTCTGATTGTTCGTACTGTTGATGCCATTAGCGCCTCACGTCCGGGTGCCCGTAACATTAGTGCTGAGAACTTTGGTGATCGGATGCGTGATCTTGAGAACGTCGCTAACGGCTTCCCGGGTATTGAGAAGTCGTATGCTATCAGCGCTGGTCGTGAAGTCCGCGTCTTTGTTAGGCCTCAGACTGTCGATGACCTAAGTGCCATCAAGCTAGCCCGCGATATTGCCACTAAGATAGAATCGACCATGCAGTACCCCGGTACAATCAAGGTTAACGTCATCCGCGAAACTCGTGCTATAGAGTTTGCCAAGTAGAATGTTAATTGGCCTTAGACTGTCATGAATATCTTGTACGTCGGCGATGTAATGGGCGAGGTGGGCTTGCGAATCATTGAACAAGTACTACCCAAACTACGCCAAGAAAAAAAGATAGATTTGGTAATTGCGCAGTCCGAGAATACGAGCGACGGCAAGGGCATAACATTAGAAGATTTTCAAAGATTGCGAAAAGCTGGCGTAGACTTCTGTACGGGCGGCAACTGGAGCTTGCACAAAAAAGAAATCAAGCAGGCTTTGAACGATCCCAATCAACCAATCATTCGCCCCGCCAACTACCCAGAGGGCACCGAAGGGCTAGGCTACAAGTATTTAGAAACAGGACAGTGCAAAGTTTTGGTCATCAGCCTGCTGGGTAGCATCGTCGGCAAAGACGCCGACAAACCAGTAGATAATCCATTGCAGGCCATTGACCAAATTTTGACTGACCAAAAAGGCATAGACAGAGACGCGACGATAGTGAACTTTCACGGCGATTATAGCAGTGAGAAGGTAGTCATCGGTCATTACTTAGATGGCAGAGTCACAGCAGTAGTTGGCGATCATTGGCATGTCCCAACGGCTGATGCTAGAGTGCTGCCTGGAGGCACGGCACACATAACGGATGTCGGTATGTGTGGTATCTTGGATGCGTCACTTGGAGTTAAGTACGACAGTGTGATCCCGCGTTGGCGCGATGGACAGCAAACTCGTAATGTACTTGAATCTGAAGGTCGCCGTCAATTCAACGCAGTATTAGTAAACTCTAACTCACAAGGTTTGGCTAACTCGATAGAGCAAATTCAAAAGTTCCTATAGGTAGGGACTATGTTTTATAGCTCGAACAAGTTATAATCAACCTCTGTAATATTGATATGATCGGGGAGTGGCGCAGTCTGGTAGCGCACGCGGTTTGGGACCGCGGGGTCGCAGGTTCAAATCCTGTCTCCCCGACCAGTAGATATTTCGGCTAAATCCACCAGCAAATCATAGGGTGGATTTAGTTTTATAACAGATACAGAATCGTTTCCAGCACGTAGGTTCGTAACCAGTTCGGTACATATAGCGTCTAATTTCGTTATATCGTTCATTTCAAGTAGGTCTAACAGGTGTAGGTTGATGAGTTCGTAGAACTCTTTTTCAGTCGGCAGCGCAGTTTTCAGGTTTTCTAACCTGTATTTATTATCACTAATGTTATGTTCAGCAACCTGCATAAGCTGTTGGTGGTGTTCTAGCTTACCGTGATGATGTTTGTCATATAGGTCAGGATTATCAACTTGAAAGTTCTGGTACTTCATATATTGCTGTTCATTACGGCGAAGGTCTTGCTTTGCTTCTTGTAACTTGCGTGAAGTGATAGCACGTTCAGTGGCTAGTTTGGCTTGTAGCTTATCTATATACATACGGTAGGCTTTTTCGCTTTTCTTAGTAGCGTGGCGCAACTGCCATTCAATAGCCGACATTATATATTTGGCACGTATACTTTTAGAAAGTTTAAGACCTTGTTTTTGCTGTTCTTCTTTATTGTGGCGTAAGCAAGCCGTGTTACGACAATAGTAGCTAATAAGCCACCTGCCAGCGTTTTTGCCACGCTTAATAATTTGATGTTGGAATTGCATTTCTGTATCGCAGTAATCGCAGATAACTTTATTGCGTAGCAGTCCGTAATCAAGACGCTTAGTCCTGTTAGTCTTGACGTTAGTAGTCGTGCCGAAATCAGTAGCAACAGTATTGTTGAGTAGTATGTACTCGTCTGGTGTTATAAGTGGCACAAAGTTATAGATGTCCATAAGGTTTACGATATTGTTGCCGTATTGGTATAAGCCAAAGTAAAAAGAATCTTCAAATAACTTGCCGACCATTTGCTTCGTAATGTTTACACGTACATAGTCTTCGTCTTGGTCTTTCCGTGAACTTAAACCAGAATCATTTAGGAATTGAGCAATTTCTACGTTGCTTTTGTTTTCGTACAATCGCATATCTACAGCGACACGCAGTAAGTTCCAATTATAGCTGTCAGGAACAAAGTAATTGTTACTCACATCTACGTAGTAGCCCTTTTTTATCACGCCATTGTACTTGCCGTCTTTAATGTTGCCGTCAGAACCACGCTTAACATCAACTGCTAGCTTGTCAGAGTATTGTTTAGAAGTTGCAAATAATATACCTAACATCATTTTGCCGTTAGGCGTGTTTTCAAATTGGTAAGTCTTGAATTGCAGGTCTTGAATAATTTCGTGGTCAATCAGCTCAATGACTTCGCCAGCTTCTTTCATATTCCTAGATATTCTGTCAGGCGACCAACTAATAAGACCGTGATATTTACCCGTCCTAAACCCTTGAAGCATATCGTCAAAAATAGGACGGTTGCCCGAAATCTTGGCGGAAGCACTTTCTTCCAGTACGACTATTTTGCTTGGGTCAATATGCAATGCGTCTATTGCCATTGCCATACATTCATCACGTTGGTCGTCTATTGAACGAACTTGTTTGGCTTCGTCATCGGTTGATTTGCGTAGGTATATAACGTAACGGCGTTTCTCTAACGGCAAAATACGGTTTTTGGCTTCCTTGCTGGTGTTGGCAAAGTATTCTGCGAGGTCATCTATGCTTCGCTCGTTTTCTTCAAGTCTGGTTTCACGTATGGCAAGTGATTTTTGTACTAATTCGGCAAGCTTACTCTCTTGCTTTTCTACTTCTTCTAAAGTTAAAAACTCTTTGACACGTTTTTGGCGTTGCTTCTTTGGTTTCTTATCTGCCATACACTAATTGTACCGTGATATACGGTATAACTAGTGCTAATCCACTGCTGATAGCTTTGACGGAACTACTTCAATTTGTAGTTTAGAAGTTTGAAAAAGTCCTATTTCGCCTGTTTCAGACGCATAACTTAGTCCTTGTTGCTCTGCAAGCCAGCAGACGGCTTGTACGTTACCTGTAAGGGCTTTTTTGAGCATAGCAAACACGATAGCTTGGGCGTAACTTGTTGGTTTTCCATTGGTTAAATCAGCTACATTGCTACTTGCTAATAGTTGCTCATTTGCGTCTTGTTCTAGTAACTCACGCACAATCGTGGACACGTTTTTACTGCCGACTTTACGACCAGCAGGATTGCCACTTTGACCAGCTTTCCAAGACTTTAGATTTGGGTATTTTTTGTTATTCATCGCTACTCTAATTTTAGCAATAACAGGGTCTTCAAAGGCGTAGTAAGGTATAATATAAGTAGATGAAAAAGAAAATTACCTACGCCAGATTGCCTATGAATCAGCAGGATTTATCGCACGTTAAACCGCCAACTCGTCCAGCAATAGAAGCAATGATTGAAAACCTACATAATGCAGATAAGATAAAGAGGAAAGACTGAATACGATACACTTGCTAATTAGTACTAAATATGGGAAAATATAGCAAATGTTAGCCTGTTATCGTTCAGAATCAGTTGAACGCCGAGATGGTGGTATTGAAGGCGTGGGTTTATTTGCGATTGAAGATGTAGAAGCAGGACAGTTATTAGCAATAAAAGGTGGACGGCTAATAACAACCAGCACTTTAGAAAATAATCTTGCTATTACTAATGGCTCACATCATCAGGTTGCACCTAATCTTTTTGTAGCTGGTTTAACGCCAGAAGAAGCTGACGCTACACTTATAGGTTATAACCATTCCTGCGACCCCAATGCCTTTATTGACGGACAAATTGCTTTACGGGCTATGCGAGCTATACGTAAGGACGAGGAAGTAGCAGTAGATTACGCTACGATTTTTAGCGGTGATACGCAAGCCTTTGAGTGCAGGTGCGGAAGTAGTCAGTGTAGGCATAATATACAGCCTTCTGTAGACAGCCAAGACCCTGTACTGCGTGAACGGTATAAAGGTTATTTTGCCGATTTCTTGGCACGCCCACTTTCTTATGCAAATGTAGAACTTGTAGCTATTGACCCTGACTGTCCAACAACATCTTGGCTTACGACTAAGGTGGCGAGGGTTAATGCCAAAATACACGGCTTAGGCTTGGAAACAAAAGCCGACA
This sequence comes from uncultured Candidatus Saccharibacteria bacterium, assembly GCA_964357905.1. Lineage (GTDB taxonomy): Bacteria > Patescibacteriota > Saccharimonadia > Saccharimonadales > UBA4665 > JBBTTE01. The sequence goes on from CAYHMQ010000001.1 coordinate 293,014, forward strand.
TTGCAAAAGATGAGTTATTGGCTGTCAGAGGTGGCGTCATAGTCCATAAGAACGAAGTCATTAAACGACAGTCTGAACTGCAAGGTGGTGAGGTGCAAATAACAGATGATGTTTACCTTGCAGGATTTACCGAACAAGAGCGTCTAGCCACTATGATGGGCTTCAACCATAGCTGTGAGCCTAATAGTTACGTACGAGGACAGATAGGTATTTTTGCAATGAAAGATATTCCTGTCGGCACAGAACTAACGGCTGATTATGCAACAGCCTACATTAGTCCTACTCAAAGTTTTGAATGCAACTGTGGTACACCTTCTTGCCGTGGCTACGTTGATACGACTGCTGACTGGCAAAATCCTGATTTACAAGCTAGGTATAAAGGACATTTTGCAGACTTTATACAGCGCAAGATTGACACTGAACTAGTACGCTAGTCAAACATTCCCATTTTTACTTGCTCAACTTGGTGTTTCTTAACCGCTTCGGTAAAGTTAAATCCTTCGGGAATGCGCTTCAAACTACGTTCTAATAACTGTTGATTATGAGCAAGCAAGACATTGTGGTGTGATACAGCAGTTACTCCATTTATTTGTTGGGTACGACTTTTAGTCGCATTTACAAAACTAAATCCTGCTGGCTCATCATCGGTAATTGTTAAACACGCTCTTTTAGATAAAGGGAAGAAGCGAATAGAGCCACGAACTAAAAAGCCCGTTCCTGCCGACCAACCGTCAGACATTGGTATTAGAACTCCAACTGGATTGTCAGAAGTTATAAAAGCACACCCTTTAGGTGCAAAATAGACACGCCAGTGCATACGTTCAAATGCCCTGAATATCATTGCCATATTTTCCATTGTGTCCTTGACCCAGTTTTCTTTTGGTATTGTCCACTCGGTCTTGAACTTTGTCCCGTCAATAATGCCCTGAATATCTTCTTTTGATAAAGCACTGACATCAACACCAGTTTCTTCGTACATTTGCTTATATACTTTTTCACGCTCTGTATCATCAAGCAGCTTTTTCCACTGTTCCTTTGAAGCACTGTCCCAAAACTCTGTCGCCATTGCATTGTAAACTTCCCTTGAAGCAGGTACTCGCATTATTTGTAGGCTAATATAAGCAGCGAACTCACTTTTTTCTTCGTAAGTCAGGGCTTGTTTGTTAAGTAGTTTGGTTACTATTGCTTTGAAGGTTGGTTCAGCTATCGTTGCAAATGTGTCTTCCAAATCGTCTTTTAACGTGCCGTCGTCCATTAGCAATCTGTAAAGATTGTTCTGTGAGCAAACATCTTCAATGAGCCGTTTATTAACGCCTTTGTCGGCAATACGTCTGTCATAGAAGTAAATCCTATCTGCGTCATCATCTGACGCAAATCCTCTTAGGTAAGTCTGTGGTACGAAATGGTGCTGTGGCATTGCATATAGTTTAGTGCAAATAAGACCCTAACACCTATAGGTTCAACACATTACTAGTTAATGTTATTAGCCATTATTATTTTTATGGCGCAAGACTTTTCTTACATATTCTTGTTCGTCATAAGGGTCAAAGGGTACTTGAATCGGTACAGTTTTGAATAGAAACTCACGGTCTACTTCTATAATTGGCGCAGAGAACGCTCTGTCGTCCCAATTTGAAGTATCTTCGGCAGATGTTTGGGGCGGTAGCTTTTTGCTGCGCTTCCGACTACTTCTTAGCTCGCTTAAGTCTGGTAGCTTCATATCGTCCATAGTCTTAATCATAGCAAAAACTGCATTTTAGACGCACGTTCTGATAACGTAAAATCGTTGATTAACAGATTAAGATTGTCTAGCCTAGTCTTGATGTTACTGTAGTTGAGCAGTAAGCTATGTAAGGAATCTAAAATAGGTTCGTTTGACGTACCAGTACGCCGACCAACTTGAGTATTACGGTTGTTGTGGCGGGGTTTGAGGTGGTTGCTCGGGTGGTTGTGGTACTGGCGGCTGATTGGCAAACGGATCATTAGGGTTGGGCGCAGGCAATTGAGGCTGCGGCTGAGCTGGGGGCACAGATCCAGCCGATCCAAGCGGCGGCGAGTAGATAGTTCTATGACCGATCTGCTGATCGGATAGTTGCGGCTGCTCGAGTGAATTAGCTGGTTGTCGTCCGACCACAGGCGTCGGCGTAACATAGTCACTTGTCACAGCCGAGACAGGCATAGCATACTGAGCATTCAAATCGTCATAGTAACGGCCTAGCTCACGACGCCGACGCCACCAAGCAAACAGAGCGTAGAAGGCACCGCTCATCAGGAATAGTCCAAACAGCAACTTCCACCATATCAGGCCGCCGCTGGCGCCAATGATAGCGAATGGCTTAGGACTGTTGGTGCTGAAGTTGAAGCTGTGATTCTTGTCTAGGTTGAGCTTAGAATTGCTCCACTTACTACCGTCATAGGTGTAGAACTGAGGCTTATCCTTAAGTAGCTGAGCGTTAACAGTGACTTTGAACTGCACCGCCTTATCGAACTTATCGATTTGGCCGCCATCCAGGGTCTTACAGACTAGCTCGTATGGACCGGCAAGCACAGTCTTGGCTTTGGATAATGATTTGTCAGTGCTTTGGTCAATTTCGCAAGCTGCGTTTTCGCCTAGTGCGCCAGAAAGAATTTTTATGTTTACCGATTCGTCGTCGCTTTTAATCGTCGAATCTTTGTCTGAGAAGGCATTAGCAGTAAAGCCAGATGTCGTAATATCGGTCACCGCGTAGTCAGATGCATTACCGGCAATATCTTTAGCCGATACGCGGTAACTGTACTTGGTGGCGAATGAAGTGGTGCTATCGGTGTAATTAGTGTCGGATGAATTGTCACTAAGAACCGCCCATGTTTGGTTCTCGTCATCAGATCGCTCAACTATATAGGCCGCTACACCTATGTCGTCAGTCGAAGCCGTCCAAACAAGGTCAATACTTCCTGAACTGCCTTCGGTGGCTACCAAATTGCCGGGCGTACTTGGTGCTTGAGAATCGGTGCTAGCTGTAACTGCTGGCGCCGACGAAGTACTGACTGGCGCTCGTGCGACCACCCGACTACTTACGCTAGTATTCGCCGGCTTACTAGGTGCCGGTGCCGGCGCCGGATTGGGTGCTGGAGTGCTTGGTGCCGGCGTTGGGTTAGTAACCGGAGCAGGGCTAGGCGCTGGTATCGGCGAAGGGGCGGGAGCTGGCGCCGGTGCAGCCACAGGATTAGCAGACATGCAGAAATGTAGATCTCTGGTCGCGCCGCTGTAGACAGAGAACTCCTGACCGTTTACCTGCCACTGTTGGGTTATCTGACAAAAGCCACCCGCGGCACCTATGCCATCTGGATGAAAGCCCGGGTAGCTTGCATAAGAAATATGATATCTATGAACGACAGTACCTGCCGTCGATGTTATTAGGCAGTGGTTAAAGGTTGCGTAACCCTGTGCATTAACGCTGGCTGCCACGCTGTCACAAGTCGAGCCGAACTGATCGAGAATCATAATAAACGCGCCTGTGAGAGTTTGTGCCAAATTGTTGGTGTTATATACGTATATGTGGACGTTGCCGTAGGTTGGGGTTGCGGCAAAAGAGCCCTTCAAGGTGTATACGCCACCAATCGAAGCTGTCAAAAAAACTACTAACAACAAAGCCGATTTAGAATTATGGCCAACGGAAGACCAAAATTTCTTGCGGTGCCTAGGATGATTAGCTGATTTTAGACTCTGGTGTTTATTTGACATATACTAATTGACCAACTTACTCACATATTGTAACAAACATCGTATTGCTTATGGACAGTAAGGATTTCGAGCTTGGCAAGGTAGAGGGTATCAAAAAGTAGAGGGTATCAAAAGCCGATTATTGTAGAGCTACTTCAGTATATTTGGAGTACAATACAAGCCATGTTGTTAAGCCTCACCGTGCTCATCGTCTTTGCTCTACTGCTGATCAATGAATTTTGGTGGCGGACGCGGACTGTGCATGGCGAGTTTAGTCGCAAGTTCGTCCATATTACCGTCGGCAGCTTTGTAGCCTTTTGGCCTTTCTTCTTGTCGTGGCGGCAGATACAGCTGCTAAGCGTGGCCTTTCTGGCCGGTGTTGTTATATCGAAGTACCTTAATCTATTCCAAGCTATCCATAGCGTTCAGCGTCCAACTTGGGGCGAGCTATTCTTCGCGGTATCAGTCGGCATAATAACCTTGATGACCCAGGACAAATGGGTGTATACCGCGGCTCTACTACAAATGGCCTTAGCAGACGGCCTGGCGGCTATTATTGGTGTTCGCTTCGGCAACCGTCGGCGCTACAAAGTTACTGGTCAGCCCAAGACTGTCGTCGGCACTCTTACATTTTTCGTCGTGTCGTTCTGTATCCTGCTCGCTTATGTTCACTTCAGTGGTGTAGCTTTGCCTCTTGGCTACGTACTGTTTACTGCCGCCCTAGCCAGTCTCCTGGAGAACCTTGCAGTTAGAGGCTTTGATAACTTGCTTGTGCCTCTCCTAGTCGCTCTTCTACTCGTCAATTATTAACGGTAATCAGATGTGCCCGTAGGGCATTGAAGATTACAAAGACATCGACAACCTCTTGCATAATTGCACCTGCCAGCGGCGATAGCTTGCCAGTAGCAAACACTAGCATAAGTATCACGCTCAGACCAATTCCTATCAGGATACTTTGCTTAGCAATTCGGAACGTTTGCTTGGCTATTGTTAATGCTGTGGCAACGCGGCTTAGATCGTCAAGCATAATTACCATATCAGCTGATTCGCTGGCGGCTGTTGAGCCACGGGCGCCAAGCGCAATCCCCACGTCAGCAGCAGTTAGAGCTGGTGCATCATTGACGCCGTCACCCACGAATACTAGTGGCCGTCGCTTGACCGCGTCCAGTATATGAAGCTTGTCGGCAGGTAGCATTTCAGCGTGCACATGATCAATGCCAAATTGCTTAGCTATGGTATTGGCAGTGGCTTGATTGTCACCAGTTACCATTAATATTTCTCTGAGACCTAGGGCGTGTAATTGTTCAAGCGTGGCTGCAGCCTCTGGCCTGGCTTCGTCACCAAAGGTGATCACGCCCACTAACTCACCACCCAGGGCAACATATACGGCAGTCTGATTAATTGATCCTGGCTTAAACTTGGCCGGTAAGTTGATGCCATGTTCCTGTAGCAGACTAAGACGACCAATCAAGACTTCATGTCCACGCAGAGCTGCCTTTAGTCCGCGGCCCGATACCTCAACCACATGCTTAGCCTTAGTAAGTTTAATTTTTTGTGATTGTGCTTCGGCGACTAGGGCGTGTGCCACAATATGGTTCGAGCTTTGTTCTAGGCTGGCGGCCAAGCGCAGAACTTCTGTTTTATCAAGGTCACCATAGGTCACAACTTTTTCTACTATCAAGTGTCCGCGTGTCAATGTTCCAGTCTTGTCAAAGGCTATGGTCTTTGCTTCGGCCAATCTCTCCAGCGCCTTGCCGGTTTTGACTATAATGCCGTATTTACTGGCTCTGGCCATGCCGCTAATCAGAGCAATTGGTGCCGCCAGCAAAAGCGGACAGGGCGTAGCCACAATAATTACTTCTAGGAAACGAATTGCCTCGCCGCTTACCACCCAAACGCCGCTGGCTAGGGCATAGGCCATAAAGGTAAAAGGCATACTGTAGCGATCGGCTAGTCGAACAAAAGGTGCTTGACTAGCTGAGGCGCCGCGCACTAGATTGATGATTTGCTGATATTGACTATCAGCAGCCGTAGCAGTTGCCTTGGCTGTAACGGCACCGTCCAGATTGATAGAGCCGCTTAATAATTGATCCTTAACTTGTTTAGTTTGCGGTAAGCTTTCGCCAGTCAATGAGGCCTCGTCAAAACTTGCCGTACCCTCGATCACAACTGCGTCGACGGGAACTAGTTCACCGGGCTTGATGAGTAATTTGTCGCCCACGCGTATGGACTTAACGCTTACATCTAGCGTTTTGCCCTTGCGAATAACATGAGCCTTATGAGGTGCATGCTTAAGTAGTTCGTCGAGTTCACTCTTAGCACGATGTTCAGCGAAATCCTCTAGGGCTTCACCGCCCGTCAACATCAGGACAACAATCATGCCCGCCCAATACTCTTGTAGCAGAATTGACGTTACGATTGCCGTTGCAGCCAATATATCTATGCCATAGCGACCCATGCGTATGTCCTGCCACATCGACCAGAGCAGGGGGCAGAGCTCAATAATAGCTATCACGCCAAGCAACCAATGAGCCAAGGTATGTTGCTTGGTCAGTTCTAGCACCAGGCCGACAACAACCGTTGCCAGAGCCAGACTGAACAGCTTGTACTCGCGCATAAACCTCAGCAGTCGTTTCATCAATGTCTCCATTCTTGATCTTGTTTGACTCTAAGTATAGCAACTTCACTAGCTATCAAGATCAAAACCGCTTAGATATAAATCTCCAAATCGCTTGTGTTTTTAAGCATTTTGCGTATAAATAAAGGTAGTAAAAACTTAACAGGTTAGCTTTGGATTGAGATAAAAATGAACTTATCAAAGACTCACGAAATATCAAGGCTGCGCTTAATTGTATTGGTAATGATTGTGGCCATACTAGGCACTGCCTTAACATTCTATAGTAGGGCGGCTACCGGTACGTCGCTGCAAGCAGCCATAGAGGGCGAAACATTACTTGTGTCATCAGATGTTGGCAAGATTGTTTCAGATGCCAATGCCAGTGCTGGCAAATCCATGGCATTATTCAGCGAAGCCACAGCTAAGTCATCAACCTTTACGACTACCGACACAACTGTCAAGGTTCAGACTATCGCCAAGGGTAGCTTCTGTCGTGGTAAGCCCCAAATGATCATTAAGATTGATGGAACTAGGCAGATTTATTCAGTAACAGTAGCTTCAATCAGTTGGGCTACCTATGAAGCCACGGTCAACGTTACAGCCGGCAGTCATACTATCAGCACGGAATTCCCGAACGATTACTATCGCCCAGGCCGATGCGATCGCAACTTATTTATTGACAAGGTATCCTTGTTTGCTAACTCGCCATTACCAACTGACATTACGAAACCAGTCGTTGCCATAGCTAGTCCCGCTAATGCGGCTACCATATCTGGCTCAACAACAATTGCAGCCACGGCCAGCGATAATGTTAGTGTTACCAAAGTTGAGTTCTATGTTGACGGCAAGCTTCTTACTACTAGCACAACTAGTCCTTACGCTTCTGCCATTGACACAACTAGTCTAACGGCCGGCTCACATGCCATTGAAGCTAGAGCCTACGACCCGGCCGGCAATATCGGCACGACTCAAGTTACTGTAACAGTTGCCGCCGTTACAGCTAATACCACTCCGCCGCCAACTAGTACAAATGGCCTGAACAAAGGGTTCTTCCCATATTCTTCGGCCTTCACGGCACCTGTCACTAATCCTATTGTCCGATCTGATTCGGTGGCATTCATGCAGCAATTTGTAGCTGGCAATTTTTGGAATCCAAACATGACAATGCGAGCCTATGGCGTATCGTTGGTCTACGGAACAGGTGCGTTTACGGCCTATCCAGCACCACCTCCAGGCGAAAGCAACCAGTACATTGGCTCGGCTGGCAAGATGCTAGTGCCAAAAGTCCCAGCTGGAACTCAGCCTGCTGGCGGCACTGACGGCCATCTAGCTGTCATAGTCGGCACCACAGTCTATGAAATCTATAAGGCGACAATCTCAGCTGACGGTACGATTACCAATGCCAAAGCCGTTGCTCGTGCTAACCTTAATGGCAATGGCCAGACCAACACAACAGATGCTCCTTCGAATGCAGCCGGTTTGTCACTGCTAGCAGGTATCATTACGCCTCAAGAACTGGCCTCTAAGCACATTGATCACGCTCTGGCTTTCTCTGTACCAGGTATCAAGTCTGGGCTAGCCATCTTCCCAGCCTGGAGTAATGTCTATGTCAGCGGGCCTAACACCGTACTAGCTGAAGGATCAAAAATCCAGCTCAATCCCAACGCCGACATATCCGGTCTGGCAGAACCCTACAAGACCATCGCTCAAGCCCTCAAGACCTATGGTGCGTACCTGCGCGACAATGGCGGAACCTTTAGCATCTACGGCTTGACTTCTAACGAATGGCCAGCCTCTTATGGCTCTGGCGCTAGTCTAGGTATAGGTTCAATCCCTTGGTCACAGGTTCGCGTTATCCAAGGCCCAACCCAGTAAGGATAATAAAGGCCAAACTAAAAGACCGGCTCTGGTTTGAACCGGTCTTTACTTGATGCTAAATGTTATGGGGCGAGTGAAGGGACTTGAACCCTCGGCCTTCGGAACCACAACCCGACGCTCTAACCAGCTGAGCTACACCCGCCATAATCATTTCTGATGTCAGAAACAGAGGTGATTATACTTCAATAAGCGTCTTTAGACAACAGCACTCAGTTCTTAATTACTTTCTAAATTGTGAAAAAGTCAAATACTTATGTGGTGCCCCGGGTAGGATTCGAACCTACGACCTTAGGCTTAGAAGTCCTCTGCTCTATCCAGCTGAGCTACCAGGGCACACACCCACACTAACACATGGCTATCATCGTAGCGGTCCAATATGTTGAGTGTGTATCTTATAGTGTATACTAAAACTGTAAGCTAAAAACAAAAATTACCGATGTTACTCTTCGTTTTAATCCTTACTTTTATAGCTATCGCAATAGGCCTGGCTTGGTATTTGATTGCTCATGATCGTGGCCAAAAGGAGCCGATTGCTGCGCTCTGGATGGCTACTGGTCTTGGTGTAGCCGGCGGATTAATGGCAGCCTTACTAGAAAGTCGGCTTTTGTCGGTCGATAATCTGACACTAGGCACGCCCCAGACTACAATTTTAGTTTCTGCATTAACAATCGGCATTATAGAAGAAGCATGCAAGTTTTTGCCCCTGGCTTTTGTAATTTACAAACGACGCTACTTCAATGAACACACCGATGGAGTTATATATTTTGCCTTGGCCGGCCTCGGCTGCGGAGTACCAGAAAATATTCTGTACACCATACAGTTTGGTACCAAGGCCGGGATGATTCGAGTCTTGCTGACACCCTTTTTCCATGCAGCCACAACGGGAGTAGTAGGATATTTCCTGATCAAACGCAAACTGTCTGGACGATCTCTGCTAGGGGTCATAGCTCCGCTGCTGGGAGTAATGGTTCTACATGGTCTTTATGACTTTGGCTTAATCGCTGGCGGCTTCGTCCATACGGCCATGGCCTTGCTGATTACCCTGGGCATGAGTGTCGCCCTATTCGTCGTATTTTTGCGCGCCAGTGAGCTAGACCAGGATAGGGGATTGAGCGCCGTGGGTCATAATTCGTTTTGTCGTTCGTGCGGACAGGCTAATCCTGATCATAACCTCTATTGCGTCCACTGTGGCAAAAATGCTTAAATATAGCTGAGAACAAATCAAAAAACCAAAATGAACTGCCAAAACTGTGATCAAGTTGTCGAAACTGGTGCTGCCTTTTGTGGTAACTGTGGGCGCCCCGTGCAACCAGCCATAGCGGCCAACAAGACTGTTTCAGAAATCGCTAAGATTTTGCACAACCAAGCCGAAATTAATAGCATGCCTAACGGCCCGCTAGTTGCAGCTGGTGCCGGTGGCATAACTGCTGGTTTGCCAAGCTACGCCTTTACCAAGCCCAATCAGCACATTGGTGAGACCAAAGCGCTACTGGCGCTATTATTCGGTCTCTTTGGCATGGTGGGCGCCTTATTCATGCCGATAGTAGGCTTAAGCCTGAGTGTGGCGGGCATAGTTGCCGGAACAATGTCTCATTCTGGCACCAAACGCAAGCTAAGCACTGTCGGTATAGCGGTGTCCAGCCTAGCTGTACTGTTTAGTCTCGGAGCCTGGGCTTACAATATGAAGCACGACCCCAAAGTTAGTCATGAAGCTGTCCAGAGCAGCTCGGCGGTTTTTACGTCCAATGTGTCAACACCCTGTTATTCGGCTAGCTTTGTTTACAAGTTAAATATCAAGAATAATGTCGGCAGCTGCGATATGATTGCTTTTAATGGCCAAACCATGAATGACTCAACCGATGCTTACAAGATTTATGCCGACCAAAGTCAAGCCATTAATCCCAAAGAGTTTGCTAGTATTGCCAAGAAGGCCCTAGAAAAAGATGTTAAGGATAGCCTGCCTGGGTTCGAAATCAGCAGCCAAAAAGTAACACAGTTTGCTGGCAGTCCGGCCTATGTTGTTAATGCCGTTAATAAGGCGCAGGGAGTTACCGTCGTCGAAGAGGCTGTGTTACATCAAGTCGGCAGGGGTGAAAACGTGTTTGTAATCGTGCACGCTATGAACGGCACGGATTCTGATTTAAGTAGCTTGGAGTCACAGTGGCAATGGAAATGAAAATGAACAATTCACCCAAACAATTACATAGGCACACCACGCCGTTAATTATTATTGCCGCAGTGTTTCTAATTGTTGCTGTTCTATCGATAAATAACCAAGGCATCACAGGCTCAGCAACCACAAGAGGTCTGGTAACTCACGTGGTGAACATCAAATCTTCACCCAAAAGCTTGGCAAAAGTTACTCTCAGTGGACCGGATCAGGCACAATCTGCCAACGGAGCAGGTTCATATCTGAACGGCGGTCTATCTCAAGCTGGCCGCAGTGCTCAAGCCTATTTGACTTCTCAGACCCCCGTCGAACCTGAAAACTAGATCTGGTGCGGGTGGGGAGAGTCGAACTCCTGTTACTAGTTTGGAAAACTAGGGTAATAACCGCTATACGACACCCGCGAACAGAGGTGATTATAGCACACCTCGCCTAAAGTCCTTGGTACGTTCTTGCTCTGGCACAAGACGGCCGACGCAAGATCGTACCAAGGACTTTAGGCTAATATAGTAAGCTGTCTTAGATGTCGCGGAGTACGGTTATGCGTGCGCCAAGACTGTTAAGGCGCTCTGCCAAATCTTCGTAACCGCGGTTAATGGTGTAGACGTTGCGCAAGATTGAGACGCCAGGTGCAGCCAGCATGCCAATTAGTAGCATAACAGCTGGCCTAATACCGCTGGGGCAGACTAAATCAGCTGGCTTGAACCTAGTTGGACCTTCAATGAAGATACGATGCGGATCAGCCAGTTCAAGGTTGACGCCGATTTTTTTCATCTCGGTGTACATCAGTGCTCGATCTTCATAAATCCAGTCATGAATCATCGTGCGGCCGCGAGCTACGGAAACAATTGGCACGAAGTAGGGCAGGTGATCAATATTAAGCCCGGGGAAGACATTGGGATGGATTTTTTCGCCTGGTGCCCGAAGGGTGCCGTCGTGTTTATGTATTTTGAGGTCAACAAGGTCAGTGCGGCCGTTATCAGCCTTATATGACTTACTAATGTCATACTTTAGTCCCATTTTTTCGAGCTTCAGTAGTTCGAGTTCAAGGAACTCAATTGGCGCTCGCTTGATAGCGATACTGGAGTTGGTGGTGATAGCGGCTGCTATAAATGTCATGGCCTCGACTGGGTCTTCACTGGGGGCGTAGGTAATATTCTTGCGAATTTCTTTGACACCTTGAACGCGCAAGGTGCTGCTGCCAATACCTTCGATCTTTACTCCTAGTCTTTGCAAGAAGAAGCAAAGGTCTTGAACCATGTAGTTAGCGCTGGCCATCTTAATAACTGTTTCGCTGGGTGTCAGCGCAGCCGCCATTAGAATATTCTCGGTTGTAGTGTCACCAGATTCGTACAATACAACTGGGCGACTTGCTGCCCGAGGCGTGGCAGTAACATGGTAATGTCCAGACTTGGTTTCTACTTCAACACCAAGTTCTTCTAGAGCGTACAGATGAGGCAAAACAGTCCGACGGCCTAACTCGCAGCCGCCAGCATAAGGAATGCTAAACTCTCGGGATAAGTGCATTAACGGACCGATGAACATCACGACACTGCGGGTTTTGCGTGCTGCTTCCTTGTTCATTTTTGACAGATCAAGTCTTGGCGAAGGTTTGATCTCAAGATCGTTATTAGGCAGCCATTTGACGTGCACGCCAATACTAGTCAGTACCTCTATTAGGCGGTTAACTTCTTCGATACGGGCTACATTCTTAAGCTTAGTTGTGCCTTTGTTGAGCAGGCTGGCGCAGATCAATGCCACGGCGGCATTTTTGCTAGTCTTAAGCGTGATTGAGCCCTTTAGTTCATGGCCACCTTCAATATGAAGATTGATGGCGCCTTGGTTAAGACTAATCAACTGCTTGTTAAGCACGTCACTAATGCGACCTAGAGTTTCCAGGCTAAGATTTTGACGGCCATGCTCCATACGGTTAACGGCTGATTGAGAGGTATTAAGACGGCGCGCAAATTCGGCCTGAGTCAAGCCCTTTTCTTGTCTTATCTGAGCAATAAGCTGACCGATTTTTTGGTTAGTCGAAGACATTAGTTGGTAAATAATATCATGCGTGGTGTTACGACTGCAACCTTACGTTGGCAATGATCTAATCTGTTACAATAGATATAAGATTGGGCTGGGTAATCTACGCAGGCATTATTAAACATTTGAAGGGAGTTAGAATGGTTGATACCGTTATTGATGATCTAATCAAAGCAGAAGAAAAGCGTCAGCGCGAGGGCCTTGAGCTAATTCCATCTGAAAATTATGTCAGTTCTGATGTACTGGACGCCATGGGCAGTATATTTACCAATAAGTACTCCGAGGGATATCCGGGCAAGCGCTATTACGGCGGTCAAGAGAACACTGATCAGGTGGAGCAATTGGCGATTGATCGGGCTAAGCAGCTCTTCAAGGCTGATCACGCTAATGTCCAGCCTCACTCCGGTGCGCCAGCCAACGAGGCCGTCTACTTTGCTTGGTTGGAGCCGGGTGACACCGTTCTAGCCATGGATCTCAGCCATGGCGGCCATCTAACTCACGGCGCACCAGTTACACGCTCAGCCAAGCTCTACAACTTCATTCGCTATAAGATGAAGGATCCTGCAACCGGTGAAATTGATTACGATGAACTCCGCGCCTTGGCGCTCAAGCACAAGCCAAAGATTGTGTTAGCCGGATTTAGTGCCTATCCTCGCGAGCTCGATTATGCCAAGTTTGCCGAAATCGGTAACGAAGTCGGTGCTCTGTTGATGGCTGACATGGCGCACATTGCTGGCCTGATAGCTGGTGGCGTTGCCAAAAACCCCTTTGATTACGGCTTCCATGTCATTACGACGACCACCCACAAGACGCTGCGCGGACCGCGCGGCGGCTTAATCCTTAGCCGCGGTACTGTTAGTACACCACTCAAGGCTCCGGAGAAGACCCTTGAGAATATTCCTACTCTAATCGACCGCGCAGTCTTTCCTGGTATGCAGGGCGGTCCGCATGAGCACATTATCGCTGCTAAGGCCGTGGCTTTTGGTGAAGCTCTCAAACCAGAATTCAAAGGCTATTCCAAGCAAATCGTCAAGAATGCTGCAGCTCTAGCCGATGCATTGCTTGATCAAGGTTTCTCACTGGTAACCGGCGGCACTAGCAACCACCTTATACTGGCCGACGTTCACAAAAGCTTTGGTCTTGATGGCAAAGTTGTTGAAGAAGCTCTCGACAAGATCGGCCTAACCCTTAACAAGAACTCCGTAGCTGACGACCCGTTACCGCCTTTCCGCCCTAGCGGTATCCGCCTTGGCACACCAGCCATAACGACTCGCGGCCTCAAGGAAAAGGACATGGTCAAAATCGCCACCTGGATGAGACAAGCCGTTGAGAACAGAGAAGATGAGAAGAAGCTTAACGTGTTAAGGGACGAAGTAACCAAATTTGCGCTGAAGTTCCCGCTGCCTAGCGACAAATAACTATTAGGCGATCATTTCTGGTTCTTGAACGAGGGTAATGTTGAATTCGGCCTGAACCGCTTCAACAATTTTTTGCTTGAATGCCAATAAATCCTGTGTCGACTTAGCATGCTCGTTAATCAAGACTAGGGCTTGCTTAGGCCAGGTTGCCATGCCAGTTGCTTCGTCGTGGTAGTCTTTGAAACCGGCTTGGTCGATTAGCCAGGCGGCTGATAGCTTAACTTTGCCATCGTCTTGCGGCCAATTCGGTATATCTGTATAAAGGTTCTTTAGTTCAAACAGTTCGGCGTCAGCAACAATAGGATTAGCAAAAAACGAGCCTGTATTACGCACCAGGGCTGGATCAGGTAGCTTATTGCTGCGAATCCACATGACAGCTTCACGCAACGCCGCCGGTGTATAGGTGCTGACCTTATGCTCGTCGAAATATGTCTGAACAGCCCCATAAAAAGGCGGCATAGGATTACCCTTAGAAAGATGCAGGCTCAGCCCCGTGATGTAGAACCGCCCCTTATCTGTGGTCTTGAACCGGCTGGTACGATAGGCGAAGCCGCAATCGCTACCAGCTAGAGTTACAAAGTCGCCAGCTTGTGTGTCAAAGGCCTCAACCGTCGTCAAAGTTTGTGATATTTCTTGACCATAGGCGCCGACATTCTGGATTGGCGTGGCACCGGCTGTGCCGGGTATCAGGCTCAGAGCTTCGATTCCAGTCAGGCCAGCCGCGACGGTCTTAGCGACAACTTCGTCCCAAGGCTCACCACTGCCAAGTGTCAGATAGGTGTTTGTCTCATCCTCTTCGAATAATTCATAGTGACGGATTTTGTTGACGATAACTAGGCCTTTATAGCCGTTATCGCCCCAGATTATATTGCTACCACCACCAATCATGATTACCGGTAACTGTTTAGACGCAGCCCAACTAAGCGCTTCCAGGACTTCCATCCGGTTGGCAACTTCTACAAGGTATGATGCTGAACCGCCTAAGCCCATTGTCGAATAGCTAACCAAACTAACATTTTGAAGCATGTTCATAGGACTAATTATATAGTAGTGCAGGGTAGCTTGGCTTGTAGACGTAAAAGGATTATTATTAGAGTGTATGAGTAAGACGGATAAACCATTTACTGGCTTGGGTAACCATCTCAAGTATGTTCGTGAGCAGTCCAAACAGACCTTATCTGAGGTATCTGGTGCGGTTGAAATTGAAGAGCAACAGTTGGCACGTATCGAGGCTGGCCTAGAACGCCCCGCCGAGGATATTTTGCTGCTACTGATTAGTCATTTTGGCGTCCAAGATCGCGAGGCTGTACAGCTCTGGGAATTAGCCGAGTATGATTCTGACGTTCCAGACGAAATTGGGGCAGTCGGCCAGCCACATTTGGCGAGCAAACCGATGGTCATGCTGCTCGCGGTAGATGTGCGCACGATGTATAGCGACGGACTGGACATAACAGTTAATCCAGCAGGCGTAACGCTCAATTTTACACAAATGGTTAATCCTTCCCAAACCGCCCCCGTGGCTCGTGTTGGCATGAGCCATCAACAGGCTGAACAGGTCATACAGGCTATGCAGCAAGCTTTGCTACGCGCTCGATATTTATCAGACACCAAGCTGCTACCACCTAATCTGTAAGAAATCTTACAGACCATCGTACCCTAGGAGGCTATTCTTCTCTGGTTAAGCGTAAGCCATAACACAAAACAGGAACGACTATGACAATCGAACAGATGCTCAATAATCTTCATACCATGGCGCAGCACACAGCCACCCCTAAGCCACTCCCCAAACCAAAGAAGTAACCCCAGCAAAATCGCTAGGGTGTTTTTTTGCCTTTAGGGGCTTTGCCTTGCTCAGTTGCATCCTTGGCTATTAGGTATATGGAGCCGCTCAGTATTACAGCAGCAATGCCTTGTGTAAGGGTTAAGCCTTGATGCAAGAAAATATAACCAACAACTACTGCCGACACTGGCCAGGCTAGTTCAAGAATAGCGGCTCGCGATGCCAAAACTCGCTTAAGCCCGAAGTAATATATGAGCAGGGCAATCAAACCGGTTGAGAAGGTAATCGCAACCAGATACTTGAATTGGTCAAAAGTTATCGCCCCGAGCGAGCTGGTACTGCCCGACAGCAGTACGAATAGCAGCGCAAAGAACGGTGTAATACCAAAGCGCAGAGCCGTAACGTGTAATGAAGAAGTGCCCTTAAGCGCATACTTCGAGAAGGCTGTAGACGTGCCCCAAGCTGCGGCTGCTCCAACTGCGAACAGAGCCGCGATGATGGTGCCCTGCCCAGTTGAGAAATTAACACTTATGTCTGGGAAGGTCACAAAATATGCCGCTACTAAAGCGATTGCGGATAGACCGAAGAACCTCTTGCCCAGAGGCTCCTTAAGCAACAGGGCTGCTGTAATGATCGCAAAAATCGGGTTAAGTTGCTGCAACAGAACCACCACCGAAAAGGGAATGTACTGAATTCTACCCAGTGCTGCTGTGTAGAGAATTGTTCCCACCGCACCTGACAAAAACGACACACCTATAATGGCCAGCCATTGCTTGCGCGTCAGTAGCTTAAAAGCTTTCCACGAGTAAGCAATAATTGGCAGTAACAGCAAAAACCCGAAGGCATGCTCATAGAACACAATCACCGGTGCCGGCAGAGTGTATAGATGCCGCCTAAGCAAACCATCGACACTCCATAGCAGCGCCGCCGCGACAACCGCCACGGATCCAAACTTAATATATTTCATAAGAACCTTCCTTTTCTGTCAGCGCTCCCGCACTGACTCTCGCCGTAGCGAGTCCCGACTATACGGTCGGCTCATGAGTTTCACATGATCATCCACGGTCCTCGGGGACTGTGGTCGACGGCTATACGTCCGATTGGCGAATTTCACGCCACCCCAGGAATTAAATTGATAGTGAGCTAATAATACTACGAGGCCCAAGTACGTACAAGTTCGGCTGGCTCGGTCTGATGAGCTGTATCCTGTAAATCTCGGGCATGTCTGTTATTAGCGTGGAAGTCGATGAAATAAGCAAAATCGCTCAAACCTTCTTCATATGCAACCTCCAAATTCTCACCATCAGGCAGCCAAAGACCATCATTATCCAAGTTGTATAACAATAATTCTGGGATGGGCTGATCAAAGACTTGTCTGACCTTTATCACTGGTTCGGCATTAGCCTCAGAAGGGGGTTGAGGTGTCTTGACGTGGACGTCGACAGCTAAGTTCTTGCCATCTTCGCGGCGTATCTTAACCAGATCACGAGTTGCCTTTACAGAAAGCCTGCCTTTTTGCAGCATCTCACCGTAATCTCTGACTTGGACGGCTCCATTAATTATTGGCACGCCCAGAGAATATACACCCTCAGGTGCTTCATTAAGTTTCGGGATAAGCAACTCAGACCGACGCATTAAGCAAAGAATAACATATTATTAAGAATTAATCAACTTGCTGTGGA
The DNA here is from genome assembly GCA_964357905.1 of uncultured Candidatus Saccharibacteria bacterium. Lineage (GTDB taxonomy): Bacteria > Patescibacteriota > Saccharimonadia > Saccharimonadales > UBA4665 > JBBTTE01. The sequence continues at coordinate 310,296 of CAYHMQ010000001.1, forward strand.
GGATAACCCCATTAATTATCATCGAATAGACACCAAGCTAAATTATTGGCGGCTCAGCTTCGCTACTTCCTCGAAGTCTCGTACGATTCTGTCAGCGAGCTTGTCGACCTTCGGTCGATTAGCTGTCTCAGTAAAAGCCCAGAACTCGTCTGCTGCACCGTAAGCTTTGGCCTCAAAGTCGGTGTAGCCATCGCCGATCATCACCACATAAGTATCGGGTAGACCTAGACTTTTTATCTGTTGGACCTTGCCTTGCGGTCTGGACAAAAGGCTATCGGGGTTATAGCCCTTGATGTTGCCAAGTTCGTCGTAGACGAAGTTATTGGCGAACACATGCTTAGGTATTAGGCCCAAACTTGCCACTACAGGCACTATGTAATCCGCAAAACCTCCCGAAACGACATATATACGTTCAGCGTTTTCTCGGAACCACGCGGTATTGCTAAGCGCTGACGGACTTATATTTGCCATCAGTAATTCAGTCAGCCGTTCAATATGCTGCTTGTTGGCGCTGAACAAGCTAAGACGTTGCGTGAGCGATTTATCGAACTCGATGTCACCCAGCATGCCTTGCTTGGTTATAGCCTCTAGCCTATTCATGACTTTGCTAGCATCAGATCGACCAGCTAATGTTATACGTGCCAGCTCGTCCAAAGACTCCAAAGTTATAAGAGTGCTATCGAAGTCAATTATGTATGTTTGGGTTGCTGGAGGCATATAATTCAAACTCTACTGTATAATAATTGTCAGCAAAGGCTAAATAATGAAACTTCAAAACTTCAAGAGTTTATTCCTCAAATCGTTGATTGGCTGTCTAATTGCAGCTGCTGCTCTAGCTGTCGTAACTATACTCATTGGGCAATTCAACGATATCTGCGCCAAAGCCTTATTCACGATTTTGTTGATTGCTCTCCATTGTCTCGTAAGCTTCAGCTTCATCGTCAACAACGAAAAACAAGATACTTTTGATAGCCTAGCGATTTTTGCTAACGCAACCTTTATGATCATTGTCTTTAGCTTCGCGACGTCGATTCTGGGTGTATGGGGAGTGATTGGCGGCGAACTTGTCTTCAAGCTGTACGCAGTCTACTTTATTCTTCTGTTTGCAACTCTTCATGGCGAGATCTTGGCCAAAACCCTAGGCAAACAGGCAAATATCGATAATATAGTCTACGCTAACTTCATCTTCATGGTTATAGTTGTGCTGATGCTTATGCCAGTGATTTTTGTCGGCGATAACAATACCCTCGGTGCTGTGTACTATCGTTTGCTGGCTGCTTGTGGGGTTATTGACGCCACATTAACTCTGATCGCCGTTATTTTGCACAAACTCTATATTCAAAAACACCCAACGATAAAAGATAACGTCTTTAATTTGCAACCGATTCCTGGACAGCCTGGCCAGTACGTTCAAGCTTCTGCTCCGCAACCCAGACGCGGCATGAACATTTTTGTGGTTCTGTTGATAATTTATGTAGTGTTGCAACTAGCGTGCGCCTTATTCATAGGTGTAATCGGCGCTGTGGCCAAGAATTAGTAAGAGCAGCTAATGTACAGCACCAATCGCGTGCTTCTCTTCGCAAACAAAAGTACCCTGACTGAAGTCGTAGACGCGTATCTCGGCAGTTCCTAGTTCAATTGCACTGGCCTGGTCGTCGGGTATGGACTCCAGCTCTTTTACATATGCACGGAGGGTATTATTGTGCGAAGAAACTAAGACATTACCGCCATTCTCAAGAATCGGAAGTACTAGTCGTTGGTGAACAGCGAGAACTCTTGTGTAGACATCCTTTAGGGACTCACCGTCCTTTATTTCATAATCCCAGCCACGCCGTATTTGATCGAAAACTTTCTCGCCAACTTCAGATTTTATCTGTTGTTTATTTTTGTCGGTAAAAATTCCATAGTCTTTTTCGTTCAAAAAATCAGTTATCAAAAGAGGTATGTTCTTGCCGTGTTGTTTAGAAATGATTATTTTTGCAGTATTTTGTGCTCGTATCAAAGCAGAACTGAGAGCCACATCAATTTTGTACTTGGCCAGAATCGTCGCGCCCTGCCCAGCTTCTTGATAGCCCAGCTTCGACATATCAATGTCAGTAAGACCGGTCCAAATACCCGCTTCGTTGTATGGCGTAACACCATGACGAGCAATAATAAGTTTTGACATACTTATTAAATTATATCAAATTATCAATCTATGATCTGTACAATATCAAATTAGTACAGCGCTTTGGCACAGGTTAGAACTATTTTACTAGGAAATCATCAACTGTTAGAGACAATGTAGCGTACTGCATCGAGTAAATCTGGGGCAGTGTAGATAGCATTTGGTGAATCGACGTTCTCATTAGCTGTTTTTACAAGTATTCCGCCCTTGCAACCAGCATTGACGCCTGCCTGAATATCAGATTGATTGTCTCCGACCATGTATATCTCACTAGTATCAAGATTTAAATCTTCGGCTGCCTGTAGAAGCATCTTTGGCCCAGGTTTGCGCCATTCTGTAGTACCAGAACCAACTGCCTCACCATTCATGTAAGTTTTTAGAAAGGTGGCACCACTTGGCTCTAATTGTTTTAATACTTCGTTATGAATCTCCCAGAATCTTGCTTCGTCTAAGCGACCCTCTGCAATACCAGCTTGGTTCGTGATTAGTACGACTGCAAAATCGTTATCAGCTAAGTACTTGAGTGCTTCGATGCTATCAGGAAAAAGCTCAATCTTCTCCATCTTGTCTACTCGTAGGTCCGGTGGGTCTACGATAACTGTTCCGTCTCGGTCTAAGAACACTACTTTCATTCTTGAATCATACCAAAGAAAAAAGACTTCCCATAAGAAGTCTTTAAGCATAAGCGATTTGGTACGGCACGATATCAAGATTATAACTAAATTAGCCTATAAACCCTGTCTCTGCGCTTCCTCTTGTGAGCAGGCGAATAAATATCTCCATCCTGTCTCTCCAGCTCTTACCTCGTGTAGCTGGTCTTCATGTATAACCGTAATATCACCGGGAACTGCTGTATGCCATTCGCCCTCGTCCAGTCGTATGCTGGCCGAGCCTTCTAACGTCACAAGTGTTGCGCCAGCGTGTGCATGGGGTTCAGATACATCGTTAGGCTCGTCACTGTAGACATTGGTAAATAAGCCACGTTCTGTAAACTCAGTTGTTAGTTTTTCTTGTAGGGCTTTAAGCTCGGCGGGGTTTAGGCCTTCCCGTTTTAGGGAGGAGCTAGGTTTTTCTGGAGTAGCCATAGTAAATATTTTGAATGTATTAAGAACATTCTGCAAGCATAAGCGAAATGGTACGCCCGGACGGATTCGAACCGCCGACCCTCTGTTCCGAAGACAGATGCTCTAATCCACTGAGCTACGGGCGCTAGATAACGTATACTATTTTAACAGAGAAGTATAGGAGTTAATAACTTGACCATCCAGAACATTGTAGAAGCTGAGGCGGCATTACTGCCACATGTCCCATTAGTGGCGCAGCTAGACGGCAAGGATACGACATTGGAACGTATCCGGCCGCTCATGGAGCTCCTGGGTAATCCTCAAGATCGGCTGCGGGTGATCCATATTGCTGGCACCAGCGGTAAGACCTCGACGGCATATTATATGTCTGCCATGCTAACCGCCGCTGGCCAAACAACTGGACTAACGGTATCGCCGCATGTCGATAGCGTCAAGGAGCGGGTTCAGATTAATGGACAGCCGTTGGATGAGCTAACATTCTGTAAAGAACTGGGAGACTTTCTGGATATTGTTAAGACGGCCGAGCGGCAGCCGTCTTATTTTGAACTGTTATATGCCTTTGCCATTTGGATTTTTGATAAATACAAGGTGGACTATGCCGTTGTTGAGACAGGAGTGGGTGGTCTATATGACGCGACCAATATGGTAACGCGAACTGACAAAATCTGTGTCATTACTGATATTGGCTTCGATCACACTCACTTACTTGGCAAAAATCTAACAGATATCACAACGCAAAAAGCCGGCATCATTCATGACGGCAACCACGTCTTCATGTTTGAACAAACAGAAGAAATAATGATAGTAATTAACCAAGCTGCCAAAGCTCATAAAGCATTCGTGCATGTCATAAGCAAAGACATGGAGCAACAGGCTCAGCGTGATGATTCAGTAGTAATGCCTGACTACCAACGTCACAACTGGCTACTAGCCAAACAAGTCTACGAATACTTACAAAATCGCGATGAACTGCAATCCTTAACAAGTGAAGTGTTACATCAAACCCAGAAATTACAGATACCAGCTCGCATGGATACGAGGCGGATAAATGACAAAACGCTAATAATGGATGGTGCACATAACGTCCAGAAGATGACAGCTTTTGTTAGCAGTTTCCGACAGTTATATCCGAATATCAGGCCGACAATATTGATTGCCCTAAAAGATGACAAGGAGTATGAAGCTCTTATTCCTATATGGGTAACGCTAGCGGCCCAAATAATAACGACGACTTTCAATACAACTCAAGACCTACCCATCAAGTCAATGGATTCTGAAATTTTGGCCGATGCCTTGCGCAGCGGCGGCGCCAATGATGTACGAAGTATCGCTGATCAAGACAAAGCCTTAGCGGCTCTGCTCGCGAGCAACAATCAAACCCTCATTATTACTGGTTCGTTTTACCTGCTTAGCCAACTACGCAGCAGCGATTTGTTAAACAGTGATGGGTTCAAGCAATGATTAGGCTAATTGTTGCCATCGATCGGAAACGCGGCATAGCCAAAGACGGCGTGCAGCCATGGAAAATTCCAGAAGACGAGCAATACTTTGCCAGCCAAACCAAAACTCATGGCGGCGTTGTACTTATCGGCAGCTCGACATTTAAGACCTTCAAAGGCCCGCTCAAGGATCGTCAAAACTTTGTCCTGACTCATGCCCAGGAACCAATCCAAGGTGCAACTCTGGTTCACGATCTCGCTCAATTCCTAGACAAGTACCAAGGCAAAGATCTCTGGGTAGCTGGTGGTGCCAGTCTCTACCAGCAAATCATCGATGCCAACCTGGCTGATGAACTCTACATAACTCATATTGATGCTGATTTTGATTGTGATCAATTCTTCCCAGACTACGAAGATAAATACACAAAAATCGAGGAAACCACGCCGCACCATCAGAGTGGCCTCAGCTTCACCTACGCCAAGTACGTTCGATCAACTCACTGAGTCTCGCTCCAAATCAATGCAAGTTTTGATCACCGATGCTATAATCTACCCCCAGTGAAACATAAGCATAAAAACAATGGGAATATAAATGTATAATTATTTGTTGTTGCAGCTATTCGGGGTCATATTTATCATTGGCGGCGGCCTATTCCTGCTGACCAAGGCTGGTTTTTGGAAGTGGCTAATCAAGAAAGCCAAAAAATTCAAAGTCAACACAGTGATAGGTGTGAGTTTGCTGGCCGTCGGTCTGATCTTGATAATAGCTGGCGATCAAAAGTACAAGCTTCACTTTGCCATGCCGCCCAACCTGCACTCCCAAGCTCCTGATCATAATCCGCCTAGCTTGCCAGTGCTAAATGCACTTGATTTCGTCAAGAATTCTCGTCGCTTCGAACGCGTCAAAGATATTGCCGCTAACCCCAATGCTGTGCCAGCTCCGATCACCAGGCAAGCCAGTGCGACTGTCAAAATTAGCCTAACCACCAAAGAAGTTATTAGCGAAGTTGCCCCAGGCATTTACAACAATTACTGGACTTACAATGGCCAAGTTCCAGGACCGATGCTGCGAGTTCGTGATGGTGATACGGTTGAATTAACACTGACAAATGACAAATCCAGCCTGCACGAACACAATATCGACCTGCACGCCGTGACTGGCCCCGGCGGTGGCGCGGCAGTTACCAAGGTCAAGCCAGGCGAAAGCAAGACCTTCACCTGGAAGGCAATGCAGCCAGGTCTGTACATCTATCACTGCGCCACGTCTAATGTCAGCGTTCATAACTCCCATGGCCAATATGGTCTGATCTTGGTGGAGCCCAAAGAGGGTTTACCCAAAGTCGACAAAGAATTCTATGTAGTTCAGGGTGAACTATACACCCAGGGCGGTGTCGGTAAAAAAGGTCTAGTGCTATTCGAGCCAAAGATGCTACTCGACGGTAACCCCACCTACGTTACATTTAATGGCCGGATTGGCGGAGCCTCAAATATGATCGTCAAAAAAGGCGAAACAGTGCGCGTCTATGTCGGCAACGGTGGCGTAAATCTTATTTCGTCCTTCCACATAATCGGCGAAATCTTTGATACAGTCTATCCAGAGGCTGCTATGGGACAGGGTTCGGCTCTCTTCAAGAATGTCCAAACCACCACAGTTCTGCCTGGTGGAGCTAGCATTGTTGAGTTCAAGACCGATGTCCCAGGCAAATACATCCTTGTTGACCACGCCTTAGCTAGAATGAATAAAGGCGCCTGGGCAACTATGGACGTCAAGGGTACGCCAAGCCCCAACATCTTCAAAAAGAACGCATTGAATACCGACACAATGGACAAGATGACCGAAACTATAATGCATCAATAGCAAGCGGCATGTGCCACTCATCTATGCGTTGACTACTGCGCTCTGGCGACTGGCTGTCTAAGTATTGTCCGCAGCTTGTCAGGCGCTACCCTAGAGATCTGCGAAAGATTTTGTGATGATTTCTGGATCTTTGATGCTCAGCCAGTCTTCGAGTTTTTGCACTGATGGATTATCGCCATCAAGTATCAGAAATTGCCCAAGCTCTTCAATATCGTAAAGCCCAATAGAGTAATCTTTGAAGCTGTAGAGCTCGGCGTGCATTTTTTGCTTGTTCTTAATCCCATACTTTAGTTCTAATCTCGCTAACTCGTCGTTTGGATCGTCGACAGGTTCTCTTGAATCAAACAAGAAAAAACCATTTTCCTCGCGCAACTTATGAACAAAAGCCGCACCGTTTTTTAGTACAATTTTTAAAACTTTTCCTTCTGGTTGATTGAAATAAGTATGTACTGTATCAGAAATGCCTTCATATTTAGCGCCAATATCTTTAAGTCTCGCAAGTATTTCTGGTTTTGAATATAATCTGATTTTTAATTCTTTTGTCATGGCCTAACTATAACAAAACGACCTTACGGTCGTTAAAGTGCAAGCGTATTGGAGGGCCTTAGTCTTGTCTATCGCAACTGTAATTAGGAATCACCATGGGCGTTTAGTAATTTCTGTTCCTGGAATAATTTCTTGACTCCCCCAAACAAATGCATGTTTTCCCCAATAAGGGATGCTATCTTCAGTGGAGTTTTCCATTTGTGGGAACATGGGACTTTCAAATTCTCCAATCCATATACTTGAAAGTTCATAAGTTTCATTGTCTTTGCGAAGCAAATATATTGATATCATTTGGCTTGGTTGCGTGGGGCGTGATTTCGTAAAGGGGACATAACCTTGGTCTTCACGACTTTTACGAATTGCGTAGACAATTTCATCAGACTCGTTAATTTCTACGACATCACTATCGCCAATAACTCTCCCGATATCAAAATCTTTTGCAATTAGGTCGCCCTCTAAAGCCATATTGCCCAAAAGTTCTTCTGCCAAGCTTCGGAGTTTTGGTGCGTCACTGAAGTGTGTTGCGGTATGAGAATTGATTGGGTCAAACACAATCTTCTTATCATTCGCAGACTTACATAGTAATTCGTACTTTTGCATATGCTAACTATAACAAAGACCAAAGTAGACCAGAACTAAATAACAGATACAAATTAGTGCCGACAAAGCAGAGCTACTGTTGTTGGAACCGATTGGTATCTGTTTAGGTATCTTTGGAGGGCCAGGAGGGACTCGAACCCTCGACACCCTGCTTAAGAGGCAGGTGCTCTAACCAGCTGAGCTACTGGCCCAAAACCTACGAACGAGTACTCGACCTGAAAACTTTAGCAAATTACCTCTGTTTTGGCAAGTCCGACTGCCATCGTAATCACTGTCTGATGGCTAAGACGGTCTAAGGTGTTACAATTGTTGGGTATGAAAATGCTCAACGGCAAGGAATTGGCTGTTTATATTAAGGAACGGCAAGCGCAGCAAGTGCGCGGACTGCGACAGGCGCATGGTGTCAACCCCAAGCTGGCCATTGTGGTGACGACCGAAAACCCGGTCACAGACACCTACATTAGGCTTAAAAAAAGATACGGTGAGGATATTCTTGTCGATGTCGACATTCATCGAGTAAAACAAACAGAGGTCAAAGAATTGCTTAACAAGTTAAGCAATGATGATACCATACATGCCATTATTGTGCAGTTGCCGCTAGAAGACCCTTCGCAAACCGAAGAAGTTGTCAATCTCGTAGCGTCCGAGAAGGACGTCGATGGCTTAGGTGCTACACCCAAGTTTGAACCGGCCACACCACTGGCAATTCTATGGCTGCTGGCTGGTTACAATATTGATCTTGCAGGCAAAAATGTTCTGCTAGTTGGCCGTGGCAAGCTCGTCGGCGCACCGCTCGAAAAGATGTTAATCGCCTCCGGTATTACACCAACAGTAGCTGACAAGCGCACCCAGGACTTAAAGGCCGAAACTCTCCAAGCTGACGTTATTATTACTGCCACAGGCGTTCACGGTGTTATCAAATCTGACATGGTTAAGCAGGGAGCGGTAGTAGTTGATGCTGGTGTTGCCAGCGAAGGCGGCAAAACTGTTGGTGACGTGGCACCAGAGCTATACGACCGCGATGATCTGACTATCACACCGCTCAAGGGCGGGGTCGGCCCGCTAACCGTTTGCGCCCTGTTCGAGAACGTTATTCGTGCTGCGCAGCGTGTAGCTGGCCAAATTGATTGATCGTATCGTATAAGCTAACCAGGCCAACAGGTTCAATCCAAGCACTTAGCGCGAATCTGTCAGTTTGGCTTGCAAAATGTCATAAATCTCCGTCGGCATAGCTTGCTCACTCCAAGCCCGGAAGTCATAGTCTGCGGGCAGATCAAACTCAAACACTCTGAGTTCAGGGTAGATATCTTGAGCCAAGCGCATAGCGGCTCGCGATTCTTTGATTTCGCCAACGCACTCTAAGGGTTTATCACCTTCAATGCCTAGTAGCTGCTCATAGGTTTTGCGAAGGGCGGAATCTAGCAATAGGTTCTTACCGCCCCATAGTTCTTCGAGCTTGGAGCGTTCCACAAAAGGCGTAAATATCAAGAACACAAAGGCGCATTTGGGACACTCACCACACCAAAACATATGGTTTTCGCCGTGCCGATACGCCCGGTTACAAGAACTAAAAGCCTGTCTGTATTTGTCTAAGCCAACTTGAGCGAACAACTCAGCAATCCTTAGCTCGCTAAAAGGCCGCAATAGAGAATAATAGCGCAGCCCGCTCCCAAATAGTCTGCCCAAACACGCCTGGAAGTCTTGCTCATACGTCAGTGATTTCGAATATTGGTGGTTAATATCGACACCTTGATAGTTGAGCGTTGGTTCGCTGGCCGAGCTCTCGTTAGAGACAACATTATCTTGGTAGCCGCTAAGAATGGACACTATACTGCCGACACAGGCAAAGATTGCCGATATTGGCACATGTCCGTTAAGCGCTCCCTGTTGATTGAGCGTCTTAAGTTGCTGATCCCACTCGCGTTCAACCCATAGATGCGGCAGACCAACAGCTTGTACCAAGGGTTCGAGTTGCGCGCGGTGGTTTAGACTCCAGGTCGCCCCGCGTGGCTGATCCCGCAGCAGTTCGACTGAGACCAGCGAGTCTTTGCCCCCGCCGAGACCAATAAGCTGCCCAGCCTGAACAGACACGGAGATGGGCTGCAGCGCAGGGCTGTTAACCGGAAAAGTTACGGCAGTGTTCGGATCAAGCTGATTGACGTAGAAGAGTTCGCCCAGGCCGCGCTGATACGTGTCACTTAGGAACTTGGCCAATGCCTCATCAATATCACCGGCTTGAACCACAATCTCAGGTGCCAGATACAACTTGTAATAAGACACGCCAGCTACCAAGAACAGCAGCTGCACAGCCCGCTCAAGCGCTGCCTCATCGTAATCTACAAACTCGAAGTCGAACTTGTAAGCTTCGCAAAACTCCAAAGCGTCATCGTAGCCGTAATACAGTTGCAAACGACCATCGGTTCTGTCGAACTCATAACGCTTGAACAAAAACTGCTTATAATCACTCATAACTTATTAACAACTTCCTTGAACTGTAAACCCCTATCTTCAAAGTTCTTGAACATATCGTAACTAGCAAAGCCAGGCGATAGGATCACCGCGTCGCCGGATTGAGCCAGAGACATTGCCTTAGCAACGATTTCTGACATCGTCTTGGCTTGATCATCAACAATGTAATTGCTGAATCCAGCTTGCCCCAGTGTTTTGCCAAGTCGCTCGGCACTTTCACCAATTAGCAGTAACTTCCTGAACTCTTGCTTGTGTGCCATAGCGAACTCACCGAACTCATCCAGCTCAAGACCCCGGTCAAACCCGCCCAGAATTACGACCTTGCTGCCGTCAATTGCCTCAACGGCGGCCTCGCTAGCCTTTAGTCCGCTGGCAAAGGAGTCATTGTAAAACCTGATCCCGCCAAGCTCTCTTACGAACTCAATTCGGTGTGGCAAGCCGCTGAACGACGCTAGCACTGATCGCAAGGCCTCAACATCCTGGGTAACTTGCCAGGCGGCGGTAACTGCGGCACAGGCGTTTTGCCAGTTGTGGCGACCTAGTAGCTTAAGCTCATCTGTCCGACAGATGACTTGACCGCTAATGCTAATACACCCATTGTCAATAGTGGCGCCCGGTGGGGCGTAGTAGGGGAATTTTTGACCCTTGCCCGCACTAGCTATCTGTTTTGACACAGCGTTCCCGGCATAGTAAATGGCTATGTCGCCATCAGTCTGATACTTGAACATGTTGGCCTTAGTCTGGACGTATTCGTCTAGACTAAGGTGCCAGTCCAAATGTTCCGGGACTATCATCAGACAAACACCGATATGCGGCGAAGACTTAATATCAATCATTTGGAAACTGGATAATTCCAGAACTGCCCAAGACTCACTGTCCAGCCCATCAAGCAGGCTCAGCACGGGTACGCCTATGTTGCCGCCAAGTGCCACAGTCTTGCCGGCTGCCTCCAAAATTTTGGCGATCAGCGAACTGGTTGTGCCCTTGCCCTTGGTGCCGGTGACACCGATGATGTTCTTAGTTGGGCAGGCTTCCAAAAACAAATTGAGCTGAGTAGTTATCTTGTCGGTCACATCGGGGTTCTTGTCGAAGATCAACCCGGGCTTGAGGCCGGCGGTGCGTACCAACAGATCAAACCGATCCAAGTTATCTAAGTATTCAGATCCCAGCACGCTGGCCGCGCCACCGGGTATGGATAGTTCTGGGTTCTGATCGCAAATAGTCAGCTCGTGCTTGCCCTGAGCCGCCAGGTAATCATAGGCGGCGCGGCCTTCGACGTTATAGCCTAGAATGGCGATTTTCATACGACTATTATGACACGTCAACAATCAATAATCGGTTAGTTCACAGCATTGCTTATGGGACAGGTCTAGCTTGCTAGTTGTTTCTTGACTACGTCAGCTACCTGACGAGGTGTCATGTCGGCCTTGAGTATTACGCCGCTGACATCAAGATCTTTGAGCTCTGGCGGAATTTCTTGTTCGCCCATATTGGTTAGAATAATAACTTTTATCTTCTTGCCCCAAGGTTCACGGCGCAGTAGTGTAAGCATTTCTTGGCCTGTCATTTCTGGCATCATGAGATCAAGCAGAATGATGTCTGGTTTCATCTTCTTGACCAGCTCAAGGCCAAGTTTGCCATTGCCAGCCGTCTCAACATCGAAGTCTTCGGCCTCGAATTTGAAGCGGTACATTTGGCTGATAGTCTGGTCGTCCTCGATGATGGCAATCTTAGGCATAGTTCTAATGCTACAAGAGTATGACCCAAAAGTACAAGTGCTCGCTGGTCAAAAGCCCTAGCTTTATTGACATCCGGAGTTGTTGATACATACTGTGAGATTATGAGTTGGTTTGTCTTGGCGCTAATTGCGCCTCTGGTGTGGGCTGTCGTTAATCTTATCGACGATCACCTCTTAAGGAGTGTTTATCGTAGTGCTACGATTGGAGCCGTCCTATCGGGCGTTATTGGCTTTTTGCCAGCTCTCTATATTTATATTTTCCACCAACCTCAGGTCGCAGAACCCAAGCTAATACTATCGGCTGTCGCCGCCGGCATGCTGACGGTATTGTTTTATTACTTTTATTTTCGAACCTTGCAAACCGACGATCCTTCGGTAGCCATTGCGCTGAATAACTTGGCGCCGGCCATTGTGCCTTTTTTGGCCTTCTTCTTACTGAGCGAAAGGCTGCAGCCCTTACAATATGCAGGAATCGGTATTATTGTTATAGCTTCTTCGCTGATAGGCGCCTTGGATATCAAGAAGCTCAAGTTTGCCAAGTCCGTCTGGTATGCCCTGTGCGGAGCAATTTGCTACGCAATGGTTTCTATACTGGCTAAGTATGCCTACGAGGGTGCATCTTTTGGCGATATATATTTCTGGATTGCAGTTGGGTTCGGCGTAGGCGGCATCATAGCTTTCATACTGTTAAAAGAAAAAAACCAGCTTCGACAGCTAATCAGCAGCAAAGACAAAAAACTAGTAACCTTGCTTCTAGGTGTTGAACTGCTGAACATGGCCGGTGAGCTAATCCAAGGAGCCGCAATTAATGGCGGCCCAGTATCAATTGTGCGTGGACTAGAGGGCATTCAGCCCCTGTACGTGCTAACTATTGGCATAGTGTTGGCCCGGTTTTTGCCAAATCACTTCAGAGAGAGACGCGACGAGCGTTTCAATAAGAAGATAATTTGCATGGGCTTTATGATTGTCGGCCTATTCATGCTTTAATTAAATCGATTTAAATGAGCGCCAAATCCACAAAACAAACAATTGAGATGCTGGTAACAAAAACCCTGGCAAAGCATTTCCAGATCACGGCTGAGGCTGAAGTTGAACGCTACGAAGCCTCTATTAAGCCGGGATCATTAAAGCACATTGATTATGCTGTGCCGCTCTTTCGTCATGCCAAAGCTGCCAAGCAGCCGCCACTCGGAATTTATAAAGTCTTAGAACAGGTTGTGAACAAGGGGATTAGTTGCGAAACCGAATTTGTTAGCGGCTATATGAACATTATGCTTGACGATGAACTTCTCAGGCAGTCGCTGGCAGCTGGCCTAAAAGCCAAGACCACGACCTATAAGTTAAATTCCGCTGCGGTTATAATCAACACCTCTAATGATGGGCTTACAACTGAAGCCTCTAAGCGAATCGCTGAGTGTCTGGACTATGTTGGTGTCAAAGCCAAGCTGCTGCAACCCTTGCCCAAGACGCGTAACGATATCGAACAGTACGATTCAAAACCTCGCAGCAAGATGCTTCAAGCTTTGGCCAATATCAAGGGGGTGGTGATAGAGTCGGACACCAAGGCAGTTTATTTACAGATCGGAGATGAGTTCTGTGCTCTGCGTTCGGCTATGGGCGGATGGTATGCTCCGGCCTTCACGCTTGCTGCCATTCAACAACAGCTTAATCAGGCAGACAGCCTCTTCGTTATCGGTCTTGCCGAAACTAATCAGTTTGTTAAAACAGTCTTCCCAAATACTAATTATCTAGACGTAGACACGAATGCTAGTCAACTGAACGATATGTCGCAGGAGCCTATTAAGCAGCTTGTCAGTGCCTGCCTATCAACATTCAGGTCACAAACTATCTCTAGTCTTAGCGCCAGGAACCGTCGGGAGCTAATCTATGCTCTTGACTTCGATTATGAACTGGCTGCGACTCTTAGGCTAGGTGACCTGAGCCGTGCGATCAGCAAGCTTGTTGTCCTGAGTCGCCAACATCCAATCTCTGATGTCTCTAGAAAGCAGTAGGGGCCGGGCTTGCCGGAGGCCTTTATAGCTGACGAAGTTGGCGATCGAGCCATAGCCGCCGTAGGCCTTATTGCCATCTTCTTGGTCGTTGACGGTCATGTTCTTAAGGACGGTGCATAGCTCCAATTGCTTAGTAATAGCTTGGTTATCGCCGAAAACGCAGGCGTACATTGAACGTTCCTTGAAGATCGGGGCGTTTAGCTTCTCCAGCAGAGCTTGGTCATCGTCATAGACCAGCACATAAAAAACAGGGGAGAATAGTTCCTTAAAAGCACCCTTATGCATCTTGATATTTTGGCTCAAAATCGTTGGATGGATAATAAGCCGTTTGGTGTCGATTTCGCCGCCGAACATAATGAGCTCGTGGTTTGTCTCGAGCCATTCTTGCACCGCAAAGAGATATTTCTCCTTGACCATCTGAGCAACACGAACTGACTTGTCTCTGGAGTCACCAACTGGCACCTGTTTGAGGGCGCCCGCCAAACTGTTGGTTAGTTGATCAAACTTATCCTTGTGAACGAATATCACATCTGGCGCGACACAATCCTGACCACTGTTAAAGCAGCGCATATCGACTAGTTTTTGGACAGTCAATTCGATATCGGCATTCTCGAAGACGAAGAAAGGACAGGGTCCAGTCCCCTCAAATATCAACATGCTCTCCGGACATTGCCGCTCGAGCAGCACAGCATTAGAATACTTACCGCTGAAGATAATAACATCTGAGTCCCTAGCAAAAAGATCAATGAACAACTTGGCTGGTAAATCTCTAAGTTTAACCTGATCAAAGCCCAGGCCTTTTAGATCTAATATGTCTACTAGCTTGGGCACAAACTTGCTGAGCGAGGCGCCGGGTCTTACGTATATAGTCTCAAAGTAATAACTCGGCAGAACTGCGTACAGAACCAAAGAATATAGCGGCATGTTGACCGGTAAGAAACAACAGGCCGTTATATTCTTGGCTGGTTGGGCAAAGTCATCATATTCGACGTTAACACCCCGAAGTGCATCGATCGAGGAGGCTATCTCATGTTCAATAACTTCCCAGGTCTCGTATGAGGATAGAAGTTTGTGGATTTCGCTGCGCTTATTAGAAATCTGATCGGCGAGCTTAGAACATTGCTTGTAGAACAGATCTAGCTCAGGGGCTTGGTGTTTTTGATTGGGCATTTTGATGTAAATTACGCCCACATATGGTAGCATATTACCAGATGATGGGCACACCAAAAAACACCAAAAAACACCTCCCAATCTTGAAGTTTACTCTTTTGGTTTCGTCGTTTGTCTCACTAGTTCTATGGCTATATCTTCGAACTAGCATACCGGCTTCTGACAGCTCAATTGGCAATTACTTCGCACTATCACTAAGCATTACCCCATTCATTGCTGGCTGTTTTGGCTTTGCTATAGCCAAGGGCTGGGGTGGAGCTAAGAGCTTACTTGGCAAGGCTATATTGTCTCTGTCGATTGGGTTGGTGCTTTGGTCCCTGGGTAACTTCGTGTGGTCCTACTATAATCTTGTCCAACATGTGGCTGCTCCCTATCCTTCTTTTGCTGACGTTGGTTATGGGCTAGGTGTGTTGTTCTGGATATTGAGTACCATATATCTCGGACGAGCTCTTGGTGTGCCTATGATGCTGCGCAAGAGACCCGCACTTAAGTTGGTAGCTGTGGGTTTTGCCACTGTCAGCGTAGCAGTCTCTTACTACTTGTTTATTGTAATTGCTCGGGGTGGCAATCTGGGGTTACAGAGTGACGATATGTTGAAGGCCTTCTTCGACCTATACTATCCTTTGACCGATGTTTGCGCACTGATAGCGATAACCATGGTAGCGATTGTTTCGGCGCGCTACATTGGTGGACTACTGCGCAAGCCTGCGCTGGCAATATTGCTAGGCATGACCGCTTCGTACATATACGATTTGACATTTTCTTACTACACGACCAAAGAGACCTATGTCAACGGCCAATTCACGGACATATTCTTGCTTATTGCGACGGTAGCTTTATCGGTCGCGATAGTTATGTTTGGCAATAGGGCTGTAAACCTAAAGCCAGAGGACTAAAAAATGACTGTCTTCGCACAGATGGTTGAAAAGATTATTGCCCAGCAAGAGGTCATTATCGGGCCGATTGCAGTTGAGCAGGCCCAGCAGGTTAAGAGCCTCAAGATTGATTGGGAAAAACGCGAAATCGAGATTGTCGGTGACCCCCAGCGCGCCTTGGATGCCCTGGTCGAGCGGTACAAGCTGCTGTTTGGGCAAATAGCCGTCGAAACCTGCAAAGAAGCGGTCTCTAAGTTGGTCCTAGGGCTGCCATCTAATCAACAGCCCAAATCTTTACAATAAGCCTTTGAACAGGCCGGAGCTCACTGGTGGAAGAAGCTGTCAAAAAATTAATTAGGCCAAGGATCGTTCGCAAGCAGAAGTTGCAGAACATGCTAGATCGCGTCTCCCAGGAGATGTACTTGCGCAACAAAGAACTGGCAGATACCAACAAAACGCTAACACTTCTCGGCACCATTGATGCTCTGGTTCTGGAATCGCGCGCCAATCTCAAGACCGTTTGTGAGCATGTCGCCGAGGCTATAACTCAAGTTACTGAGTTCTCCTTCGTGGGGCTACTGACTAGATCAACGCACAGTAAGTCAGACATGGTATTGAACGGCTGGAGTGTAACCAACGAACGGGGTAAGCAATCTGTCCCCGATCTAGGATTCAGCAAGCCAGTCAGGATAAGTCTGGGGCATCCCTGGTTCAGCCAGCCCAATAGCGGAAGATTGGTTGATCTAGAGGCTATGTCTAGCCAAGAGCTGGCTAAGCTTATAGGCTGCACGGCTCAAGATATTAAGCGTGTCGAGCGACGGCTAGCCCTTAAGTCCCTGTACGTTGTCAAGCTAACTGCTCGTCAGCACCTAGTTGGCTTATTAGTGGTTGGCTACACCTATCGTGTCGAGGAGATGAGTCCAGCAGACAGCTTATTGATGGATCGTCTTAGCGATGGTCTTGGCGTGGCTCTAGACAACAAACTACTGTTCGAAGAGAACCAACACGTCCTACGGCAGCTCAAGGAGTCCAACACCAAGCTTAGAGCCCTGGATGAGGCCAAGGACGACTTCATCAGTATGGCCAGCCACCAGCTGCGTACGCCCCTCACGAGTGTTAAAGGCTATATCAGTATGATCAAGGAGGGCGATGCTGGCAAAGTAACGCCTACTCAGAAGCAAATGCTCAATCAGGCTTTCTTCAGCTCGCAGCGCATGGTTTATCTGATCGCTGATCTGTTAAATGTTTCCAGATTGCGCACTGGTAAGTTCGTCATCGATGCCTCCCCAGTCAATCTGGCTCAGGTTATTAACGAAGAAGTCGATCAACTTGTTGAAATTGCCAAGATACACGGCCTGACACTGGCCTACAAGGAACCCAAACACTTCCCAGAACTGATGTTTGACGAAGTAAAAACACGGCAAGTTATCATGAATATGATCGATAACGCCCTGCACTACACTCCAACTGGCGGCAAAATAACCGTCAAACTGTTAGAAACGCCTCTAACTATCGAAATGCGTGTCGAGGATAACGGTATTGGTGTACCCAAAAGCGAGCAAGCTCATCTGTTCACCAAGTTTTATCGGGCTGGTAATGCGCGCAAAGCCCGGCCTGATGGCACCGGGCTTGGACTATTTATGGCCAAGAAGGTAATTATCGCTCAAGGCGGTTCGCTAATCTTCGAGAGTCGTGAAGGTAAGGGCAGTGCCTTCGGCTTTGTGTTCAGCAAGGCCAAACACCTTGTTCCAGCAGCTCCAGCCACCTCGGGCGAGCAGCCAAAACCTGCCCCCCAAGATTAATTATTGTCTATGGTCAGCGTCTCTAAGCGCTTAAGCTAAACTAATAGCATAACAATCTTGACATAACATGATACTTGTGATATATTGATGTCGTAACACTTTTGTGGGTCTGTCAAGACCTGAGGTGTGGGAAAAAGTAAGAATAATAATCTTATCTGTAAAAGCAGATCAGAGGAGGCACAAGTTTATGTCAGAAGCACTTGCACGACAGGATGGAATGATCAATATTGGCGGTATATTCCGTCATCCTGAGTTTGAGCTTGGCTTAGCTCCAGTGGCAGAAGCCCAAATAGCTCCAGAGACCCATGCACAAAATGGCAATCTTGTAAGGGGTCTAAAATATGCTGGTGCAATTTTACTTACCTCTATAGCAGCCGGCCCACTAGCTCACGCTGAGCAAGCCGAAGCTACGACCGCAGCACCAACCGTTACGGGTAGCGAGCTTACCAGCTCAGTCGCTGTAGGCAAAAGCACTTCAACGGTAGAGGCACTTGCATCTGGCCAGGTCGTAATCATGGCTAATATGAAAGCCAACGGTATGCCGAAAAGCCAAGTCAGGAAGCTCGAAAGACAAGGCAAATGTAAGGTGCTTGACGGCACTGAGGTAGACATTTGGACTCAAGGTCATGCTGAAAAGGGTAAGCCTTACGGCAAAGATACCCGCACCTCAGAGTTCTGTAAGGTGGGTAAGGATTGGGTTCGAGTAGCGTGTAGTAACAAGTCTAAGTTCAAAGTGCCCAAGAACGCAGTAACGGCACCAGTCATCTGGGTCAAAGATTACTTGAAGGCTAAGATGAATCTAACTGTCAAAGCCACGGCCGACGCCGAAGCGCTCTGTAAGACTGGCAACGCCTACGCATATGCTCGAGGACATGGTGAAGCTTCAGCCTCCGAGACTGTTAGTGTCAAGGCTGGCATGAAAGTCAAGGGCAAGGGACTTCGTAGCCTAGCTGCTCGTATATACGGCAGTCTAACTGGCGAGGCTCATGCAAAGGCTAGCGCTGCTGCAACTGTAGAGTGTACCGACAATGGCGGTACGGTCGTACCTAAGGATGGTGTTCCTGGTCCTGGTGAAGGAACTCCCGGTAACACTACCCCTGACGGTACCGGCATAGGTGGCCCAGGTGCTGGTGGTCAGCCTGGCAACCCAAGCAACGGTGAAGTTTGTGTCGATACCACTGACGCCACCACCGGTGACAAAAACAAGTACACCGAAGGCGATATTGTAACTGGTCACCCTGACCAAAACGGATACTGTTCTTAAAGGCTTAGCCCAAGAAAGGAATAACTATAATGAAGACTAAATCACGAGCAAAGATCTTTCTAGCAAGCCTGCTAGCAGTCGTAACCCTAGTCGGTTCACCACTTGCAGTTTACGCCGGCTACGCACCGTCAGGTCGAGCAACTTTCCAATGTGTTACACCCTCTAACTGCCCAGGTGCTAACTACGTAACCTTTAACTCATTTACTAATGCCCCAAACTACGGTGATGAGCGAGCTTTCTTCGACGGTAAGGATGCTGGTGTATCTGCCTCAGGTGGTTACCAAGACGGTATTAGCGTACACGACGGTCAACGAATCGTATTGCGTACTTACATTCATAACAACGCCAACCCTAACGCCATAGGCGAAGCCGCAGCCACTGCCAAGAACACCCGCATGCAGGTGCTACTGCCTACTAGCAAGAAGACCAACAACACCGCTGCTTCACAAGTCACAGCCGACAACTCTAACCCTGGTACCGTAAGTGACACAGTCGACTTTACAGGCGGCAATCCTTTTACCGTAGCTTTTGATACCAGTGCTCCAGTTCAGATTACTTACCGACCAAATGGCACAGGGGATTTTGTTACTCGTACTGTCCCAGGTGCAGCTTTTGCCAACAATCACACACTTAATGCGAATTTTGGCGACTGGAAGGGTTGTTTCAACTACGGTGCACTGGTCACCACGACTATTGTTGTCAAGATGGACAGCACGCCTTCACCAAAAGTTCCTGCCTACACCTGTGACGCCTTCAACATTACTGCTGACATTAACCGTTCAGTTAAGGTAAGCACTTTTGCTACCACCGCCACTAACGGTGCTGTTTTCAAGAATGCTGTGCTTAACTGGGGCGACAACTCAACCGAGTTAACTACCAACAATGTTGTTGGCCAGACCCACCAGTACAGCGCTGACGGTACTTACACCATAACTGCTACTGCTCACTTCACAGTGGACGGCAAAGACGTTACAGCCAGTGGCCCTAACTGTGCCAAGAGCGTAACCTTTACTAGCAATACGCCACCTAAAGTAACGCCTCCATCACCGACACCTACCCAGCTGGTTAACACTGGTGCAGGTAGTGTAGCCAGCATCTTTGCTGCTGTCACTGCTGCCGGTGCCGTAGCTTACCGCATCGTGCTGACTCGTCGCCTGAGCCGTCAGTAATCTGTGGATAAGCACTAGCGCAAAACTAAGTTTTGTGCTAAGGTAACAATAGTTACAAGAGCTATCTGACTGACCGCTCTGAGAACACAAAAATCTCGTTAATAATCCCCCTCTGGTGTGGTGAGGGGGATTCTCATTTCTTATCTGTTATGGTAAGCTATACCAGATAATTTGACTGGCTCTGAGTGAGCCAATCATGGCCTCATCGTCTAACGGCTAGGACACCAGGTTTTCATCCTGGCAATCGGAGTTCGATTCTCCGTGAGGTCACCAAGGCTTTTTTAGATTCACTTATGACAAGCATTGATATTCAATGAAAAAAATTGCGCAGTTCCCCCAATTTGAAAAGCTTTCTACTCAACACGAATCCCTGCTAAGATCCCTAGTCTCTAATTATCCATCGTATTCCGAGTTTGTTTTTACTAGTCTATTTGCTTGGGACACAGACGATGCAGTACAAGTAAGCTGCTTTGACGGCGGATTTGCTGTGCTCTCACAAGATCACGAAACTAAGAAGAAGTTTTATGCACTTATCGGTTCAGACAACATAGATTTCTTAGTCAGGCAGCTTATTGAATTGAGTAACAAGAAAGGTTTTGGTGGTTACTTACGTTTAGTGCCCCAAACAGTTATCGATAACCTTAACAAGGCCTCGGATTTAATTATTCAAGAAGACAGAAACAACTTTGATTACATACTTTCTGCAAACTATCATGCCGAACTTCTTGGTCCCAAAAATGAAAACAGGCGCTATCTTATTAGAAAATTTACAAAAGAAAATGGTGCTGGATTAACTGTTCAGCACTTGGATCTTACAAATTCCCAGACTCGATCCGATATTCTAGAATGTATGTCAAAGTGGATGTTAATGAGCAGCAAGAATTCCGCAAAAAGCGAGATTGAATTCATAGCTATAAAACGGGCTTTAGATTTATCCGAGCAGTTACCTTTACAAGCACTCGGATATTACATAAATGGTATAATGTGTGCTTTTTCAATTTTTGAATACATTCAAAATTCAACAGGCATTGTCCATTTTGAAAAATGCAATCTTAACTATAAGGGCATAGCGCAGCATGTACGCAACAGCGTCGCAAAAGAGTTTTTAGCAAACAATGTACACTACATAAACTACGAACAAGATCTTGGCGTCGTAGGCTTGCGCAAGGCGAAATCAATGCTTCATCCAGATAGTTTTCTCAAGAAGTATACCGTTAGTGCAAAAGCTTAAGGATGCTTAGGCTTGCGAACCGGGCGCAAAACGGCCAAACGACTCTTAAGCTGAGCTCGGCTTTCCCATGTCCAGTTCCGTGTTAGGAATATAGTGGCTATGGCTATCGCCGCAACCGAAGGCACCAGGGTATTGCCGTGGGAGGTTCGCGACAATAGCTCGACAGAAGCCCCAACAGCAGCTGCGCAGGGAATTGTGATAGCCCAGGCTATCAATATGTGTTTGACCACCTTCCAATTGACGATTGAAGGTCGAGTAGCGGCGCCGGCTCCTAGAATCGAGCCGCTAATGGTATGCGTAGTCGATACTGGAAAACCAGCGTGAGCTGCTGCCCACAAGGTCACAGCCGTGGAAGTCTCAGCCGCAAAACCCTGCGGAGGTTCAAGTTTAGTGATCTTGTGCCCCAAGGTATGAATAATCCGCCAACCGCCCATATAGGTTCCGATTGCCATAGCCGTGGCCGCCGAAATGATCACCCATAATGGAATTTCAAAGGCTTTGCCTGGATTTGCGGCTAGTAACGCCAAAGTTATTATGCCCATCGTCTTCTGGGCGTCATTTGTCCCATGAGTGAAGGCGACAAAACTACCGGACACGAGCTGCAAGCGCCGGAAAATCCGATTAACCCCGTCTTCGGAGTATTTGCGAACTACCCTAACGATAATAATCATCAGCAGACCAGCTCCGACAATGCCGGCAAAGGGTGCGACGAGAGAAGGAATTAAAACCTTTTCGCGCAGACCGTCCCACAATATGACGTGTGTACCTAGCGACATTGCGGCCGCACCAATAACGCCGCCAATCAAGGCGTGTGATGAGCTAGTAGGCAAGCCAAGCCGCCAGGTAATAAGATTCCACATAATTGCTCCCACCAGACCAGCCAAGACAATATGCAAAGTGATTACCTCTGGATTAACAATGCCTTTAGCGACTGTGGCCGCAACCTTAAGCGACACAAAAGCGCCCAAGAAGTTCAGTATAGCGGCTCCAAGTACGGCCAAGCGCGGCGAAACAGCCTTAGTGGAGACAATAGTAGCAATTGCGTTAGCGGTATCATGAAAACCATTAGTGAAGTCAAAAAACAGGGCGACAGCCACGACAGTAATGAGGGTAAACTCCATACTAAGACATCACTATACGTCGGCTTGTACGCATGTCAAGACCGAATTGAGTTATCTGTTCCAAACAGTGGATAACCTATCACTTCATCACCTATAAAGGTATAATGATGTGACATGAGAAGACTGTTTCCTTGGCTAGCTGTATTGACCATATTGGTGATAGCTTTTGGCACTATTTACGCTGTCACTCAACAAGCTCAGCGCAGAGATGCTAATTATCCGCAAATTCAGCTTGCCCAAGACACGGCCGCGGCACTTAATCGTGGCGATGTGCCATTGGTACTGGTTCATGACAGCATCGATATGGCCAAGAGCTTGGCGCCTTTCACCATTATCTACAATAAATCCGGCAAAGTCGTAATCGGTTCAGGCTATCTTAACGGCAAAATACCCCAGGTGCCTATAGGTGTGCTGGATGCAGCTAATGGCAAGCCCTATCATGCTATAACTTGGCAGCCTGAGACCAAGGTGCGCATCGCTGCCGTGGCAGTAGCAGCTAAGGATTACTATGTCTTAAGCGGACGCTCACTAACAGAAGTCGAAAAGAACAAAGCCCACACACTACAACTAACACTGATTGGCGGTTTGATTTCGGTAATGCTGTTTGCAGTAGTTTTTATCCTGAGTAACTCCGGCGAAGAAATTTACTAGTCCACAGCTTTTAATTATTTATCACGAGCTATATACTTAGTAGTCAAAGCACTAACACTTTTAAGGGTGGGATAAATGCGTCAAACAGATAAAGTGCCGGGCGTTCCGCTCAAGCGACTCAAACGAACTAAAATCATTGCCACAGTCGGCCCGTCAACTAATAGTTATGAAGCTATCTACGGACTTATCAAAGCCGGCGCTAACGGCATACGTCTCAACTTCAGCCATGGCACCAACGAAGAACGCACTCGCCAGATCAAATGGATTCGTAAGGCTAGCACCGAATACGGCAAGCCAGTAGCTATCATTCAAGATTTGCAGGGGCCCAAAGTCAGACTCGGTGATTTCGACGGCATAATCAACGTCTTCAAGGGCCAGGGACTTAGCTTCGGCTATCAAGCTGATTATGCTAAGACCGGACATATTCCAACTCAATACGATCTCAGCCAAAAAGTTAAACGCGGTGAGCATATTAATCTATACGATGGCAAGATCAAGACAGTTGTGAGCAGCGTACGCCAAGGCATTGTCTACGTTGAGGCCAAAAATGATGGCATATTAATCAAGCGTAAGGGTATGAATCTGCCTGATACTGACTTTGCTGGTGATATCATTACGCCTAAGGATAAGGCAGACTTGGTCTATGGCTCAGCGCAAGATATCGACTATGTGGCGCTTAGTTTTGTCCAGTCAGCCGAAGATATAGACAAGCTACGCGTCTTGCTAAGAAGCATGAATAGTACTGTCAAAGTTATTGCCAAGATTGAAACCAAGGCCGCTGTCGAGAACATTGAAGAAATCATAGAAGCTAGCGATGTCGTGATGATTGCTCGCGGTGACCTTGCAGTCGAAACCGCTGCCGAAAGCGTACCTATAGTTCAGCGCCAGATCATCGGCCTAGGTCTGCGCTACGCAACTCCGACAATTGTGGCTACCCAGATGCTAGCTAGCATGAGCGATTCACCCGAAGCCACTCGAGCCGAGGTGTCAGACGTGGCCACAGCTGTAATAGTTGGTGCTGACTGTGTAATGCTGAGTGACGAAACTGCCAGTGGCAAATATCCGCTCGAAGCTGCCAAAACCATGAAGAAGATCATTCTATATACCGAAGCTCATATGCCACTAAAAGTCAGCTTCTTAGGTAATGACGAAGTTCACACCTGTCAAACTTCTATCAGCAAGGCCGTCATAGGCCTGGCCGAAGACGTCAAAGCCAAGGCTATCGTAGTCGAAACCAAATCCGGTGCCACAGCCTTGCAGCTGGCTTCGCGCCGCACAACTATACCGTTAATTGTTGTAGCCAGCGAAAAGCGAGTTGCCCAGCAGTTGGCCGTAACCTATGGCGCCCGGAGCTATCTGCAGCCGGTTTCACACAACGCAGCTGTTAAGGTAACGGATTGGTTAAAAAGCAATAAGCTGCTTCACAAAGGCGACATAGTCGTAACGGCTTCGGGTCAGTATCCCGGCGTTGTTGGCACCACTGACACAATCAAAGTCCGCGTGTTAGAGTAGACGGTTATTCTTGGGGCGGACGGTTAGCCTTACTAGCCCTTCGAACGCCATCTATAACCAAGGCCGCCCCCGCCACAGCACCGCCTACTACTGCCCACATACTGTTTAAGGGTACTTCAAAAGCAGCAACGTAGGCTGCAAAACCAACGGCCATTTCGCCGACTGCCAAATCTAGCTGTCCGGAGGCTCTGCTTTCGTTATTCGGATTGACTTCACCCTTGTTCATACGTATATAGTACCATAAAAATCAATAAAATGAATATGATATACTCATCTTAACGTTAAGAGGGGTGGCATGTTTAGCAAACAGACAGTTCGTGATATTGATCTTACTGGCAAGACCATCTTGCTCAGAGCCGACTACAACGTGCCTATAGAGGCTGGCAAAATCACCGATGACTATCGGATCAAGCAGTCCTTACCGACCATTAACTATCTGCTAGATCATGGCGCCAAGCTCATTATTTGTTCCCATGCCGGCCGGCCAAAAGGCGTGGATGCCAGTCTGAGCTTATTTCCAGTCGCCAAGCGCCTTAAGCAGCTGCTGGATAAGCCGGTGGAATTTGTGCCGGCCTGTGTCGGAGATCAAGTTACCAAGGCCGTTTCCGGCATGAAAGCCGGCGACGTGCTGCTACTCGAGAACCTGCGTTTTCAATCTGAGGAGAAGGCTAATGATGATGCATTCGCCAAGCAATTAGCCGGATTAGCGCAAATCTTCGTGCAAGATGGGTTTGGTGTGGTTCATCGCAAGGATGCCAGTACGGATGCCATCACAAGGCACTTGCCAAGCGTTGCTGGGCTGTTAGTAGAAAAAGAAGTTAACACTATCACCGAAGCCATGCATAACCCCAAAAAACCCCTTATGGCTATCATTGGCGGTGCCAAAATCGCCGACAAGCTGGATATCTTAAATAGCTTCATTGAGAAGGCCGATTTTGTGGCAGTTGGCGGCGCTATGGCCAACACTTTTTTGGCGGCGCAGGGCGTAGACGTGGCTGACAGCCTATACGACAAGGACAGCCTTAAGCTGGCTAAGGATATTTTGGATAGGGCAGAGCAGGAGGCCAAGCAGCGTGACTTTACATTCGCTATTCCTCACGACGTTGTTGTGGCCGAGAAGATCGACAAAACTGCCCAGACCAGAATTGTTGAACTTACGACTCACACCATGGCTGACATTGAGAACTATCCCAAGCGACCGCCGGCCAAGGCAAGCAAGTTGCACGCAAATGAGAAAATACTAGATATTGGGCCCTTCAGTGCCTCATTTATTGCTGGCGCAATTCAATTATGTGAAACAGTGGTTTGGAACGGCACAATGGGTGTGACCGAAACAGCTGGCTTGCAAGGACCGATTGGGCCTTTTGCCCACGGCACCCAAACCGTAGTCGAAGCTTTACTGGGCGAACTCGGGCACAAACCTTTCACGGTGGTGGGTGGTGGTGACACCGTGGGCTACGTAGAATCACGCAAGTTGGCCGATCTTTTTGGTCATGTTTCGACTGGAGGCGGTGCGAGTCTAGAGCTCATGAGCGGCCGCAAACTACCAGGCGTAGAAGCTTTAAAGAGTAAATAAGGTACAATAAGAGCATAAGCAACATGAAGCGTACCCTTATCGTCGGCAATTGGAAGATGAACCTCAACAGTCACGAGGCCAGCCTGTTAGTCAAACGGCTTAATGATAAGATTCAAGTTCACCGTGACGTTGAAGTTGTATTGGCACCCAGCATGCTAGTGCTGCAACCGCTTAGTCTGGAAATCGATAATCGCAAGTTTCGCCTAGCTGCCCAAGATGCCTTTTACAAAGACGAGGGTGCCTACACAGGAGAAGTTAGCTTCACGATGTTACGCGATCTAGTTCACTACGTCATCGTTGGCCATTCAGAGCGCCGAATTTACTTCAACGAAACATTAGAAACAGTGCGAGACAAAGTTCAAGCAGCGGTTCGCAATGGTATTGCCCCGATCTTATGCGTTGGCGAAACTCAACACGAACGGGCCGCCGGCGAGACCAAGCGTGTCATCCACGACCAAGTCACGACGGCTCTGTCCAATCTTACTGCCGAGGAGGTAGAAGGAGTCGTTATCGCTTATGAACCGGTCTGGGCTATCAGTACTTTTGGCGGCGGCGCTCCGGCAAAACCTGATGACATACAAAAGGCTGTGAAATGGATCAGGCAAATCGTTAGCGAATTATATGGCGAAAAAGTCAACCAAGCTATGCGAGTTATTTATGGCGCCAGTGTTGAACCGGAGTTTGTCGGTGGAATACTCGGTCTGGACGGTGTAGACGGTCTCTTGCCAGGCGCTGCCAGCCTCAATTATCACAAATTCTCAGATATCGTGGCTGCAGCATATCGTGCAAGCCGCGGCGAGGAAAAATCCAATGGCTGAAAAAGGTAAGGCTTCGGACTCCAAGCCAATAGTCGATGTGGCTCACCCGGGCAAATCTGCACCGTCGACCAACTCCAAGTCGGTCATAGTCAGCAATCGGCCAATGCTCAAAGATCCTATGATGGTTGATGACTCAGCGGACTTACAAGCCAAACCTGACGCCTTGATTGAAGGCGCTTCTAAGCCACCATCTACCAAAGATGATGACAAGTCGTCTAAGGGTAAAGATCAGTCTCCCACGGCCACAATAACCGAAATCGCCGCCATCGCAGCTGCAGACAAACCGGCCGAGCCAGTCAAGGAGGCCGAAGACGATTCAAAAGCCGACAAACAAGATGAAGACACCATGACGGACTCCGATGAAGCCAAGGAAAAAGCCGTAGGCAAGGCCGAGGACAAAGATACCGCTCCAGAAAATCAATTAGCGATTGAAGATTCTAAGGCTGCCGCGCATGATGTCGCCGTACAGAAACTCAGTGAAAGCAAAAAATACTTCTTGCCCATCAATACTGTCGAGAAGCGTCGCTCCAAACATTTTGTGATACTGGGTGTGGTCATCAGTATCTTGTTAGCACTGACTTGGGTCGATATTGCCCTCGATGCTAGTCTGATCAAAATACCCGGTGTCAAACCCGTGACGCATCTATTCTCAAACTAAGTTACAACAGCCTACGGGTCGCCTTACTGATAGAATAATAAGGTGTTAGAAGAGCTTCTTGAGGGTCTTAATCCTGAGCAACGGCGTGCCGTCGAAACTACCGAAGGCCCGCTCCTAATTCAAGCCGGTGCTGGTTCTGGCAAGACCATGACTCTAACTCACCGCATTGCTTATCTGATTGCTACCAAGCGTGCAACACCGTTCAATATCTTGGCTGTAACTTTTACCAACAAGGCTGCTAAGGAAATGCGCGAACGAGTCGCTAAGTTATTGGGCGAAACTGCTGATAATCGTGGCTTCATGCCATACATGGGTACTTTTCACGGCATCTGCGTCCGGCTGCTTAGACAGGACGGTGAATCAATCGGTGTGCCGCGCAGCTTTGTGATCTTCGACGAATCTGATCGACAAGCTGCCGTCAAACAAGCCAGCAAGCAGTTGATGATTGACGAAAAAGCTTTTCCGGCACGGTTACTAAGCGGTCTAATAAGCAGTGCCAAGAACGAAATGTTGTCGCCACAAGCATACTCTGGTGTGGCTAGCAGTCCGGCGGGGCAGGCCGCAGCCAAAGTCTATCCGCATTATGAGAGGGCACTTAAGGACGCGTCGGCCTTGGACTTTGACGATCTTATTAATCGCGCTGTATACATGTTCACGACCCAGCCCGAAATTCGCCGCAAGTGGCAGCAGCAATTCAAATACATCATGATCGACGAATATCAAGATACCAACGCTGCCCAATACAAATTAGTTAACTTGTTAACTAATGATCATAAGAACATTGCTGTGGTTGGTGATGACTGGCAAAGCATATATAGCTGGCGCGGTGCCGACTTTCATAATATTCTCAAGTTCGAAAAAGATTATAAGAACTGCACTGTTATCAAGCTCGAGCAGAATTACCGTAGCACCAAGAATATTCTAGATGCTTCGCATGCTGTGATAACCAAGAATGCTCAGCGCAGCGATAAGCGGCTCTGGACGGATGCCGACGATGGTTTGCCCGTCCAAATGTTGCAAGTCAGCGGCGAGCGAGCCGAAGGAGAGGCCATAATTAGACGGCTTCGGGCAGGTGTAGATAGCGGTCAGCGGTGTTACGGAGATTATGCTGTCTTGTACCGAACTAACGCCCAGAGCCGTTCGGTCGAAGAAGCCTTCGTGCATTACGGCATACCTTATCGTGTGGTTGGCGGTGTGCGTTTCTACGACCGCAAGGAAATCAAGGACATCATTGCCTACTTGCGGCTGATCTTCCAGCCTGAGGATAGAGTCAGCTTCGAAAGAGTGGTAAATGTTCCAGCTCGCGGTGTCGGTGCTAAGAGCATAGCTAATTTCTTCGCGTGGAAAGAGTCTAATAATCTCTCAATTCTGCAAGCTCTGCAGCAGGCCGAGAGTTGCGACACGCTGACGCCAAAGGCTCGCAAATCACTCAGCGAGCTCGGAGACATTCTGGCCAGTCTGCGTGAAGTCAGCGAAGACGCTTCTGTATCTGGTCTCATCGACTCCTTACTGCGGCGCATCGATTATCTGCACTATCTTGATGATGGCACGGCTCAAGGCGAAGCTAGACAAGAGAACGTCAAAGAATTGTTGAGCGTGGCCCGCGAGTATCAAGAAGAGGGTCTAGCTGGTTTCTTAGAAGAAGTCGCCTTGGTCAGTGACTTGGACGGTACTGACTTCAAGGGCGACGCCGTAACTCTGATGACGTTGCATGCCGCTAAGGGTCTAGAGTTCCCCGTGGTTTTCATGACGGGTATGGAAGAGTCGATCTTCCCGCATTCCAGAGCGCTATATGATCAGAACGAAATGGAAGAGGAACGTCGCCTGTGCTACGTCGGCATGACCCGCGCTTGCCAAGAACTATATATGTCATACGCCTCCAGCCGAATGCTTTATGGCGGCGTCCAGCATAATCCGCCCAGTCGTTTCTTGTCAGAGATTGATGGTGAATTCCAGTCCGCTACTGGCTATGAGACGCCATCCTTGCTACTGTCTCCCTCGGACACAAAACGGTCGTCGGGAGACAGTAGCAAGGATGGCTTAAGTCAGGAGCCTAGATATGTTCCTGAACTTAGTGAGGGGGATGGGGTTCGACATCAGATTTTTGGTGTGGGTACTGTTATGGAGATGGATGGTGATAATGCGGTGATTTACTTCAAGGGCAAAGGTACACGTAAGCTCAACATTAGCTTTGCGCCGCTTGAGAAGCTCTGATCTGGTGAGTCCAAGCTCCAGCTCGAGAGGTTTTTGCCAAAATTTGTTACAATAAGACGATCGGTTTCGGGCGATAATGCCATAGCTTGCTGAATAATTGCCCCCACCGCACCATTTATGCGTAATAAACTTGAGAAGCTTCAGATCAGATTTACTCGTTTCCGGCGGGTGCGGCTGCCCAGGCGGATTCGCAAGTTCAAGCTGATGAGCCGACATCCGTTTGCCGTTCCATTCATAACTATTAGTTTGTTGGTGGTACTGACGGGCGGTGTATATCTAGTGGCAAGCCATACCAACAATCTACCGCCGCCGCATGACGCCAAGATTGTGATTATTTCGCACGACCATGAGCAGCAAACTGTACCAACCAAGGAGGCAACGGTCGGGAGTTTGCTACAGAAGCTTCACATCACACTCCACGAAGGTGATGTTGTCGAACCGGCACAATCAACCCCAATTGCCCAAGACCAATTCCGTATTAATATTTACCGCGCCGTACCGGTTCAAGTGATTGACGGTGACAAGAAAACCTACGCCTTCAGTGCCTCCAAGACATCCCG
Organism: uncultured Candidatus Saccharibacteria bacterium; assembly: GCA_964357905.1. Taxonomy (GTDB): domain Bacteria; phylum Patescibacteriota; class Saccharimonadia; order Saccharimonadales; family UBA4665; genus JBBTTE01. The sequence goes on from CAYHMQ010000001.1 coordinate 340,831, forward strand.
GGCGATTGCCCAACAAGCCGGTACCACGCTCTTTCCGGAGGACATCATAACTACTGTGCCAACCAACAATTTTCTAACTGGTGGCTCAATTGGCGAGCAGGTGATTGTTGATCGGGCTACTCCGGTCAATGTTGACCTATACGGCACGCAGGTGGTGCTGCGAACTCACGCCAAGACGGTAGCCGGACTTATCAAGGAGAAAAAAATTAAACTAGCCGACAAAGACCAAATCGTACCTGCCCTCGACACGCCGATTACGCCCGACCAACGCCTGTCTTTCATCCGCACCGGTACCAAAGTAGAAACAGTCACCGAAACCATCGCCACGCCAATCCAGACTATTAATGATCCGTCACTCGCCTACGGCACCAACGCTGTTCGCCAGCAAGGTTCGGCCGGCCAACAGGTCGTGACCTACCAGATTTCAATCGTCAATAATGTCGAAACTGGTCGCAGCATCATCCAGAAAGTCGTCACCAAACAGCCGGTCACCCAAGTTGTTGTTATCGGTAGTTCGCTGAGTGGTATCAAAGGTGATATGGCGTTGGCCGGCATCTCGCCGAGTGACTATCAGTACGCTGACTACATAATCAGTCATGAATCAGGCTGGTGTCCTACCAAAGCCCAAGGTCAATACGGCGGCTGCCCACCATATTCAGGGTCAGTGCCGAGCTATGGTGGCTATGGCCTCTGTCAGTCAACTCCAGGCTCCAAAATGGCCAGTGCTGGGGCTGACTGGGCGACTAATCCAATTACCCAACTTCGTTGGTGTTCTGGTTATGCCGTCGGTCGCTACGGCAGCTGGGCTGCGGCCTATTCGCACTGGCTAAGTTATCACAACTGGTAGTCCCAAATGAGCAGCCTGCCACTTCCCAAAAAATCTCTCGGCCAGCACTGGCTGTATGATCAGACGAGCCTCGAAGCAATGTGTGCAGCAGCGGGTGTTCAAGCCACTGACACCACAGTAGAGATCGGCCCCGGACTCGGTACGCTAACCAAATTATTAACCGACAAGGCCGAACAAGTGATCGCCGTGGAGATAGACGCCAAGTTAGCCGCTGACTTACCTGGGCGCGTGCCTGCCGACAACCTGAGCATCAAGCAAGCGGACATTATGAGCTTTGACTTCACGCAACTACCCAAGGATTATAAAGTCGTTGCTAACATACCGTACTATCTGACCAGCCACCTGATCAGAACCATCAGCGAAACCCCCAACCAGCCGCTAGCTGCCGTGTTGCTAGTTCAAAAAGAAGTCGCCGCACGCGTAGCCGCTCAGCCCGGCGACATGTCGCTACTCAGCGTCACAGCTCAGTTCTACTGGCAAGTTAGTCTTGGTCTTGAGGTTCCGGCTCGGCTGTTCACGCCGCCGCCCAAGGTTGACTCGCAAATCCTAATACTTCAGCGTCGCCCCAAGCCGCACTTCACGGATGTCGAGCCCAAAGAGTTCTTCCGCCTAGTCAAAGCCGGCTTCAGCCAACGTCGCAAAACACTACTCAATAGTCTAAGTGCCGGCCTAAGTCACAGTCGTGACGAAACCGAATCGATATGCGAGCGAGCCTCGATTGACTCCAAGCGTCGACCGCAAACCCTAAGTCTCGACGAATGGCATCAACTGTATCAAGCCTTGCACACTTGATGTGTTAAGTATCTGGGTCTAAACTAGAACCATGGGTCCAACCAACAGCCTCAGCTATCTAATCCAGCATTTGGCAGCCGTCATTGGCAAGCAATCCGACCAGGTATTGCAAGAACAGCTTGGGATTGGCCTAAGTCAGTACAAGATTCTGATAGTTCTAGAGTGGAACCCGCGCACCGGCCAACGTGCCATAGCTGACAGTCTGGGGCATAGCGAAGCCGGCATTAGCCGCCAAATTAAGTTGCTAAAATCCAAAGGCCTGCTGGTGTCCAAGCTCGATCCAGACAATCGCCGTAAGCACATTACAGCCCCTACACCACTTGGCATGCAGATAACCGAAGCTGCCACATCGATACTCAGGCGCAGCCTTGGCCCGGGCTTTGCCAGTCTCGGCGAAGACCAACTGCTGCAGCTAATAAATGGCTTGCAACAGCTGCACAAAGTTACTTGCCGGGCTGGCAAGCTTGGCGCTTGTGACCACCAGCTTGGTTTTTAGACGGAACCACTCAGAGTTAAAATTTTGGCACGAGCCAACAAGCTTTTAACCTATAATTATCGAAGTAATCAAGGTATGCTATAATCGCTATTCCCTGATACAATTAATAGTAATAACCGAAGCAGACTGAAGAAAATGGCAAGAAACTACATACCCCGAACCAGACAGTGGGAAATCGATAACCTACTAGACCAGATCCGTCTTCTGACTGATAAGAACTACCCAGACGATGGCTTAATTGAAATCGTCAGGGCTTATATTCCTGACGTGTCAATCGTCGAACATGATTTTGATGGTGATCGTAGTACTCGTGGTGCAATCTTCAAAAAGAGCAAAGAGTTCGAGCACAATATTATTGCCATACAGAAGAAGCTTTCCAAACAAGGTAAGACCTTTACCCTGGCTCACGAATTCGGACACTACTGCCTTGATCATACTGGTGATGCTAACTTCATGATCGACAGCCCCAAATATGACGACAGTGAACGCATGCAGAAGGAAGCCGAGGCTCAGTATTTTGCCGCCTCTCTGCTAATGCCAACGGATAAGTTTATGGAATTAGCGATGTTTCTAGATAATCAGCAATTAGCGCGAAGATTTGGTGTGTCGGAATCAGCTGTGCGCGTAAGAAAGACATGGCTGTATGGCAGACGAGAAGAAGCTCTATAAGGAAGTAGCCAAAAATTTAGAATCCAAGAGCCTGGAGATCAATCAGCTCTCTGTTCGAAAGCTATCTAAGCCCGACCAGACACTTGAAGAAGAAGTCACCAAGATATATAAACAAGCCCGTAGACATCGCAGTTTGCTGGTGTACTTCTACGTCCTTTACACGATAATTTTCACCATTTTTGTCCTAGCACTTATACACTGGCAAGGTGAGGTTCGCGTAAAGTGGCATAATCCCGACTTTGAAGTAGTTCCACAAGGCGGTCTCAATCTCTTATTGACGGGTATGTTCGCGCAATTCATTGGCTTGCTAACTATAGTCACTAAGCGTGTCTGGGACTATAAGCCGTTCTTGGATCATCATGACCGCGTAAAAGGGCTGATGTCTCCGAGTTCACAAGAGCCAGGCTCCGAGGACGAGGACTAAACACTAGCCTCGTATTGACATAAGTGGTATAATATATACATCATCTGTCAAGGATGGCAATTACGTTATGGGGCTGAATTTAAGCTCGACGTTGGACTTTATCGGTTAGATCAGCAGGTCGCTTGTCAGCGTATAGACAATACAATAGATGCAAAAACTTCTATTCGTGACCTCTCAGTAGCATTCGTAGACAGCCTAAAAACTGCCTTCGGTGTTCGTGAAGTCGCACCAGCTTTTAACTTCGCTTAAGAGCCGCGCTGAACGTGATGCCTTGGTAACGCAAAAGCGCGCTATATCTCCAAGGACGCTCGCATTGAACTGTCCTAGCAATGCGCTAAGACTTAGGACTTAGAGGAATGGTTTTTTGGTCATTTACCGGCCAGACCTCGAAACACCCTAAATGACCTATGCCTGTAGACGACTAACCTTGATAAACTGACGGACGCGGGGGCAGTACCCGCCAGCTCCTCCAAAAACGCATCAGCCCAAAGCTGGTGTTTTTTTGTAGCTCAAAGATAATACGCAAAAAGTTGTATAAATTTTACCCATGCTGAGATTGTTTAATGATGTCTGGCCAAACGAACTGCGGTGGCCGCTCGTGTTTGGCTTCTTCGAGAGTAACCGACTAGATCAATGACGTATACATCGCTATCTTTGGTGCTTTTGTCACGTTCAACGAAGAAATTTCCGGCGTTAACAACCTTGCCAACCCCTCGTGTGTCGCCCAGTCCTATAAGCAGGATTGAATTTCCCAAGGCGCGCCTAGTCCTCGCTAGAATAGTCTCTGCTTTGGCTCGTAAGACTGCTATGTCGGGGGCGTCCCTCGTTTCATTCATCAAACTTTTAATAGTTATAAAGTTATCTGGAATTCGTTGTTGTAACAAAGCCGACCCACCAGCAAACCTAGCCACTCCGTACTGAGCGGGAGCACGAATCTGTCCGTCAGATCTGGTATTAAGACGTTCACCCACAAGATCCATGAAGTCTGCTTCTGTGACCAAGTTAGGTAGGCGTATGTGGGGGTTATATGATTTGCTGCGTATAGTTTGAGGTGTGACCACCTTGAGGCACATATCATCGGAGTCCGGCAGCCCATAGACATGTCCAAACCTGCCTCCGCCTACCCACTCAAAAGTACCAGCCTTAGGCGGATCGCTGCTAGTCAACTGGCTGGCCGCGTCTAAGAAGATTTCCCAGATGGCAGGATCACTGTCACACAGTTCAGATCCGCTTGGAGTTAGGTGGACGGCTCTAACTTCGCGTGCCTGACCAAGCTCTTGAACCGCTTGCTGCTGGACTATGCTCACAGAGCACCTCGATTAATTAAACACACGATAACACATAATTTACGTCGTATCAAATGACCAGCGAAGTACAGCGCGCTAAGAGCGTGCTGTGGGTGTGGCGGCTCAGACCCTGCCTCTAAGTAGTGCCTCTAAGAGCAAGCGCCGAGACTAACAGATTAAATTTATCCTTGTGCATCTGTAAGGTCTCTGTTACACTACCGATGCTAGAAAAGCTGCTAATAACGTTTGTTAGGTTCTAGAGATTCAATTAAGAAATAAGTAAGTACATGTTTCGCAGGAGCAGTTAACTGGTTTGCCAGATTACCTCGAAAGTAGTGCAGGAGAGTAAAGTATGGCAACCAAACTATTTATCGGTTCCCTAGCCTGGGCAACCACTGACGACAGTCTTAAGGACTTCTTCGCTGGTGTCGGTACGGTCGTATCGGCTAGCGTCATCATGGATCGCGAGACCAATCGCAGCAAGGGCTTCGGCTTTGTTGAGATGTCTTCTGACGATGAGGCTAAGGCAGCTGTTGAACAGCTGAATGGCAAGGATCTCGATGGTCGTCCAATCGTTGTTAGCGAGGCTCGTCCTCGCGAAGAGCGTCCTCGTGGCGGAGGTGGTTACGGCGGTGGCGGAGGTGGCGGTCAACGCTACTAATTCCTGACTGCTAAGTCGAAGAATGGAACCCTAGTGTATGCTAGGGTTTTTTCTTGACCATTAAGCCCGGCGTCGTTAGGCTTGTAGGGTGACGCCATTTGATAAAGCAAAAGAACTATTGGTTAAAACTCTGCAGCTACCGAGTCGTTCGGATAAATCGCTGACGCCCGACGATGTCCGCGAGGCTCGCGAGTATATAGCTAATTATTGGGCCAAAGTCGAACGTTATCACCCCAAGGATGACGAAAGCTTACTCGGCCTGCCCAAACCATATCTAGTACCTTCGTATCGCTTGAAGACCGGTTTTGACTATAACGAGTTGTATTACTGGGACAGCTATTTTATGGCTCAAGCGCTACTAGACAAAGACCATCAGGAACTGGTCATGGGTATTCTGGAGGATTTGATGTCGCTGTTCAAGCGCTTCAAAGTTATTCCCAACGCCTCGCGGACATATTTGACTGGGCGCTCCCAGCCGCCATTCTTGACGTCATTCATACTCGATGTTTATCAAGCCTACGATCTAGACAAAAAGTGGCTCAAGACTGCAATTAGAGTAGCCGAGCAAGAGTACAAAACGGTTTGGATGGGCGTCAAAAAGCCCAATGAACGGCAAGTCTACCGTGGCCTGAGCCGACACTACGACATCAATTACTTGCATGATCTAGCTGAGACCGAGAGCGGCTGGGACATGACGCCGCGCTTCGACAGACGAGCCCTAAACTATCTGCCAGTTGATCTCAACGCCCTTCTGTATAAGTACGAAACAGACTTTGCCCGGGCGGCTCGGATTCTTGGCGATGAGCGCAGTGCCAAGAATTGGGATAAGGCGGCTGAAGCTCGCAAGGCAACCATGAACGAGTTGATGTGGGATCGTACCCACGGTCTGTACTACGACTACAATTACGTCAAGGAAAAGCGCGGCGGTACCAGTAGCCTAGCGGCTTATTATCCAATGTGGGCTGGTATGGTTGATGACAAACAAGCGGCTGTTCTGGTTAAGTCGCTGCGGCGCTTCGAGCACAAGGGCGGTCTGGCCACTACCGATGCCTTGCCGCTTGGCCAGTTCGTGTTAGGTAGTCTGCCGACTCAATGGGCTTATCCGAACGGTTGGGCGCCACTGCACTTCATAGTAATTAACGGCCTAGAGCGCTATGGTTATCACGAAGACGCTCGCCGGATTGCCATCAAGTGGTTGAAGGCAAACTTGCAATGGTTTAACGATGAACACGTTTTTTTGGAGAAGTACAATGTTGTGTCACCGGAGAAGCCGCCGGTAAAAGGTCTTTATCCATCGCAGACCGGTTTTGGCTGGACAAATGCCGTGTTTGAGCGGTTTTGTCAGGAATATATTGATCTGCCACTGCCGTAACGATCTCTGTTAATTGTGCTAATAAACAGGTAAACTATAGATAATGAGCAAATACTATGTCACGACTTCGATCCCCTATGTCAATGGAGATCCTCATATTGGGTTTGCTATGGAGCTGCTTTATGCCGACGTGTTGGCGCGTCGGGCTAGGCAGCAAGGGGCCGAAGTAATCTTCAGTACTGGTACTGACGAACATGGCGGCAAGATCGCCGAGGTCGCCGCCGAACAAGGCCTAGAACCCAAGGCCTTTGCCGATCAGATTAGCCAGCGTTTCCAGGATCTAGTGGAGCTGCTTAATATTAGTAGTAATCGCTTCATACGGACAACTGACCTGGGTCACGAACAACGCGCTCAGCTCATCTGGAAAAGCCTCGAAAAAGACATTTATAAAGGCAAGTACGTCGGCTGGTACTGCACTGGGGACGAAGCTTTCTTCACCGAAACGGAAGTCAAAGCTAATAAGGGAATTTGTCCCAATCACAACCGGCCCTACGAGCGCATCGAAGAGGAAAACTATTTTTTCAAGCTCAGTAAGTACACTAAGGCCATTACCGAAGCTATAGAAAAGGGTGATTATCAAATCCTGCCGCCAACTCGGCGTAACGAAATCCTTAGTCTGCTGAAGAGCGGCTTGGATGATATTAGTGTTTCACGCCCTAAGGACAAAATCAGTTGGGGGATAGCCGTGCCAGGCGACTCCAAACAAGTTATGTATGTCTGGTTTGAGGCTCTGATGAACTATATAACCGTGTTAGGCTATCCGGAGAACGCTGACTTCAAAGCTTATTGGCCAGCCGCTGCCCAGGTTGTTGGCAAGGACATTATTAGGTTTCACGCGGCCATCTGGCCAGCCATGCTTATGAGTCTGGGATTGCCACTGCCTAAGCAGCTTTATGTTCACGGCTTCATTACCGTAGAAGGCAAAAAAATGAGCAAAACTCTCGGCAATGTCATAAGCCCGGCTGACATAGTCGATAAATACGGCGTCGATCCCTTTCGCTACTACTTCCTCCGGCACGTACCAAGTTACGAAGATGGCGACTTCAGCTGGCAACGCATGGAACAAGCTTATAATAGCGAGCTAGCTAATGAACTTGGCAATGCTGTGCAGCGTACCACAGCCATGATACAGAAATACCAAGAGGGTGTGGTCGGTACAACGCCGCCGGCTGAGCACGATATTGCCCAGTACGAAGAAGCCCTCGCAGCTTGCCGGTTTGACAGGTCTCTAGAAGAAGCCTGGGAGCAAGTTCGCGGGCTTAATCAATACATCGATGAAGAAAAACCTTGGGAAATAGCCAAACACGGCGAAGGAGAGGCTGATCACTTGCGTGAAGTATTGGCTTATCAGGTCAGCTCCTTGCTCAATATAGCCACACTACTCGAACCGTTCTTGCCTGAGACAGCTGCCAAAATCCAGGCCGTCTTCAAAGGCGCCAAGGTCAAGCCAATCGAAGGTACGCTCTTCCCTAAGCACGAAGACGCCAAATTATCTTCTGCTTAATGAGTGCAGAATAAACTATATATGAAACTTGTAGACACGCATTGCCATATCCAGTCAATTGGATTGTCTAAGGGTGAGCGCGTCACGCGCGAACTGTGGGCTGAAGCCAAGGGGCTGACAAGAGACAGGGCTGTAGCTGAAGCTGATAAGGCTGGAGTGACTCGCCTGCTATGCGTAGGCTGTGATCTCGAAGATAGCCGCCTGGCAGTCGATTTTGTTCAAGAGCACGAACAGTGTTGGGCAAGCATTGGTATTCATCCGCACGAAGCCAAGCTCTACGCTGGTCAGAAAGATCAATTAGAAGCTTTTGCAGCCTTAGTCGATCGTCCAAAAGTCGTAGCCATAGGCGAGTGCGGCTTTGACTTTCATTACAATCATTCGCCCAAGCCAGAACAGACCGAAGTGCTGAGATTCCAGATTGAACTAGCTCTCAAGCACAATTTGCCCATAATCTTTCATGTGCGCGATGCGCTGGACGACTTTTGGCCGGTTTTTGATAGCTATTCGGGCATTCGCGGTGTATTGCACAGTTTTACTGACTCGCCGGAGAATGCAGCCAAAGCTTTGGAACGAGGACTTTATATTGGCGTTAACGGCATAGCCACCTTTACAAAAAACGCTAGCCAACTGGAAGTTTATCGAACCATACCGCTACATAATTTATTACTAGAAACTGACTCGCCCTTCTTGACTCCTGCCCCTTATCGTGGTAGTATAAATGAACCCAAAAGACTTGGTGCGGTGGCAGATTTTTTGGCCGAGTTACGTGGCGAAAGTCGCGAAGAGCTAACAAAGACCACTACCGGTAATGCCAAAAAGCTTTTTGGCATTTGATTATTTAAGAGACATTATGAGTTTTATACCCGACATACTAGCCGAAACCATGGAAAACCTGCCAACCATCAGAGCCGATCGGGAAGATATTGGCCACAGAAGCAATGTCGTTGACCTAGCTGCCCATAGGCTAATGAAAGTCTTGGCTATAAGCGAGGGTTCAGAGGTGGCATTACCGGATGATCAAGCCCTAGAAGCTGAAGCTGCTCATCAGCTCAGCCACGGTACAGCTGGCGAAGTAGTCAAGCTGGCTGAGATACGCGATCAACGTGAGATCGAGCGCATAGCCGAACTTAGTCGTATAGCCCGGAGTGAGGCAGCTTAAATGGCCTTCTTGCCTAGAGTCATGCCGCGTAGTGAGCAGCAGCGTCGGATTGAGCGCGAACGCTCATTGATACGACGCGAAGCCAAGCTCGGTGGCCAACTTTTTGGCCCTGTGCCCAAGGGACATCGCCGTGAGTTCTTCTGTCTCGATCAACACACTTGGGTATGGCATGAAGAATGGCTAAGCAATGGCCAGCGCCAAGTTATCAGTACTCGCTACGAAGTTCGACCCAACGGCGTCCTCAAGCTCCAAGAAGGCCAGCCCTACCAGCGCCTGACTAAGAACGAAGCCCGCAATCTCTACCGAGCAGCTCAATTGTATAGACAAGTAGTCGGTGCTGATTATCAGCGTCTGATGCAAGCTGCCTAGTCTATACTTGATCACAAGATGTCCAAGCAACCAATAATATATCTGGACTATGCTGCTGCCACGCCGCTTGATGCCAAGGTTTTGGCCGCCATGCAGCCTTACTTCGTGGATGGCTTTTACAACCCTTCAGCAACCTATAGTGCAGCTCGCGAAGTCTCCAAGTCGCTGGCTGGAGCTCGCTCCCAGGTTGCTCATTGGTTAGGGGCTAGGCCAAGCGAAATTATCTTCACTGCTGGTGGTAGTGAAGCCAATAATCTAGCCATTCATGGCTTAATGCGTCAATATCCAGAGGGTAATATTGTTATTAGTTCGATCGAGCACGAATCGATCAGCGTACCGGCTCATCGTTATGATTGCCGTCAAGTCGCCGTCAAGTCAGACGGAAGACTAGATCTCGATGACTTAAATAGCAAGATTGACGACAATACCGTGTTGGTTAGCATCATGTATGCCAATAACGAAATAGGTACGATTCAGCCACTGCGCGACGTGTCCAAGACCGTAGCTGCTAAGCGTTCTGAACGGCAAAACCTTGGATCTAAGGCCAAGCCACTCTACCTACACACTGATGCCTGCCAAGCTGCCAATTATCTAGACCTGCACGTTGCCAGACTGGGCGTCGATCTAATGACTATCAATGGTGGCAAAATATACGGCCCCAAGCAATCCGGTGCCTTGTACATTAAGGCCGGAGTGGAGCTACTACCGCTGATCGAAGGCGGCGGTCAAGAACGTGGTCTGCGAGCTGGCACAGAGAATCTTGCTTCAGCAGTTGGCCTAGCAGCTGCTCTAGATGTGGCACAAGATATGCGACATCAAGAGATCGACCGTCTTAAGCCATTGCAAAAACAATTTATTGACGCCGTGGGTAAATTACCCGGTGTTAGTGTCAATGGTTCGCAGAAATACAGATTACCCAATAACGTTCACTTAACTCTAGAGGATAGGGATAACGAACGCCTACTGACCCAATTAGACGAGGTAGGTATTATGGCAGCCGCTGGCTCAGCCTGCAGCGCTAGTAACGAACAGCCTTCGCATGTTTTGAGCGCTCTCGGCCTCAGTAAAAGCCAGGCTCAGTCCAGTCTGCGTTTCACCATGGGACGTGGCACGAATCAAGCCATGATTAAGCACGTCATTCAAGTGTTATCTAAGCTTTTGCACTAAGGTCTTTTAAGGTATACTTACTCCTGAAGCTTTAGCGCTTTCACCTGAACGGTGTCGCCGTTTGGCAGATTGCTTTTATAACTATGGTGGGTCAACAAAAATGACAATTTGGTGGTTAGGTCTGATCTTGGCTGCACTGGGCAGCGCTGGTCTTGGGTTTATTTGGCTAATTGTACGCATTGGTAATGTCAGTGCCGGTAATGCCAAAAACCCCATTGATGATATTGAGGCAGCGGCTGACGAGGACATTGAGCACGTTTTCAACAATGAATTCCGTGAAGAGTTACGTAACAGAGGCAGACTGCACTTCGAGAAGATTATTGGCGAAAATGCTATGTTCTTGCAGCAAGATTTGCGCCTAACGACTTCGCAACTCAACGAGTACATGAAGACCGAAATCACCAAGAAGCTCGAAGAAGAGTTCAACAAATACGAACAGTCAATCATGGACGCCAAACAGTTAGCCATCGAGGCTATCCAAAAGACCAATGTGGCGATAGACGAACAACGCCAGATACTCAGTAAGCAGCTCCAAGAAGAAGTAGTAACTGAGAAACAGCACTTATTACAGCATTTCGAAGCTAATATGGCAGATATCGTGAATCACTACGTCCTGGCGGCTATTGGCGATCAAATAGATCTTAATGATCAGCTGGAATATATCCTAGGTGCCTTGGAAACCAACAAAGCGGCAATTATCGAGGACATCCAAAGTGGTACCTAGAGAGCAGCAACCCAAAAGGATCGTTTTGCCGATACAAGTTGTTGGTCTAGTTGATGTTGCACGTCTCCTCAGAGAACTGGAAGCGATTGACGATGCGCTACTGCAGCTGGGTCTGCGTACCGGCGGTGCTGCTGTCAAGATGCCCAAAACTACTCTGCTAATGGACAAAACAGTTGAGCTAAACAAACTTAACTTGTTAAATGAAGCCGACCGCAAAGCTCTAAATGGACTACTAGCCGCCGCCAAGGAGAGAGCGCCCAGACTCCATATTAGTTTCAGCGCTGATCCATCCCCGGCTTTTGTCGATAAGCTTGTATCGTGGCTAAGACACGAAATTCATCCTTTTTTACTGCTGGGGATTGGTCTGCAGCCAGCCATTGGCGCCGGCTGTATGGTTCGTAGCATTAACCATCGCTTTGATCTGTCGTTGCGCCAAGATTTTGCCAATAAACGAGAGTTGCTCATGAAGCAGCTGATTCCACCCCAACCAGTAGCCGCCACACCCGCCGGTGTGGCACCAAGTCGTCCAGCGCCAGCTCCGCCACAGCCAAGTACGCCTACCCAAGGAGTACAGACGTGAGTTCGGGCAATAATCACTTCGACAAGCTAGTTGAGGCCGGCAATCCTATTGGCGAAGTTATTGCTGTCGAGAAGTTCCTGATCAAGATCCGCGGTCTGCAACCTTGTGCCGTACATGCCCTGGTAATGTTCGATAATGGCGCCAAAGGCTTTGTGCATCAAGTCCATACCGATCACGTCGTGGTGCTTTATCTAGGTTCGGATAATTTGCGAATAGGCGCTATTGCCGTAATTCAGCACCAGGAGCTTGTTTGCAAAGTTGGCAAGAACTACATCGGTCGTGTTGTATCCGTTACTGGTGACCCGCTGGATGGCAAGGGGCCAATTGCGGCTGAGTCTAGCTGGCCAGTGTTTCATACCGCACCGTCGCTCTACGAGCGTAAGCTAGTCGAAGATCAGGTGGAAAGCGGAGTTACGGCAATCGATGCCTTATTTCCCATAGTGCGCGGCCAACGTATGGCACTACTGGGCGACAGCAAGTCCGGTAAAAGCACCCTAGCTACCCAACTTACTATCAACCAGAAGAACACCGACCAAGTTGTGGTCTATTGCCTGATTGCTAAGCGCCGCAGCGACATAGACACCTTACTGACTCGCCTACAAGACAACGGCGGTATGGAAAAGGCCATTGTCGTTGTCTCGACAATGTTCGAATCGCTTATCATGAGCTACATCGCGCCCTATGTAGCCTGCTCAATGGCCGAATACTTATGGCAAAAATGTGATCAAGACACCATCATAATCTATGACGACCTGACTTCCCATGCTCATGCCTACCGAGAAGTTGCTCTGATGTCGGGCGTTAGCCCTGGTCGTGACTCCTATCCTGGAGATATGTTCTATGCTCACTCCAGCCTATTGGAGCGAGCCGGTCGCTTGGACGTCAATGGCAAATGTTTGACTTGCGTACCGGTGGTGCATGCTGCCAATGGTGACATCACAGCCTATCTACCAACCAACATTATGTCGATCACCGATGGGCAATGGATTTTGGACATGGATATCTTCCGTGGCGGTATTCGTCCGGCTGTTAGCATGGGTCTGAGTGTGACTCGTGCTGGTGGAGTCGGTCACAATAAGCGCCAAAAGGATCTGGCCGCGAAGACTCTGAAGATTCTGGCCGATTATCGTCAGGCCGAAGAATTCTCGCACTTTGGTTCGGAACTAGCAATTGAAGCCAGGCGAGCGCTAGCTATTGGTAAAAACATCTTTCAGATTCTAACTCAGGGTCCGTCTGACACTTATTCATTAATGGCTCAACAGTTAATGTTCGATCTGGTGCTCAATATGGCCGATGGCGAGGAGTTGGATCTTAATAATCTCAAACTTAATGTTTCGGAATTCGCGGCCAAAATTACCAAAGATGAAGAGTTTGAATCAATTCGCGATCAGCTTAAGGTCAAATGTATTGTCGAGATCAAGGGCGCTGAAGAATCCGAATCCAAAGACAAAAAAGATGGAGAACCAACTGCCGATGGCGACAAACCAAAAGAAGCTGAGCCCAAAGACGATAAGTCCGACAAGGACAAAAAAGACGAGAAGAAGGATGACAAGTCCAAAGACAAGGACAAGTCTAAAGAAGATGACAAGACAAAAGCCGAAGACAAAGTTCCGGCGGAGGCCAAGTCATGAAGCGCCCCAGTGAAATAGCCAAAGAAGAATCCTCAATGGCCATTCTAACTGAGTTAACTAGCGCCTTCGAAGGCGTGGCCGGTATGCGTATTGCCGAAGTCAAGAACAAGGTGCTGCAGTCGACCAAGTTCTTCAACCAGCTCTGGGACATTTATTCTCAGGTGCGGGTTGACGGAGACTTTGGCTTCAGTCGTGGCAAGAACGACAAGGATGTCATCGACAAAGAACTTTATATAATTATTACAGCTGAGGGCGGATTCAGTGGTGACATTGACCTCAAGCTAGTCGAAATGATGTTGCAAGCCTACGACAAGACCAAGAATGAGATTATTGTAATTGGCCACCACGGTGCTATGCAATTGTCACAACGTGGCATCGAGTATAAGAAGTATTTCAAGCTGCCCACCAAGGATCAGAATATCAACGTGACGCCTATTATCAAGGAGGTTGTTCAGTATCGTTCAACCAAGTTGTTCTATCAAGAGTATGTATCGCTGCTGGTCCAAGATGTTAAACGTATAGAATTATCGGCGGCCGTCAAGGAGCGTGGTGCTGCCAGTGATAAGCCTGACGAAACCATCAGCGAAGCAAATTATATATTTGAACCCAATGCCTTCACAGTTGCCGACCACCTGGAGCGTTCCATGATGCAAATATCAATTAGCCAATTAATTCTTGAATCCAAGCTGGCGCAGTACGCTTCGCGTTTTCGTGCCATGAGCCAATCACACCAACGAGCTGGCGAATCCAAGGCCGAGTTGCACTTGGAATACAACCGCGCTCGTCGTAACGTCAAAGACGAACGACTCAAAGAGATCATCAACGGCCTCAAGAAAGCCAAGAGCGGAGCTGTAGCATGAGCGGTCAAGCGATAGTATTCAGGGGGAACCGATAATGGCTGGCGTAATAATTACCGTTAAGGATATTATTATCAGGGCGCAGTTTGATGATGATACACCCAATCTTAATGAACTGATCGAAGTCGAGAACAACTATGGCACACAGCTACTGGTTGATCACTTCGAGGCCGGCGGCATAGCCTATTGCCTAAATGTTCGGGCTGACCAGAGAATCACTAAAGGAATGGCGGTCAAGCGCACCGGCAAGGGGATTGAAATACCGACTGGTGACGCCACGATTGGCCGCGTACTCAACGCCTTAGGTGACCCTGTCGATAATGGCGGGCCGCTCGACGAAAAAACCGTTCCGCGCAAGGACATTAATGCCTTGCCACCACGCTCCACCGACTTCACTGTCTCTAAGCCAGAGATTCTGGAGACTGGGCTCAAGGTTATTGACTTCTTCACCCCCTTCGTTAAGGGTCGCAAAATCGGTATTATCGGTGGTGCCGGTGTCGGCAAGACGGTGCTAACCATGGAGCTTATCAATAACATCGCCCAGAGTGGCGGCGGATTATCTTTCTTCGCGGGTATTGGTGAGCGTATTCGTGAGGGTCACGAACTCTACATGACACTTAAGGAAAACGATCTGCTCAAGAACACCTGTATGTTCTTCGGACAGATGAACGAGAACCCCGTACAGCGTGCCCTTGTCGGCATATCCGCAACTGCTGCTGCTGAGTATTTCCGTGATGAACAACATAAGAACATCCTGTTTTTTGCCGACAATATGTTCCGTTTTGTCCAGGCCAAAAACGAGCTATCTACCATTATGGATCAGGTGCCTAACGAAGGTGGCTACGAGCCGACAATTTTCTCGGACATCAAGGTCTTACAGGATCGTTTGAGTTCTAATGAAAACGGTTCAATTACTTCTGTTCAGACAATTTATGTGCCGGCTGACGATGTCAGTGACCCGGCGGTACAGTTCATACAGCACGAAATGGATTCCATCATTGTCCTGTCGCGTAAAGTTGCCGAGCAAGGTATTCGTCCGGCCGTTGACCTCAATATGACTACCTCTTCGATGTTGACACCAGAGATCGTTGGCGAGCGGCACTATGCTCTCAGCGTTCAAGTTCAAGCCCTACTCCAGAAGTACGAATCGCTGCGCGGTATCATTGCTATTATCGGTGAAAACGAGTTAAGCCCAGTTGACCGTTCGGATTATGCCAAAGCAAAAAAACTAATCTCCAACTTTACCCAGAACATGCACGTCATGACTAAGCATAATGGCATTGAGGGCGACTTCTTCACACGTGAAGATACGCTCAAGAGCATCGAGGAAATCATCGTATGAGTTCGGATGACACCGAGGCCAAGGCCGAGGATCAAAAAGAATCAGAAGAAGACGAAATCAAACAGGCTCCAGTAACAAACGTCAAAGCCGAAAAAGAGCAAAAAAAGGCACTAGAACAGCTCAGTAGTGCGAAGGATAACGCCAACCTTAGCATGCAGGTGTTGATTCATTCACCTTTTCGTGAATATTACGATGGACCGGCCTTCAGCGTGACTGCCAAGAATGCCACTGGCCCCTTTGATATATTGCCGCAGCACCATAACTTCATCTCACTGATCAGCGCCTGTGACATTATTGTGCGAACCGTCAGCCAAGGCGAACAGCGTTTCACTATCTCTGGCGGCATCTTGCACGTCAAAGCCGACAAAGTCGTAGTCTTCCTGGACGTCTAGATTGGGTCAGCTTGTAGGTGCGCTGACACCTCAAGCGCTCACTAGTATGTTCGCGCTCGAATCGACGGAAACGATAGCGCCCACACACCTACAAGCTGACCCAAGTATCGCCATCTAATCTGTTAGAATATATAGTCTATGGCCAAAAAAGTCTATGTTGGTATGTCTGGTGGTGTTGACTCATCGGTAACGGCTGCTCTTCTCAAGCAGCAGGGTTATGATGTCACGGGCGTCTATATGAAGAATTGGAGCCAGGATTTGCCGGGGTTTGTCTGTCCATGGAAAGAAGACTACCAAGATGCTAAGCGAGTGGCTGTGCAGCTGGGCATAGATTTTAAGATGTACGACTTCGAAACGCAGTATCGACACAAGGTCGTTGACTACATGGTGGCCGAATACCGCGCCGGCCGAACGCCTAATCCCGATGTCATGTGCAATCAAGAAGTGAAGTTTAAGCTTTTCCTAGAGGCATCTCTGGAAGATGGTGCCGATATGATTGCCACTGGTCACTACGCGCGGATTAAAGACAGAGAACTTCTGACCGGTGTTGATGCCAACAAGGACCAATCCTACTTCTTGTACCGCGTGACCTCAGACGCTCTTAAGAAGAGCTTGATGCCAATTGGCGAGCTAGAGAAGCCTGAGGTTCGCCGCCTAGCTGCCAAGTTCGGTCTGGCTACAGCTGATAAAAAAGACAGTCAGGGGATTTGCTTCGTCGGCAAAGTCGGCATTAAGGAGTTCTTGCTGCACGAGCTAGGCTCGCAGCCAGCCGGTCCAATAATTGATCAGACTGGTAAAGAAATTGGCCAGCATGATGGCGCAATCTTCTACACCATCGGTCAGCGCCATGGCCTCAATGTCGGCGGCGGCCTGCCTTATTATGTTTCGCGCAAGGACGTCGCTTCTAATACGATATATGTAACTACCAATCTCGATGACTCAAACTTGTGGACCAAAGAGATAAAACTGCAAGACTTGCATTGGATAAATGAAGCGCCGACGTCCGGCAAAACCTACCAAGCTCGTCTGCGCTACCGAGGTCCGTTGATTGACTGCACGGTCAAGGGTCATAAGCTGATTCTAGCAGAACCCCAACGTGGTCTGGCCGCCGGCCAATCAGCTGTCATATACGACGGTGATCGCGTCCTTGGCGGCGGAATCATCAGCTAGTCTGTTATAATTTAACAGATGACAGCACAGGAAATTCGCAAGGCCTATCTAGATTTTTTCGTGGAGCGTGGCCACAAGGCGATTCCGCGGGCTCTTCTGGTGCCGTATAACGACCCTTCGACTTTGTTCACTGGATCGGGCATGCAGCCCTTGATTCCGTACCTGCTTGGCGAAACTCATCCAGAGGGTACGCGACTGGTTGATAGCCAGACCTGCCTGCGTGCTCAAGATATAGAAGAGGTTGGTGACAATCGCCACACGACTTTTTTCGAGATGATTGGTAATTGGTCGTTGGGTGATTACTTCAAGGCTGAGCAATTACCGTGGTTTTTCGAGTTCTTGACTGATGTTGTAGGTCTCGATCCGACCAAACTATATGCGACTTGCTTCATCGGCGATCCAGCAAATAATATTCCCAAGGACACCGAGAGCGGCGAAATCTGGAAGAAATTATTTGTCGGCAAAAATATCGATGCTGTCGAGGTCGAAATCGGCTCGGAAGCAGACGGTTACGCCAAGGGCATGCAGGGCGGCCGGATATTCTATTATGATGCTAGCAAGAACTGGTGGTGTCGTGCCGGCAAGATTGACGACATGCCAGTTGGTGAGCCTGGCGGGTCGGACAGTGAAGTTTTCTACGAGTTTGACTTCATTGAACACGATCTGAAGTACGGCGCTAACTGCCACCCCAACTGTGATTGTGGTCGCTTCATGGAGATTGGCAACAGCGTCTTCATGGAATATGTTAAGACAGCTGATGGCTTCCAGAAGCTACCCAAGCAGAACGTCGACTTTGGCGGCGGGCTAGAACGTATTGCCGCTGCTCAGCTTAACTCGCCAGATGTCTTCAAGATCAGCTTGCTTGAGCCAATTATCGACAAGCTAGAATCAATCTCCGGTAAGAAGTATGACAGTCACACCGAAAGTATGCGTGTGATTGCTGACCACCTGCGAGCCGCGACCTTTCTAGCTGTCGACGGCATCGTACCCAGCAACAAAGAGCAAGGCTATGTCATGCGTCGCCTGCTGCGCCGTGCTATCCGTTTTGCCTTTGAGCTGGGAATCGAGCAGAACTTCCTCGAGCAAGTCGTGCCAGTGATTACTGATCTTTACCGTGAAGATTTCCCAGAAGTAGCCGATAACCGCGACATGGTCATTGAGGTCTTAATAAAAGAAGAAAAAGTCTTCCGCCAAACCTTGCGCAAAGGCCTCAAAGAATGGGAGTTTATTACAAAGTTTGCAGACGTTATTGATAGGCCAAATATGCCCAAACCAAAACTAAACGGCAACAATGTTTTTAAACTTTACGATACTTACGGTTTCCCAGCCGAGCTTAGTATAGAAGAAGCTTACAAGCGTGGCGTGGAAGTTGAATCTGATTGGCGTGAACAGTTTGAAGCCAGCATGCAGGAACAACGCCAGCGCTCGCAGACTGCCAGCAAGGGAGTTTTCAAGGGTGGTCTGGGCGGTCAGACTATGCAGCACAAGAAGTACCACACCGCAACGCATCTGATGTACCAATCGCTACGTAATGTTCTGGGAGATCATGTTATTCAGCACGGCTCGAATATCACTGAGGAACGCCTGAGATTCGACTTCAGCAATCCGGCTAAGGTGACACCAGAACAAATCAAGCAAGTCGAAGACATGGTCAACGAACAAATCACCAACGATCTAAAAGTTTCATTCGAGGAATATCCGACCAAAGTTGCGGTTGAAGAGAAGAGTGCTCTGGGGCAGTTCGGCGATCGCTACGGTGACACAGTCAAGGTTTATAAGATGATTGCTGATGGTGCTGACAAGCCATTCAGTTTCGAAATCTGCGGCGGTCCGCATGTTGATCACACTAGCCAGCTCGCTGAAGATGGCAAAAAATTCAAAATCCTCAAGGAAGAATCTTCGTCCGCCGGGATTCGCCGCATCAAAGCCGCCCTCTTATAACATTAAGTCAATATTTCTAGTTTGCTTCCAGAGCACCATATCGATTCCACATGCTTTCTGTACATAATCTGTACGTTTTCTGTACAGATTCTATATGGAATTAATATGGTGGCAAAGTTAGTGCGAGAGAAAATGAAGGAATTTAATATATAGTCAACGTTAAGATGTAATGTCTAGGTGAAAGCGACGTGCAACGAGCTGTTTCCAGATAAGATTGTGCTAAAATAGTGGATATGCTTCAAAAAATTAAAAGCGTTGGCGGCAGCGTAGCTCAAACCGCAGGAGCCGGTGCCAAAAAGGCTTCAGCCAAAATCAAGGCCAAAGCTGGCAAACAGGGCGAAGAATACCTGGTAGCGCTCGATATTGGTACCGAATTCGTCAAGGCATTAGTAGGCAAAGCTGGCAAAGACGGCAATATGGAGATCATCGGTGTCGGCCGCGCTCACCAAAGCTTAAGCGACATGCAAGCCGGCGCAATCGCTGACATTGCTGGTGTCGTTGAGAACTGTGATAAGGCGCTTAACCAAGCCGAAGAACAGGCTGGCATCAGTGTACGCACGGCAATCATCGGTATTGCTGGCGAACTAGTCAAAGGTACTACTACCACCATTAGAGTTGCTCGCAAACAAGCTACCAAGCCGCTCGACATTGCCGAGATGGAGAAGATTATCAATCTAGTGCAAGAGCGAGCGCAGACCAAGGCCAAGCAACAACTAGCCTGGGAGCTTGGCGGCAAAGAAGTCGAAGTCCGTCTAGTTAACAGTGCTCTAGTCAGTATTGAAATTGATGGTTACCCAGTGACTAACCCAATTGGCTTTCAGGGCAATGATGTTGTGGTGCAGCTATATACTGCCTTCGCGCCGATGATTCACATTGGAGCTCTGGAGAAGACCGCCCAAGAGCTTGATCTCGATCTCTTAGCCGTGGCCGCCGAGCCTTTTGCCGTCGCGAGAGCTGTTATCGGCAACAATCCCAACCAAAGCCTCAGCGCCATACTAATGGACGTCGGCGGCGGCACGACCGACATTGCCGTTATCAACGAAGGTGGCGTGCAGGGAACCAAGATGTTCGGCATTGGCGGTCGTGCCTACACCCATGCTGTTGAACGTGATCTAGGTGTTGAGTTCGAACAAGCTGAGGAGCTAAAAGTCGGTCTCAGCAACAACAAGGCGCCAGTCCCCCAGCGACCAGCCATTGAAGCCGCCCTCAGCAAGACAGCCGAGGTCTGGATAGGCGGTATTGAACTGGCTCTCAGCGAGTTTACCAAGTTAGATCACTTGCCGCACCGCATCTTTCTCTGTGGCGGCGGCTCGTCACTTGATCTTTTAATGGATCGTTTGGAAGATGGCGCATGGTATAAGAGTCTGCCTTTTACCCGCAAGCCCAATGTTCATCACATAAGACCTGATCAAGTTTCCGGTATTGTTGACAAGACTGGTGACGTCAACGATCACACCTTTATTACTGCCATGGGCTTACTAAGAGTCGGCATGGATACTAAGCAATTTGCCGGCGAAACTAGCTCTATTCGTGACAAAATTGATAAAATGTTAAGCGTATAACTATGGCAGCCGACAAAGATACCATCTATATTGACATCGACGACGAAATCACCGGTGTTATTGACAAGCTGACAGCCAGCAAGGGCAAGGTTGTCGCTCTCGTGTTGCCGAAGCGCGCAGCTGTTTTTCAGAGCATTGTTAATATGAAGCTGCTCAAGCGTGCGGCTGATAGTTCCAAGAAGAGCCTAGTACTTATAACCTCCGAAGCTGGTCTCTTGCCGCTGGCTGGCGTTGCCGGTGTTCATGTTGCCAAAACGTTGACCAGTAAGCCAGAGATTCCATCAGCACCAAAAGCCTTTGACGATAGCGAAGAAACCGTTGCTGAGGAGCTTGCCGATGGCGAACCAGAAGTTGATCCTGACAAAAGCGTTGGTGAACTAGCCGGCGCGCCTCCCTCAGACGATGATGTCGAGACCTTGGTACTTGATGATGACGACTTGCCGCCAGAAGAGGATGGTGCGCCCAAGCCTAAGACATTTGATCCACCAAATAGTAAGAACAAGGGCAAGAAGAGCAAGAAGTTAGCCGTACCAGACTTCGACCGCTTCCGCCTGCTGCTGATCGGCGGCGGCATATTGTTGGTGTTCCTGATATTCGGCTTAGTCTTTGCTAATACTGCACTGCCCAAGGCCAAGATTACTATTCAAACCGATGCCACCAAGGTTAACACCAACGTAAATCTCAACTTATCGACAACCGCAACAACCCTTAAGGCTACGGACAACACCGTGCCCGCCAAGCTGGCTTCGGTACCCAAGACCTATACCCAAACCGTTCCTACAACTGGCCAGAAGAATAATGGTAACAAAGCTAGCGGCAGCGTTACGGTCACGAACTGTACCGATTCTGACTATTCACTACCAGCTGGTACTGGCCTCAGCTCGGGCGGCAACACCTACATTAGTCAATCCACGGTTAGCATTCCAGCTAGTAACTTTAAATCAAACGGCCAATGTAAGAACGATGGCAAAGCGCCTGTAAGTGTTATTGCCCAGAATGGCGGCACAGCCTTTAACTTACCGTCTGGCGCTAGTTTTACAATTGCTGGCAGCTCATTCTTGTCAGGGAGTGGCGGCACTATCTCTGGCGGCACCGACAGCATAGTACAGAGCGTCAACCAGAACGACATCAATAGTGCTAAGGCCAAGATTGTGGCCAACGACGCCGAACTTAAGAAGGCTCTAGGCGACCTACTCAAGAAGGATAAGCTATACGCCATTGACGCTACTTATACGGCTGGCACGCCGACAGTAACTACCAGTGCCAAAGTTGGTGACGTCGCTAACAGCGTAACGGTTACCGAGGTAGTCACATATACCATGTTTGGTGTTAAACAAGATGATCTTAAGACTCTGGTTGAGAATGATATCAAGACCCAAATTGACACTGATAAGCAAAGTATCTTGGATAATGGTCTAGCCAAGGCTGTGTTCAATGTTGACAGTATTTCGGCTACCGGTGGTCAGCTAACAATGAGCACTTCGGCTACAGCCGGACCTGACCTGGACGTTAACACCATTCGTGAACAAGCCGCCGGCAAAAAGGCCGGCGCGATTAAAGCGCAACTGTCGAGCAACCCCGATGTTAAGAGCGTTGATGTCAAGCTCAGTCCTTTCTGGGTGAGCAATGTTCCCAAGAAGACCAGCCGCATAACTGTCGATATAGCTAAGCCAACTTCTACGGCCAAATCAACTAATTCGGATGCCAGCAATCAATAGTTCCGCACTGGCCTTGGATGTGGGGTCTAAACGGATTGGTCTGGCAATAGCATCTCTTGCATCACGCTTGCCCAGACCGCTAAAAACCTTGGAGAACGATGCCGACTTTGTGCAAGCGCTCCAGGCCATTATTGACGCCGAAAATGTAGAAGCTGTGGTAGTAGGTTTGCCACGCGGCCTAGATGGCCAAGCCACTGATCAAACAGGGGTAATTAAGGCTTTTGCTGACCAGCTCAAAGGCGATCTTTCATTGCCGATTCATTTCCAAGACGAAGCTGTGACTTCTAGGCAGGCCGAGGATGAGCTCAAGAGCCGCGGCAAACCTTATAGTCGCGGTGATATTGATGCTCTGGCCGCCACTTACATCCTTCAAGACTTCTTAGCCGAACTTGATCAGCACGCTGAACATAAAGAAACGGTAGCTTAGATGGTTGCTTACAAATCTGGCCCCAAGTACTTTGGCCTTCCCAAGCGGGTCTGGTGGCTGCTCGGAGGGCTGCTCGGCTTGGCTATTATCGGCATATTCATATCGCGTAGTATTTATTACCGTGACCTAGAGCCTGTTAGTAACAACCAAAAAACCCAAATATTTACTGTCGAAAAAGGCAGTTCGACCAAAGAGATTGCTGTCGGTCTAGAAGAAGACCATCTTATCAGGAGTGCCTGGGCCTTCCAGCTCTACATTCATAGCAAAGAGTTGGGTAATCAGCTGCAGGCTGGTACCTACGCTTTGTCGCCTAGCCAGAGCACCCCCGAGATCGTCAAAACGCTTAGCGGCGGCAAGGTAGCTACTAGATTGGTAACCATTCTGCCCGGACGTCGCATCGATCAGGTGCGGGCGGATCTCATTAATGCAGGTTTTGCACCGGCCGATGTTGATCAAGCTCTTGACCCCGCTCAGTACAAAGATTTACCAGCTCTGGCTTACAAGCCAGCCGATGTCACGACTCTAGAAGGTCTGCTATGGCCAGATTCCTTCCAAAAAGACTCGACAACCTCGGCGTCATTCATAGTTCGTGAATCGCTGGTCGAGATGGGTCAACATCTGACACCAGATGTTCAGGCTGCTTTTGCGGCCGAGGGGCTAACCACTTATCAGGGACTAATCCTAGCCTCCATTATTACCCAGGAGGTAGATAAGCCTGAGGATCAGACACAGGCAGCCCAGGTCTTCCTGACCCGCCTCAAGAATGGCATGATGCTTGGCTCAGATGTCACAACCCGCTATGGTGCCATAGCTGCTGGATATGCACCAAGTTTGGCCTATGACTCAATCTACAATACTCACACTCATCTCGGTTTGCCACCTACGCCTATCAGTACGGTTACGGCCAATACTTTGGCCGCGGCAGCGCATCCAGCCAGCACTAACTGGCTGTACTTCGTTACTGGGGATGACGGTACTACCCACTTTTCCAGTACGCTGCAGGATCACGAAGCTCTAACAGCCAAATATTGCCACAAACTCTGTAATCAGTAGCAGTTAATTGACAGGGGTAGATAAGCACAAAAACCTTGCTTGTAGGCTGATTTTTGCTATAATAGTCCGGTAACGTCTTACAGGGGTGAACACTCGCATGCTCCAGTCGTCGTTACCTTTCAAGGAGACTATATTAGTACAACCTCGTCCTCATCAATTAGCGATCGTTTAAGCGTACCGACAAGTATTAAGTCGGCTGGTTTTTATAAGCGTTTGCAATTGAAGTTACGCCGCAAAGCCGTACGACGACGTGTCGTGCGCGCTGGGCTGCTCTTATCAAATGTCGTCGTGCTGGGTGTCATCTTGACATTTGTAGTGCACAATCCACGTACTGACAGTCTGTCTGTGCCAGTGCTTAGCGCTAACGAGACTAGTGCTATAGCCAACCCGCTAGATCAAGTCTCTTCGGCCGATATCGCCTTAACCATAGCTCGTCTAGGCAGTTTGCCCGAAACCACGGCGATTAATAATCAAGCTCAATCGCAGGCGGCCGATGTAGCAGTGGCTGCCTCTAGCAACAATGTAATCAGCAAGCCACAAGTTGTTGCTACCGCCCTTAAGTCTAGCGCCGATATACGAGAGTACACGGCCGTAGCTGGAGATACCATATCTATTATTGCCTCAAAGTTTGGTGTTACCTCGGATAGCATACGTTGGTCCAACAATATATCTGGAGATTCTGTTGCCGTTGGCGTCAAACTGGCTATTCCACCTGTCAGCGGAATCGTCTACACCGTTAACAATGGCGACACACCCGATAGTTTGGCAGCTAGGTTTCATGCTAGCAAAGACAAAATCATTGCCTACAATGATGCCGAAATTCGCGGCCTAACCGTCGGCCAACGCATTATCATTCCTGACGGTGCTCAGACAGCGACACCGAACTATCGGACAGCTACGCTAGGCGCATTTGCTTGGGGAACTGCAGCCGTCTATGGTTCCAACGGTTATGACTACGGCTATTGCACCTGGTATGTTGCCAACCGTCTACCCGTGCCATCTAACTGGGGTAATGCTAACACTTGGTCTTACTACGCTCCATCTAGTGGCTGGACGGTTAGTAAGCGACCGGTAGCAGGGGCTGTGGCTCAGACTACTGGTCCAGGCTACGGTCACGTGGCGGTCATAGAGGCCGTATCCGAAGACGGTGCCATGGTCAAATACTCGGACATGAATGGTCTAGCTGGTTGGGGTAGAGTAGGTACGACAGCCAACTGGGTGCCAGCCGGTCACTTCAACAATTATATTTATCGCTAAACTCCGTGGGTTGCTTAGCTTATACTGATAGATAATGAGTTTTGTAGACAAAGTAAACGTAGTGGTGATGGCGGGCGACGGCGGCGACGGCAAGCTTAGCTTTCGTCACGAAAAATTTATCGACAAAGGCGGCCCTGACGGCGGCGACGGCGGCGACGGCGGCGACATCATCTTGATGGCGAGCCGCAACCAGAACACCCTGGCAACCTTTCGTTATCAAAAAGAGGTGAGGGCAGACAATGGCAAACCCGGTGACAAGACCCGCAAGCATGGCCGCAGTGCCAAAGACCACATAGTTGCTCTGCCTGTCGGCACCCTAGCAACTAATCTTAATGGTGAGGTTATGGCTGATCTCGTACAAGATGGCCAAAAAGTTATTGTTGCCAAAGGCGGTCGCGGCGGCTTCGGTAATGCCCATTTTGTATCATCTCGTCGTCAGGCACCTAACTTCGCCGAGAAAGGCGAAAAGGGCGATCGCCTGGAGCTACATCTAGAGCTCAAAATGATTGCTGACGTTGGCCTGATTGGCCTGCCCAACGCCGGCAAGTCAACATTACTTAGCAAGTTAAGTAATGCTCGTCCAGAGATCGCTGACTATCCTTTCACAACCTTAACGCCTAATCTCGGCGTAGTTGATATAGACAAAAACACTAGCGTGCTAATGGCCGATATACCAGGGCTGATTGAGGGTGCTTCGGGGGGCAAGGGTCTAGGTCACGACTTCCTGCGTCATGTTGAACGCACAGCCGTCATACTACACCTGATCGATGCCTACAACGAAGATGTAGTCAAAGTTTATAAAACTATTAAAAATGAACTAAAGGCTTACAAACCCGAACTGGCTAAACGACCAGAAATAGTGGCTCTCACCAAAGTCGAGGGTCTAGACGATGAGATCATTGCTGATCTGACGAGACAGCTCAAAAAGGTCGTGCCAAAAGGGACGACTATCTTCGCCATCTCTTCACAATCTGGGCATGGCCTCAAGGCGCTACTCTTTGCTCTTAAGGACAGTGTTAAGGTGGCTCGAGCCAAGCAGCCAATCGTCGCTCCCGAAAGAACCGGCCTACCTATCATCAAACTAACCAATACCTCGGATGCCTACGAAGTTATCAGGCAAGGCGATGTCTTCGTTGTTACCGGGGAGCGCATCGAGAAGTTTGCTGGTAGAACTGACTTTGATAATGATCAGGGCATACAGCGTTTGCGTGACATCATGCGTCGAGCCGGTATATTGCACGAACTTCGCCGCCAAGGCATTGAGCCAGAACAAATCATCAGAATCGGCGATGCTGGCGAGTTTAAGTACTAAGGCTCGCGGACGATTCACCCAGGCGCACGTGATAAACTGTTAGCAAATGAAGGGTAGTTTCTTCTTCTATGATCTGGAGACCTCTGGTTTTAACCCGAGGTTGGCTAGAGCCATGCAGTTTGCCGGCCAACGTACCGACATGAACCTGAAGCCCATAGGCGAACCTGTCAACACACTGATCAAGCTGACACCAGATGTCTTGCCCGAGCCAGACGCCGTGTTGGTAACTGGCATAACACCACAACAAACCCTGGCTGAAGGCGTGACTGAAGCTGAGTTTCTGAAGCTTTTTTATGCCGAAGTTGCTCAGCCAGGCACCATCTTCACGGGCTTTAATAATGTGCGCTTCGATGATGAATTCATGCGTTTTCTTAACTACCGCAACTTCTATGATGCTTATGAGTGGCATTGGCAGGCCGGCTGCTCGCGCTGGGACATATTGGACATTGTGAGAATGACACGAGCGCTTAGGCCAGATGGCATTGAATGGCCCTTTGCATCAGATGGCAAGCCAACCAATCGGCTAGAGCTACTAACAAAGGTTAACAAGTTAAGTCACATCAAGGCACATGATGCGCTCAGTGACGTGATGGCCACCATCGATGTTGCCAGACTGGTGCGTGAGCACCAAGCAGACCTATTCGAATATCTGTTGAAAATGCGCGACAAAAAGACAGTAGCTGAGCTTGTTAACAAGGGGGAGCCTTTTGTCTATACTTCTGGTCGTTACTCAAGCGAATATTTGCATACCACTGTAGCCGTGAAGTTAGCGGAGCACCCACAAGCTGGTTCGACTTTGGTCTACGATCTAAGACAAGACCCCTCAGTCTTCTTGGATATGAGTGTTGATCAGTTGGTCGAGGCGTGGAGGTTCACCAGAGACCCGGACGCACTGCGCTTGCCCATCAAAACCCTCAAGCATAATCGCTGCCCGGCCATCGCTCCACTAGGAGTTGTCAAGGACAAGACAACCGAAGAGCGAATTGACTTAAGCCTAGATGTTGCCAGGGCCAATCACAAGCTATTACAAGAACATAGGGCGGAGTTCGCCGCCCAAGTTCTTAAGGCTTTAGTCCAGCTCGATTCCGAACGTGAACAAGCTCAAGCTACTCTAGTCGATGACCAGCAAACCGTTGACGAACGGCTCTACGAAGGCTTCATCAGTGACGCCGACAAGCGACAAATGAACATAACCAGGGTCGCCCAACCAGAAGAACTACATGACTTAGCCGCCAACTTCAAAGACGATCGTCTCAAAAGCCTCTTGCCTCTGTACAAAGCTCGCAACTATCCATCAAGCCTATCGTCAGACGAGCGAAAGGAATGGGACAATTACTGTCACACGCGTTTGGTCGAAGGTGATGCAAGCAGCCGGTTGGCCAACTACTTTGCTCGCCTCGACGAACTTGCCGCCGGCAAACCCAGTGGCAAGCTCACTGGCGAACAGCAATACCTAATTGAGGAGTTAAAACTCTACGGTGAATCTATAATGCCCGCAGATGCAACTGGCTAGCGTGAAGTGGTGCTGGGCGAGGGTTGACGAAGTTGTCCCTGATGTAGCGCGCGAGGTATGGCTTGGCAATAATTGCACCAACCAACAAAGCAGCCATAAGCATCAACCAGACCTGAAACGAGATTGAGATATTGGTGCCTGGAATCAATCCTAGAACAAAGAAACTGTACATCACGTGCCCCTATAACCTTACGACTTGAGCTGAATTATACACCTATTCGTCAATAGGTCAAGAATAGTGTATATAAGCTTATGCTTCGCAATAGACGATCTGTCAATTGTGTAAGTAGTAATACTTTACATTTGTAGATTAAGCTACTATATTGTTCATTATCAGTAAACGAGGAAACGATCATGGCACAGCCAGCCAAGATAGGGTCATTAGTCGAAAGTATCGAAAGTATGGTAGAGCCCTATGTTGAAGGGCGGAACTTACTTGAAGGTATCTCTATGGCATCGCCAGTTCAAATTCATACCCTGATTTTGCAGGCCGCTAGTCTAGCTATTAATGGCCGAGCATTCAATTTAGGTGCTCTGGAAAGAAAAGAACAGGCTTTGTATCCCAACGAAGGGCGTTTTACGCCGCGCGATGATACGTTGAAGGAAGGCGTAGCCGATGATCCCAATAAGCTTCCTTGTGAGAAAGAAGCTTTTACTTCTATTGCTAAGCCAGACTCGGCTTCGCCAGACGATGCTCTTAAGGTTTTTTCAGGAATTAGCCCCCATCTATTACGCCAGCTTAAGTATGTACGGACTGTCGATTTATATAGTGACGGTCTTGGCTTGGTGCCTTCGGGTGAGCGCAGCTACTACACACATGGCAGGAATTACTTTGGCCCTAATGCCTCCCTGCAGCTAGAACGAGAATGGTTCAAGCCCTTGGTGACTTCTCCTAATGAAGTTGACATGGCAGTAAGTATAGAAGCAAAATCGCAGACACATGATAATGGAATCGATGAAACACTAGTCACCAGCGCTTCCAGCATAGACTATTGGATAAGGATATTAGATCGGCGTACTGAAGAAGAGACCACTGACCAGGTAAGTATCAAATTGAACGGTTCTTCTCCCAAATTAACCCCAGAGCGAGCGAAAGTTTTTGGTATGGTTCTTAGCGGCGCCTTCTTAGCTGTAGAGGCTGCTAAACAGGAACAGGCCTTAAAAGTTCTGGCTGCTGCCTAGGGACTGGAAAAACAAGCGATTTTTGTGTATAATTGAGCGCCTTAGTCAGCGAGCAAAAGAGCGCAAAATAGGGAGATTTAGTGGCTGAAGAAATAGTTGTCAAAGGCGCCCGCGAACACAACCTCAAAAACATAGATGTCAATATACCGCGCAACAAGCTGGTAGTCATCACCGGACTTAGCGGTTCGGGTAAGTCTAGCCTGGCTTTTGATACTATTTATGCCGAAGGCCAACGTCGCTACGTCGAGTCGCTTAGCTCCTATGCCCGACAATTTCTAGGACTAATGGAGAAACCAGACGTTGATCAGATTGATGGCCTAAGCCCTGCGATTTCGATTGATCAGAAATCAACCTCGCGCAATCCGCGCTCGACAGTTGCAACAGTCACTGAGATTTATGATTACCTGAGACTATTGTTTGCGAGAATTGGGGTGCCGCATTGCCCGATTGATAACAAACCGGTTGTTAGACAGACCACCAATGGCATTATTGATCAGATTGTAGCCACCACCAGCGGCAAGCGCCTGATGGTGTTGGCACCGGTAGTTATAGACAAGAAGGGTGCCTTTGAACATATACCTGAACAATACCAGCGAGCTGGCTTTGCTCGCGTGCGTGTCGATGGCGTGGTGTATGCGCTGGACGAATTTCCAACCTTGGACAAAAGCTATCGTCACAAGATTGAGGTAGTTGTCGATAGACTGGTCAATGATAAGGACAGTCGAAATCGTTTGGTTCAATCGGTTGAACAGGCATTGGATATAGCTGACGGCAAGGTGCTGATTGCTGATGCCGACGACAAAAAAGAATGGGTTTATAGTCTAATGTATGCCTGCACGGATCATCCTGAAGTTACAATCCCAGAACTAGAACCACGCACTTTTAGCTTCAACAGTCCTCATGGTGCCTGCCCGGTATGTACTGGTCTAGGCAACCGCATGGAAGTTGACCCGGAACTAGTGATCCCCAACGGCAATCTGACAATCGCCGAAGGTGCCATCAGGCCTTATAATCGCATTAACGTTGATACCTGGTACATCAAGAAGCTCCAAGCTGTAGCTGACAAAAACGGCTTCTCGCTGCATGTGCCGACCGGCCAGTTGACGCCCAAACAATTGGAGGCAGTGCTTTATGGCACTGGCGATCAAAAGTTCAACGTTGCGCTTGGCAGTGGGCGGTCTTTTGACACAACCTACGAGGGCGTTATACCTAATCTCGAAAGACGCTACAAAGAAACTGATAGCGATTTTATAAGACGCGACATCGAGCGTTTCATGCAAGAGCGCCCATGTCACGCCTGTCACGGTCTAAGGCTTAAGCCCGAAGTCCTGGCTATTACTGTCGGCAAAGAATCGATTATGGATGTTTGTTCATTATCAATTGACGACGCTCTTAACTGGTTCAAAGAGCTGAAGCTTAATGACAAAGAAGCCAAAATCGCCCATCTAATTCTCAAAGAAATCGGTGCCAGGTTGCAGTTCCTACAAGACGTCGGTCTTAATTACCTTAACTTGTTAAGGGGCGCCACAACGCTTAGCGGCGGCGAAGCTCAACGTATCCGTTTGGCTACCCAAATTGGCTCCGGTCTGATGGGTGTCCTATATGTTCTGGACGAACCAAGCATTGGCCTGCATCAGCGCGATAACGCCAGACTAATTAGAACCCTCAAGCACCTGCGGGATCTGGGCAATACCGTTATCGTCGTCGAGCACGACGAAGAAACCATCCGCACTGCTGATTATCTACTCGACATTGGTCCAGGTGCCGGCATTCACGGCGGTAAGGTTGTAGCTGCTGGTTCGCCAGATCAAGTTATGAAGGCCAAGGCCAGCATTACAGCTCAGTACCTTTCTGGCAAAAAAGAAATTTCCGTGCCCAAAAGGCGCCGCCCAGGCAACGACAAAGCAATCATCATCAAAGGTGCCCGCGAAAACAACCTTCGTGGTATCGATGTCGAAATCCCACTTGGCAAGTTGGTGGTAGTAAGCGGCGTCAGCGGTTCCGGTAAGTCCAGCCTGATCAACGATATTCTAGCCAAGGAGCTGCTGGCAAGATTGCACCGCGCCAACTCGGTTCCTGGTCGTCACGATAACATCGAAGGCATCAAGCATCTGGACAAAGCTATCATCATCGACCAGTCACCGATTGGCCGCACACCGCGTTCCAATCCGGCTACCTATACCGGACTTTTCACCCCCATAAGAGAGCTGTTCGCTAGCTTGCCAGAAGCCAAACTGAGGGGTTATAGTGCCGGTCGCTTCAGCTTCAACGTCAAAGGCGGGCGCTGCGAAAACTGTGCTGGCGATGGCATTATCAAGATCGAAATGCACTTCCTGCCGGACGTTTATGTGCCGTGCGAAGTTTGCCACGGCAAGCGCTATAATCGTGAAGCTCTGGAGATTCACTACAAGGGCAAGACCATCAGCGACATTCTTGATCTGACTTGTGAACAGGCTCTCGAGTTCTTCGTCAATATCCCAAGTATTGCCCGCAAGCTTCAGACCTTGGTTGATGTTGGATTGGGTTACATTGCTCTTGGCCAGTCGGCCACCACGCTCAGCGGCGGCGAAGCCCAACGCATCAAGCTCAGCACCGAACTATCACGCCGTCCAACTGGCAAGACGCTGTACATTCTCGATGAGCCAACCACTGGACTGCATATGGCTGACGTCGACAAACTGCTCAACATGCTGCATGCCTTAGTCGATGCCGGTAACAGTATGGTCGTAATCGAGCACAATCTTGACGTCATCAAGAATGCCGACTGGCTAATAGACATGGGTCCGGAAGGCGGTAATGCCGGTGGTCAAGTGGTGGCCGAAGGCACCCCTGAGCAAGTCGCCAAAGTAAAAACCAGCTACACTGGCCAATACTTGACAAATATGCTATAATACATAGATGTCACAGATTGAATATGTAGGTGAACAGGCTGCGATTACGCCCGAGCAAATAGCAAGTCTCGAGTCTCGGTTAGACTTTGCCTGCCAAGTTGCTTTGGGTGAAGCAAGACTAGGTCAAGACACACTTGGCAGTACAGTGAAAGAGAGGCTAGTATGACCATTCAAGGCGGCGCGGGGGGCAATCCAGCCCCAAAAGAAACGGTTCCACTCGATGAGTTCTGTATTGATGATGTACTTGAACCTGGAGCGGATCCATCTTGGACATTTGAATCTCCAGATTTACTAGAGGCAAAGATAGCCGGAGTATCCTTGATTATACTTGACGGACTTGAACAACGAGGCGAAGAGCACGCAACCTGGCTCAAGCAGATTATGCAAAAAGGGCAGCAACGAGTTAAGCCGGACTTTACGCTTTATCACACATCGCAACACATTGATGGTCATCTATTGGTAGACCCAAGGCTTCAAATGAATAGACCTACCTACAGGACAATGTTGGCTATATCAAAAGCAGCGCACTTAGTCGCGGCTGAAGCGGTAGGTTTGCAAGAACGACAAGATGATCCTACGGTATTCGGCTGGCTGATACATGATACTGACAGGGCAATCGATGCATTACGTTCCCAAGACGTTAATGAGGCGACCATAACAGCCTTCGTTGAGATGCAAACCCGAATATTATCGGACAGTCAAGCGGACGAGGGCTAACCCTAAGTTCTATCCTTCCGGCGATAGGTTTCAATCAGGGCCTTGGCCAAGTGATAGAAGGTCGGGCCAAGCGTGAATATCATGACAAAGCCGACAGCTAACAGGATATAGTGATCAATATTGGGAATCTTAGTCCCAAACCAATAGCCGACCATTGTTACACTGATAGCCCATGACACGTCGCCAATAGCATCAAAAACGAAAAATTGCTTGTAGTTCATATTGGCTACTCCGGCTACGGGTGGTGCGAAGGTTCGAACAATTGGCACGAAGTGAGCGACTAACATAGTCTTGCTGCCAAACCGTTCGTAAAAAGCTTCGGCTCTATGAACATATTCTTGCCGGAATACCACACCGTCGGGCTTACTAAATAGGCGGCGACCATAACGTTTGCCGATATGATAACCAAGATTGTCGCCTATAATGGCGGCAATCGCTATGACCAAGATAGTGGTCACAAGCGGCAATTTGTCCTGAGCTGCGAAGACGCCGGCTGTCAGAAGCAAGGTATCACCAGGGAAGAAGAAGCCAATGAACATGCCGGATTCGGCAAATATAATCGCCGCAATAAGCAGCAATCCACCAGCTTGGATTATTTGTGCGACGTCAAACATTCCCCTAAGCTTACTGGTAAATTCGGCTTACGCAAAACTCACCCCTGGCACGCTTAAGTCGAGTTAAGGCTGCAGAGTCCGGCCACATCTGTTATAATACAAACCAAGCAATTAAGAGGTAAGTCCATGTCCAATGATTCTATTAGTTTGAAGCTAGATCCGCGCACCGTAACTGGCAAAGCCGTTAAGCACCTTCGGCGCGATGGTGTGGTACCGGCTGTGATTCACGATCATGGCAAGGATTCGGTTCATGTTCAGGGCAATTCAGTGGCCATGCTCAAGGTCTGGAAGCAGGCTGGCAAGCACCACCCAATCGAACTAACCGCTGGCGACAAGAAGTTCGTAGCACTTATTAAGACGGCTCAGTTTGACCCCAAGAAGCACCTATTGACTCACGTTGTTTTCAATGCTGTCGACAAGAACCAAAAGGTCGAAGCCGAAATACCAGTTAAGCCACGCTACGACGAAGGCAATGAATCCAGCCCAGCCGAACGCGCCGGCTTCATCGTCTTGGCCCAGCTAGAATCCGTTCAGGTCAAGGCCATCGCTACCAAGCTGCCCGACTTCCTGACTTACGATGCCGAGAAACTTGTAGAAGTTGGCGATCACGTGACGGTTGCCGACCTAACCATCCCAGAGGGTGTAGAACTCGAGACTGAGCTGGAGCACTCCATTGCCACTGTTTATGAGCCAAGTGCTCTAGCGGCCGCTAATGATGCTGCTGGTGGTGATGCCGAAGAAGAAGCTCCAGAAGCCGAAGGCGAAGAAGCTGCTGAAGGTGAAGCCGAGTCCTCTACTGAGGGCGAAGCTCCTAAGGAAGCCGCCAAATCCGAAAACAAGACCGAAGACAAGGCCCAACCAGAAGGCGAGTAGCCTCGGCTAATCTTCTATAAATCCACCCGATTGGTGGGACCATAGCTTAGCGTAGAGGCCGTTCTTTTTGAGCAGGCTATCGTGCGAGCCTTGCTCAATTATCTTACCTTCATCAACAACCACAATTCGATCCATGCGCTGAATAGTGCTCAGGCGGTGGGCGATTACTACAGCTGTCTTATCTTTCATTAGTTGCCAGAGAGCTTTCTGAATCAGCCTTTCGCTTTCGCTGTCTAGCGCCGAAGTCGCTTCATCAAGTATCAGAATCGGTGCGTTAGTTAGCATGGCACGAGCTATTGCCACACGTTGTCGTTGACCGCCGCTTAGCTTAACGCCGCGTTCGCCAACAAGAGTGTCGTAGCCTTGGGGCAGGTGTGAGATGAATTCGTGTGCAAAAGATTTCTTAGCCACGGCAATAACCTCAGAATCCTTAGCGCCGGGTTTGCCATAGCTTATATTCTCTTTGATCGAACGGTGAAATAGCAAAGGCTCCTGTGGTACGTAGGCAATGGCGCGACGTAAGTCCTGCTGCTTAATATCCCTAATGTCCTGTCCGTCGATCACAATCGCACCGCCTTGGACGTCCATGAACCGCAGTAGCAGACGAGTGATAGTGGTTTTGCCGCCACCGCTAGGACCAACCAGGCCAATCTTCTCGCCGCTCTTAATCTGCAGGCCAAAATCAGAGAATAACACATCGTCATTATTCGCATCATGATAATTAAAAGTCATGGACTTGAAGTCAATCGCACCGCGCGAGATTTGCGATTTCTCCGGCGAAGCTTTATCTTGCACCAGCGGAGCTTGGTTTAGCAGTTCGGCCATTTCTTGTCCGTCACCGGCCACCGCTTCGAACTGTCTGACCATAAAGGTGCTGCGATGCATATTGTCGATAATTCGGAGTATATAGACTTGGAACAATAAGAACGTGGCGATACCGATACTGCCGTGATAAACCGCCACAATGCCACCGGCAAAAACAACCATCTGCAGCACGGCGCAGAAGCTGTCAATAATCCAACCGTTGCGAACCGCACGACGCCAGGCGAAGATAAACAATTTGCCGCGAGCTACATTAATCCGCTGGTAGCGCTCGATCTCGCGATCTTCGGCTGCAAAAGTCTTAACAGTCAGAGCATTTGTGATTGTATCGGCCAGCTCACCGATTTGCTCAGTCTCTTTGGCGATGGCACCACGACGGATGGGCAAGCGGAGCAGGGCAAACTTGACGACCAAGGCCTCCACAAATATCCACATCAGTAGTGTGACCAAGCCAATAATTGGACTGTAATACGCCATAACCCCGACCGACACCAGTACAACCGTAAGTTGCGGCAGCAGTTCGAACAAGACAACATCGTTAAAAGTCGTGTAGACCTTGGCGAAACGGCTGGCCTGCGTGACTAAGGAGCCGCTAAAATTATCGGTGAAGAAAGCATAGTCTTGATGGCTAAGATAAACAAAACAATCGTCATATATAGCTTCGGCGACTCGATTATGCAGCACGGCCACACAGTAGGTGTCTAGCAAGAAGCTCAAAAAAACTATACCCAGCTCAAAACAACCAGTCAGCACCAGTAGACCAACATTAATCGAGTGTTCATGAATCAGTTGTCCCAGAGTCAGGGCGATCAGCAAAGGTGTTATGGTGGCGCGCAGTCCGCGGCACAAGCTGAACATCACGCTGCCAAATGTTAACCAAGGGAACTGACGCCAATACTTAAGATACAGCGCCAGCGCCGCCCAGCTTGGCGAACTAACCGGTGACCAAGGACTCATGCTTTAATTGTACCTTAGTCCTCTAAGAAGCCGCCTGATTGGTGCGTCCAAAGCTTGGAGTAAGTACCTTCTTGTTGGAGCAGCTGCTTGTGCGAGCCTTGCTCAACAATCGCGCCATCTTCCATTACAATAATGCGATCCATTTTTTGGATGGTACTCAGGCGGTGGGCAATGACAATGGCGGTGCGACCTTCCATTAACTTCCAGAGCGCGTCCTGGATTAAGACTTCACTCTCGCTGTCCAGCGCTGAAGTCGCTTCATCCAGTATCAGGATAGGTGCATTCTTGAGCATGGCTCGAGCAATGGCCACGCGTTGACGCTGGCCGCCGCTCAGCTTAACGCCTCGTTCGCCAACCAGAGTTTCGTAACCCTGAGGCAGTGTCCGAATGAATTCGTCAGCATGAGCCAGGCTAGCTACTTTTACTACTTCCTCATCGGTTGCTTCCGGTCGGCCGTAGCGAATATTCTCCATCAAGCTGCGGTGGAACAGCAATGGATCTTGCGGCACATAACCGATGTGCTTACGCAAGGCTTGCTGACTGATGTTAGCAATATTCTGACCGTCAATCAGTATTTGACCCGAGGCGACATCCATAAATCTCGATAGCAATCTTACTAGGCTGCTCTTGCCGCCGCCGGAGTGACCAACTAGCCCGACCTGTTCGCCAGCTTGAATATTCAGATTAAGATTCTCGAACAGGGCATTTTGTTTTTCATCGTAATGAAAACTAACATCGACTAGATTAATTGCACCTGCACTGATTCGCGATGGCTCTAGGGTAGGTTTGTCCTTAACGGCTGGTTCAAGCTCGAGAATTTCAGTCATGTCACCAGCGTCACCAAGCGCTCGGCTAACATCACGAAGTACGAACATAAATTGCCAGAGTCGCTCCGACAGAGCCATTGTGTAAGTTA
This sequence comes from uncultured Candidatus Saccharibacteria bacterium, assembly GCA_964357905.1. Taxonomy (GTDB): domain Bacteria; phylum Patescibacteriota; class Saccharimonadia; order Saccharimonadales; family UBA4665; genus JBBTTE01. The sequence goes on from CAYHMQ010000001.1 coordinate 378,028, forward strand.
TGGCCAAGTATAGCGCCCCGATTGGGGTAGCAAACATCGTAATGCTCCATAGACCAATCCCGAAGGCCAGAATCTCTATAAGGGCGGTGCCCCCATGACCAATTGCTTCGTTAACAGTCTGTACGTTAACAAGCTTGATGAATGACTTCCTAGTGTGCGTGGTTTGGCGATTGAATAGCTTGGATTCAATCGGCTCACCGGCAAAAGCTCGGACTGTAGCAACATTGGTAATCGTATCTGCTAGCTTGGCCGTAGTGTCACTTTCGCTGCTAGAAAGAGTGCGATTGTATGGAACCTGACGCATCATCTGCTTATAGATCACCACGCAATAAAGCACGGACGTAACAAAGAAGACTGCGGCGTAAAAAGTATTAACGAATGCCAAAACGATTAGCGATGACACAAAGGCAGTTATGCCCGTCATAATGCTCCAGTTAAAGATGTTGGCAACACGATCATAGGCGGTGACTAACTTATTGGTTTGCGATACCAGAGCACCCCCAAAGCGATCAGAGTGAAACTTATCGTCCATATATTGGATATGGTCGAAGACTTTTTCCATTATTGTCTGTTCGGTCAATATGAAGTAACGCCAAGCTGAGTAGGCCTGTGTTCTCCACAAGAAAAACGCCGCTATTATAGACGCACTATAGCCAATTAAATATGGCTTCATCACATCAAAGGTTATAGCTTGATTTGTGGCGTATAGATGCTGCAGACGATTAAAGGCCTTGGCAATCACCAAAGGTGGAATAATATTATTGGCCAGCGTAGCAATAACAGCCGTTATGGTTGCATACCAAAAAAGCCAAGGGTGGGCACTCGTAAAATGCCAGAACAGTTTAATTGTCTTAACATTCGTAGAAGTGGATTTGTGAGATTTCATAGATCACCGCCTCCTGCAGTGTCGGTTTACTTAACTTTAGTTTAAGAGTTTATGCTTGTTTTGAACAGCCAAGGAGTCTTAGCGCGCCGGCATGGCGGTCAAGATTGGCTGTAGTTTTGGTGTAATGTACATTATTCCGCCTCCGGTTAAATCATCCCGTAACTTAGCAGGACGATATTGCTAATATGATGCCTGTCATCTTATACTAAAGTGTTAATGAATGCAAACCAAACGCTACGGATAGTCACATAAGCCCATGGAAGCCGCCCCATTAGTAGAAGACGACGATTCTGACTTCAAGCCAGACAAGAAGGAGTCACGCAAGTCAAAAGATCGCAAACCCGAATCAATTGGCTTAGTAGCTATAGAACCGACCCCAGAATCGCCTCGAAAAAGCTTATTCAGTCTGGAGAAGCCCGAGCCTGTCAAGATCAAGCCCGAGACTCCAAGTCTCGAAATGGTTGAGACTAGTCCTGTGTCCGAGACAGCGGCTCCGCTAGAGCAAATCGGCGAAGCCGAAAAGCCAATTATTGAACGTCAGTTGACTATTGTAGCCCAGCAAGCCAGTGTCGAACAATCAAGTGAGCAAGCCACTGATCCTGAACAAATCGCTGGTGATGAGGCAGTCGAACACTTCCGAGACTTAATTGTCGAGGGTGAAGACTCTGATACGGCGCTCAAAAATACTTTGGCCAAACTTGGTGCTGAGGCGTATGAGATTGACGGTCAGACTGAGGTTGAAGAAAGCGACAGTGATGAGCTTACCGAAGAAGTATCAATTGATCATCAAGACGAAGCAGGCTCAATCGAAGCAGCATCATCAGAAGCTGCTGTCGAAGAAAATGACGAAACCGATGCTACGTCAACGGCAACTAACGGTGGTTCTGGACAGCCCCCGATTCCTCCGGCCGGAACTGTGCCGCCGCCGGGCTTTGGCAGTGGCTGGGGAGGTGGACCCGGCGGTTTTGGCGTTGGCGGTTTCAATCCCAACACGGCTGCCCCTACGCCGGCTCCACCAACAGAAGCTGAACCGCAGGTCGAATCTGTTTACCGCGGCAACCCAGCAGCTTCGGCATTAATCGGCGGCATTATTGGTTACCTTATAGGCCGTCGCCGCGGACGTATCAAAACCGAAAAGAAGTTGTTGCCAATCCAAAAGAGGCTAGAAAAACAAGTTTATAACCTAGAGTGGGAGCTCAAGAAAAAAGAAAGCACCATCAGACGCGTGGCCGCCGAAAAAGTCAGAACCACCGGGCCGGTCATTATCGAAAGGCTAAATGCTGCCCATAGCGAATCATCCAAGCAACCCGAACATCTCGGCCACATGATGATATCGGCTTCTGAATCAAGCAAAGATCGCCGTACAGAGAAGCGACCAGAGTCCAAGCTAAACATCGAAGAAGCGCACATTAAGCTACAGGCCAAATCAGCAGAAACTAGGCTCCCAGACAAAAGTGTCGAAACCCTATCAAGAGCCGAACTTCTCAGCCTCAGTGAAAAAATCATTATTGAAGGCAGCAGCTTGCGCCAAATCTACGAGACTCATCTGGTCGGTGAGCGCGGATTAAGGCGCTTGGTCGCTGAGCATTTACGTGGCGGTGATCTCAACAAGGCTCTGAGACGCGAAATTGTTGAGCGCGAGATCGACTTTGAGCGCGATCCGGCACTGCGTGATATTGTGCCGACTGCACCGGCGGCTGGTGCCTCTGGCGGCGGCTCTGCCGCCGCCCTCGATCAGCTGCTTAAGGCAGCCAATGTAGACGTTGGTGACAGCGGCGAAGAAGTTGCTTTCTTCAGGGCTCGCGCCAAGTACGAAGCCAGTCATCTCCACCAACTCAAAAAACAACGCCAAATTATTAATCTAAGCTTCGTAGCTATTACAGGCATTCTGGTTTTGGTCATACTGGTTCTATATATGACGAGAGCCTAGAGGGTATAATTTAATAAGATGCAAAAAATTATCCTTTATTACAAGTTTGCACCAGTCAAAGACCCGGAGTCTGTTAGGTTATGGCAACGAGCACTTTGCGAGCAGCTCAACCTAAAAGGCCGAATCTTGATAGCCGAGCACGGCATCAATGGCACACTCGGCGGCGATATCAAGGATCTTAAGACTTACATCAAGGCGACCAAAGCCTACGCTGCCTTTAGAGGCACTGATTTCAAGTGGGGAGAAGGCAGCCGTGACGATTTCCCCAAGCTTATTGTTAAGGTACGTCCGGAGATTGTCACGTTTGGTGCCGCGAGCGACATAGAAGTCAATGAGCAGGGTATTGTCGGCGGCGGCAAACACCTCAAGCCCGAAAAGCTGCATGAATTAATCGCCGAGCGTGGTGAAGACGTTATCTTCTTCGATGGTCGCAATGCCTACGAAGCCGCTGTTGGTAAATTCAAAGATGCTGTTGTACCTGATGTCCGACATACCCGTGACTACGCTGAAGAATTAAGTGATCCCAAGTACGATGCCATCAAAGATAAACCTGTAGTTACATATTGCACGGGCGGCATTCGTTGCGAAGTCTTAAGCATGCTTATGAAAAAGCAGGGCTTCAACGAGGTTTATCAGATTGATGGCGGTATTCACAAATACGGTGAAAAATACGGTGATGATGGACTATGGGAAGGTTCACTCTATGTCTTCGATGGCCGCATGGGCACTAAGTTCTCTGACAAAGCCGTCGATATTGGTATTTGTACGCATTGCCAGGGCAAAACCAGCAATTACGAGAACTGTGCTGACAAGGCCTGCAACGACCTCATCTTAATCTGTGAGAGTTGCGCGGGCATGATTAAGCACTGCAAACTTCACAACCTGACCATGCCCACTCTACCCGATAAGCTTAGCTAAATTACCGTGGGCTGGCGCAACAACTGAAAATGTTTGCTTGGTTCAGCACGCAACAGATGGCTTGTTTTAATAAGAAGTCGGCTCAAATTAGCCGCATCACCTCTAGAGTAATGATTAGTCTCTCTCATAAAGCGTTGTTCATTTCTGCAAGCGTCAACCACAAAAGCTTTATATGTGTCCACATCAACACTGCCTTCGTATTCCTGAAGTTTACTTTTGATCGTGTCGAGCAAGGATAGAAATGTACCCTCACGAGCTGTAGCTAGCTCATAGCTATGCTCATATGCGGGAACATTGGGTAAGTCCGATTCATTAATGACCATGTTATAGTCTGTTTCAGCAAACTCAGCTTCGGCTGTTAACTTGGCAGCAAACTGTCCAACCGAACTGTTTGGTTCGATGTGCGGAAACACCAAATCGAGATGGAGCTCGTCCCATCCATATGGCCTGTCCGAGAACTGAGCTCGCATTATAGATTCAAAAATATTTTCTGATCCTGACATAACTATATTATATCACTGATATTAATAAAAAGCAAGTCTAGGTTAAAGTAGATAAGAAGATGAACGAAGTTTTAAGCAGTAAGTTAGCGGAGTTGCCGGCTCAGCCAGGTGTTTACTTCCATAAGGACAAAGCCGGCGACATTATTTATGTTGGCAAGGCGGCCGTGCTACGTAATCGGGTAAGACAATACTTTCAGCAGTCGCGGAGTCGTGATCCTAAGACCCTGGCTCTAGTTGCAGAGATCGCTGACATTGACTGGATGGTTGTCGATAGTGAACTCGAGGCGCTCTTCTTAGAGGCCGAGCTAATTCGTCGCTACATGCCACGCTACAACATCTTGTTGCGTGATGATAAGGCGCTGAGCTATATACGGATCGACTATGATAGTGATTACCCGACTGTTAGTACTACGCGTCGGCCGCTAGATGATGGTGCGCGTTACTTCGGACCTTACTTCAGCACGCAAGCCGTGCGGCAAGCCTTGAAGCTGCTCAGGCGGGTCTTCCCATATGCTACTAAGCGCATAGTTGGTCAGAAGCGCGCCACGCTTCATTATCATCTTGGTCTTGATCCCGGACTAGAAGAAGGCAAGACCAGCTTGCAAGATTATCGAACAAATCTGCGCAAGCTAATTGCTATTATCGAAGGTCGTCGTAAGACAATAGTCAAAGAAATCGAACGTGACATGAAAAGGGCAGCCAAGTCTCACGACTTCGAGCAGGCAACCGAGTTGCGCAACCAACTGTTCGCTCTAAAGAGCTTGGATAAGCAAGTAATATTCAGCGACAAAGAATTCCTAGACATCAGTAAGGATCACGCTTTAAATGAATTAGTTAACTTGTTAAGTATGGACAAATTTCCACTCAGAATCGAAGGTTATGACATTAGTCACATGCAAGGTACAGACGTGGTAGCCAGCATGGTTGTCTTCACCAACGGCGTTAGCAACAAGTCCGAGTATCGCAAATTCAAGACCAAGCTAGATCATAACAATGATTTCTACAATATGAACGAGACTATTCACCGGCGCCTAAGCGACAAGAATCGCAAGGCCTGGGGCTTGCCTAGCCTGGTGCTGATTGATGGCGGCAAAGGTCAGCTAGACGCTGCAATCGATGCTCGCGATGCCCAGAATTGTTCACGCATTCCCTTCATTGGCCTAGCCAAGCGCGAAGAGCAAATTGTCATACATAAGACAAAATCAAATGTGACGCTTGACGAAAAAACTTTGCATCAACTAGGTGGTTTTGCTACCGAGAGCGATGACTTCATTCTAGTTAATCTGCCGCACAGTACTAATCTGGTTAAGTTATTGCAGCGTATCCGCGACGAGAGCCACCGCTTTGCTGTCAGCTATCACAGCACTCTCAAAACCAAGCGCGCGTCAGCTTCATCGTTGGATGACATACCAACCGTCGGTCCAGCTACTCGCAAGAAGCTTATCAAGGCCTTTGGTTCGGTGCGTGGGATAACTCAGGCTAGCGAAACCGACCTGGCTAAAGTGGTCGGTATTCAAAAGGCCAAGTTGATTCGGCAATATTTGGCACCATAGTTGGGCTTAGAAAGGCATGGGCAGGGCTGGTTTGTCTGCCATGTAGCGTCGGTATAGATCAATGTAATCGGCATGATCAAAGGCTATCACATCCCTTGGCGGCAGATTATCGAGGTCAAACCAGCGTTGTTCGTCGGATTCCCAGTCTGGTTCGCCGGTTTTCTTGGTGGCTTGGCAGACGTACACGAATGAAATGTTCTGGCGATCTTCCCCTGGCCTGTTGGGGTGGTCATTGATGGCTAACAATTTGATATCTCGAATCTGCCAACCGGTTTCTTCCATGACTTCTCGCTGAACTGCTTGTATCAATGTTTCGTCATGTTCTGCAAAGCCACCAATAATTCCCCATTTGCCACCCTCTAGGAGCTTGACAACGCGCTTGACCATCAGTATTTGATCGTCTTTGAAGACCAAGGTATCAACCACTACATGGCGCAGTGAGGCTGGGTTGCCGTCCTCAAAAGTACAAGCTATCATGCCGACATTGTAACAGTTTTGCTATACTAGAGGACTGATTATGAAGTCGAGATTTACAAGCGAGTTTTTTGCCGGTAATCGGCAACGACTGCGCGAATTATTCACTGGTACGGCGCCAATTGTTGTAGCGGCCAATGGATTGTTGCAGCGCGGTGGCGACAGTAGTTATGGATTTACGCAGGATGCCAACTTTTGGTATCTGACAGGTATAGACGAGCCAGATCTAGTCTTAGTTATGGATCGGGACAAGGAGTACCTGATAGTGCCAGAGCGTTCAACCAGTCGGCAAGCCTTTGACGGTGTACTTGATGAAGACAAAATGCGTCACGTTTCGGGTATTCAGATAATCTATAGTGATAAGTCTGGCTGGGAACAGTTGGCGAATCGTCTTAAGAAGGTCAAGCACGCCGCAACCTTAGCAACCCCACCGGCTTACATTGAACATTATGGCCTGTACACCAATCCGGCAAGGGCGAATCTGGTGACTCGTCTAAAAGCCGAAAAAAACGAACTTGAGTTACTGGATCTGTCACCACACCTTAACAGGTTAAGGATGATCAAGCAGCCTGTCGAGCTAGAGGCCATACAGGCTGCCATAAATATCACAGCTGCTAGTGTCAAAGAAGCTACGCGGCCTGCCAAACTACGGTCATATGGACATGAATATCAGATTGAAGCCGAACTTAGTCGCGGTTTTCGCCGGCGCGGGGCGTCCGGACATGGCTTCGAACCAATTGTCGCTAGTGGTGCTCGCGCTTGTACCCTGCATAATGTAGCCAACTCTGGGACTTTGCAAGCCGACGAACTAATGTTGCTGGATGTCGGTGCTGAAGTCGAGCATTACTCAGCCGACATTACTCGCACAATTGCGCTGGGTACTCCCACGCGCCGTCAGCAGGCTGTCCACAGTGCTGTGCTTGATGTTCAGGCTTACGCGTTTAGCTTGCTAAGAAGCGGCGTTTTACTAAAAGAATATGAGCAGCAAATCGAACATTATATGGGAGAGAAATTACGTGAATTGGGGCTTCTCAAGACCATATCTCACGAGAATACCAGAGCCTTTTATCCTCATGCCACCTCGCACTTTCTTGGATTAAATGTTCATGATGTAGGTGATTACGAGCGACCATTGGAGCTTGGCACAGTCTTGACTGTAGAACCTGGCATATATATTCCGAGCGAAGGCATTGGTGTTCGCATTGAAGATGATGTGCTCATTACGCCCAAAGGCATCAAAATTCTCAGTGACAAGCTGCCCCGCAGTCTAAAATAGCCCGATATCTCGGCAACCTGCAACCCTGCTATAATTACTGCAGATGCATATGAACCGACCAATTTATCGATTTTTGACTCGTTGGTTTGTGAGTAGTCTAGGCCTATGGATTGCAGCTAACTTCCTGAGTAGCAGTATCAGCTATGACAATAAGCTACGAGTGATCGTCATTGCTGGACTTATTCTGGCTATCATTAATGCCATCTTAAAGCCGATTCTAATTGTTTTTTCACTGCCAGCCATCCTAGTCACACTGGGACTATTCATGATTATCATCAATGGACTAACTGTGTTTATAGCCAGTAAGCTCTATCACCCCTTGCACATTACCAATTTTTGGGCAGCTGTGTTTGCCGGTATGGTGATCGGACTGGTAAACTATCTAGTAACAGCTATTTTGGAGGACACCAAGAAATCATGAGCATATATAACTACGTAACCATCGGCTCTGTGCTGTTAATGACCTTCCTAATCCTGATCCAAACCCGCGGAGCCAGTCTTGGTGCTGGGCTGGGTGGTGCCGGTGAAGTCAACACCACGCGTCGTGGTACCGATAAGACAATCTTCCAGATAACCATTGTTTGCGCGCTAGTTTTTGCACTGTCACTGATACTGAGCGTCATCGTTAAAAAGTAAGGTATACGCCAATGCGAACGCGACTTATTAGATTGCGCTTCAGGCGGCGTTTTCGAAAAAAACAGCAGCAGGTCGGTGAGCTTAGTAGTCAGGCTGAGCAGCATATTGATCGGCATTTCTTCAAACGTTTTGAGCGGTTATTGCCAATCAAACGCTTCCTAGCCACCTGGCTTGGACTAATGATATTGGTAATTGGAGGATTGATTGCCCAGAACCTATTGCTTAGCAGCCACTACCAGACTCTCAGAAGTGTTCCAGGCGGAATCTATAATGAAGGCGTTTATGGCCGCTTCACTAATGCCAATCCCTTGTACGCCACGAGTGACGCCGACACTACGGTGTCGCGACTGATCTTTGCTGGGCTGTTCACATATGATGAGCAAGGCAAGCTGGTTGGTGACTTGGCAGAGAGCTACAGCGTTGACGAGCATGGTAATACCTACACAGTTCGCCTCAAGCCGAGCTTGGTCTGGCAAGACGGCCAGCCTCTAACCAGCAGTGACGTGCTATTCACCTATCAGGCCATCCAGAATCCTGATGCCAGGTCGCCGCTCCAGAGCAGCTGGCAGGGCATTACTGTGACCGCACCAGATCCCCGTACCATAGCTTTCAAGCTGCCAGGGGGGCTAGCTTCATTTCCCTACACAATGACTAATGGGATTGTGCCGCGGCATCTATTGTCCAAAGTGCCGGTGGCCGATCTTCGCTCAGCCGACTTTAACACAGTTCATCCAATCGGTGCCGGGCCCTTTGCTTGGCGCGCCATACACGTTACGGGTGACGGTGATCCTAAGAATGCCGGTCAACAAATAGCGCTTAAGCCCTTTGCTCAGTATCAAGGCGGTGCCCCCAAGCTTCAAGAGTTTGAAGTTCAGATATTTGCCAACAAATCACAGCTGACCAAGGCTTTTGCTGACAATCAGCTGAAGGCTATAGAAGGGCTTAATGCTTTACCCAAGGAGCTAAGTAATGATCGCTCGGTGATTCAAAACAATCTTACACTGAGGGCGGCTAATATGGTCTTCTTCAAGACATCCAGTGGAGTTCTGGCTGAACAGCCGGTGCGGCAATCGCTAGTACAGGCCGCCAATGTGCCCAAGATTATCAAGCACCTAGGCTATACGACTCGTGCTGTCAGAGAGCCATTCTTGCTTGGCCAGTTTGGTTATGATCCGTCACTAGCTCAACCTGGTTTTGATCTTAGGGCAGCCAGGGCTTTGTTAGAATCCAATGGCTGGAAGCTTAACAACAAGGGTCTTCGCGCCAAGTCTGGACAGGCCTTGGCCTTTACACTTACAGCACCAAGCACTACAGAAGGTCGTTACGTGTCATATCAATTGCAGAAGCAATGGCAAGCTCTAGGTGTCAAGCTAAATCTACAATTCCTGGATACGGTTGAATTTCAGTCGGCTTTGACATTTCACAGCTACGAAGCCATCCTCAACGGTATATCAATTGGAATTGATCCCGATGTTTTTGTCTATTGGGACAGTTCGCAGGCTGACATTCGCTCAGCCAATCGACTTAACTTTTCGGAATACAAGAATCCAGCAGCTGATGCTGCCTTGGAGTCTGGCCGAACCAGGCTTGATCCAACCCTGCGCCTAATCAAGTACCGGCCTTTTCTAGAAGCCTGGCAGCGCGATACTCCAGCGCTTGGCTTGTATCAGCCTCGACTGCTGTACATAACTCATGGAGCTATATCCGGTTTGGATGATCGTCCACTGACAACGCCTAGTGATCGCTTTGCTAATGTTCATAATTGGCAAATCCGCCAAGCTCGCGTCACCAACTAACAAGCGCCAAGTCCTTGAAATATAGGTTCAAAACAGATACGATATGTTGGTCTTAACGTCTGTGCGGATGTGGCGGAATTGGTAGACGCGCTAGCTTCAGGAGCTAGTGAGCTTCGGCTCGTGGAGGTTCAAGTCCTCTCATCCGCACCACTAGATTTGATGATCCGAATCCAGACAGAGCCGGTCTCCATGTGCTATCATAAACTGCATAGTCGTTATGAGATTTAGCAGGGGTAAATATAGTCGATGAGTAAGGTTGCGCATTATCTGCAAGAACACCTGGTGGGAGAGGTGATGACTAGCACTGATGCTCGTCGTTACTTCGCGACTGACGGCAGTATTCTGCAATTAGCCCCTGCCTTAATCGCCTATCCTAAGAGTGAGAATGATGTTCGCAAAACTGCTCGTTTCTCCTGGCAGCTAGCAGAGCGCGGTCGAGTCATACCGATCGCTGCACGCGGTTCCGGCACCAATCAATCTGGTGCTGCCCTGACTAGCGGCATTCTTATAGTTTTTCCGGCTCACATGAATCGTATTCTGGAGCTTGATACCAAGGCCAACACCGTGACCGTCGAGCCAGGTATCAACTACGGCAAACTACAACAGGCCCTGAACACGCATAGCCGTTTCATTCCGCCGTATCCAGCATCTGTCGAGTATTCAACTATCGGCGGCGCTATAGCCAACAACGCTGTTGGCGAAAAATCCATTAAATACGGCGACACCAGGAACTACATCAAAAGCCTGCGCGTTGTGCTGGCAAACGGCGAGGTTATAGAAACCAAGCGTCTCAACAAGCGTGAGCTAAGCAAGAAGCTCGGCCTAGCCACCTTCGAAGGTGAAATCTATCGCTCATTGGACACTTTGCTCGAAGAACAGCACGAATTGCTACCGCAATTGGAACGTAACACCGTCAGAAATAACGCTGGTTACCAACTGTACGATATTAAGCGTCGTGATGGTTCTTTTGACCTGACGCCGTTGATTATTGGTAGTCAAGGTACGCTGGGAATCATCACCGAAGCCGTGATTGCCACCGAGCCGCACAATCCTCAGACTACATTAATCATGGCTGAGTTCGACAGTCTTGAGCAGGTACAAAACGCTGTCCTAGAGCTGCGTGATCTACCAGAAAAGCCCAGCGCCATTGAGCTAGTTAACGCAAATGTTCTGCAGCAGATTCATGAGCTCAACCCTAACCAGCTGGTCGAAATAATCAAGCCGCCTTTTCCGGCCGCGACCCTACTAGTGGAGTTCGATAACCCAGAGCGTGCCGTTAAGAAGTTGACCAAGAAGGCTATCAAGATATTTGATAAATACTCCAAGGGCGTCGAAGTCTCAACCGAACCAGATCGTCAACAGCAACTATGGAAAGTTCGCCAAGCCGTTAGCTCACTCATTGGTCATAACAATGGTCTACTGCGGGCTGTGCCGCTCTTCGACGGTGCTGTGCCGCCCGATCGCTTACGCGAATACCTGGAGGGCGTCTATAGCTTAATGGAGGTCAACACCCTCAAGCCTGCGGTTTGGGGGCATGTCGGCGATGGTTGTCTGCATTTGCAGCCTCAGCTTAATCTTGGTCAGGTCGGGGATCGCCAAAAGGCTTTTCGTTTGCTTAATGAATATCACAAGCTAGTAATTGGCCTTGGCGGCACTATAAGCTCGGAGGCGGGTGATGGTAGATTGCGCACGCCATACTTGGAGGCTATGTATGGCCCCGAATTATATGCTCTACTTGGCAAAGTTAAGAAAATCTTCGATCCCTACGGCACGCTTAATCCCGGTGTTAAGTTTGATACTTCTCTTGACGACGTCAAAGCCATCATTCGCAATGACTACGGGCTAGAGCACTTATACGACCACCTGCCAAGAAGCTAACAATTATGATGGCATATGAAGCGGTTTTGATGTATTTTTGATATATGACAAAGCCAGCAGAACATCGTCGCAATGGATCACTCTTTGATATATGGAGTCTCAGTCATATAGCCTGGGCTATGGTTTTGGCCTGGGTGATGAATCCGTTCATTGCTCTGTCGATTATGGTTGTTTGGGAGCCTTTGGAAGTTCTATTTTTATCCCCACTGCTTGCAAAGCATGGAATTAATTTTGGTTATGAATCTATTCAAAATTCACTGTCGGACATATTCTTCGATGTTATAGGCGTATTCCTGGGCGTGTACGTGCTCAGTAACTTAATAGCTCCACCATTTTTCTTATTTTAGAACTCGAAACAAGCAGATCTAAAAGCAAAACATTGGTGCAGCAGAAGACAGTCTTCTTGAACCTTTAGAGAGTATATCTGATTGGCTGCTAAGTAGTCCAGATGTAGACTGGATTTTACAGGTTAGGAACGCCTCGCTGTCTAGGTTTGTGCCACAGTACCAGCTCTGATAGTAGTTTGTTATTACACTCGCTAGAAGTCGTTTGAACCTAATACATTAAACGGTAGCTTCAGGCTCTCTACCATTTGGTAACATATCAGTAAGTGCCCTAACTGTGGTGGGACGTTTGAAATTTGAGGTCTGCATGTAATGGTCGTGCAACTCCTGCCACATTTTACTTAAGTAGGGGTTCTCAGTATTTACCAGTAGCTCAAAGAGGTTTTGTAAATCCATAATCCTGTTTGGTAGAACAGGTGCTGCGGAGCGAAGTAACTTATGGTCAGTAGTCAAAAGCACAAGCTCAAGATGATTCTGACATAACAAAATCTGATTCTGGTCAGCTTGTGAAATTTTATTGTGGTTATAAGATTTGATTTGACCGTCTGTGGAGTTGTAAAGCCCTAAATTAACTTTACTACTAGGGTCAATGGACACACCCTCAGCCTGTAAGGCTCTGCTAGCAATGTTCGGGGCATTAGATGATATTCCACGAGCATTCAGCTCCCGAAAGACATCTGCACTAAAGAAAAAGTCAATCTTGGGATACCTGTTAATAATGAAATTAAGAGCATGATACCCAGTCTCATTAGCTATCCTTTGGATTTCTACGTATGCACTTGAGTCAATGAGGAGGATCAGCTCTCCCAGACTTGCAGCTAATGTAGAGTCATTGTCTTCCATGTCTATATATATTAGTGCCTATACAAGCGTCGCACAATAAAGAATGTACTCGCTATCCTAAATCTGTTAGAGCCAAATACATCTTTGATGCTATATATGAGCTACTTGAGAAACTAGAGCTTTCAGACGAAGCGTATGAGCGTTACAGCAAGCGTATAGACAGCTTCACTGACGCAAAAATCCTCAAGATTAAACAAGATATTGCCAGCAAGAACGGAGCTAATGCTCATAAAAAGAAAGAGCTTAATGAGCTGTCGCTTGGGCTTGGCAAGATTAACCGAAGCTCGCCAGCACATGCTATAACTGAAGATAAGATTGAACAGCTTGCCATTGAAACCCAAAAACTTGATGATGAAATCGGTAAACTTAAAGAAAAGATTGCTAATCCAAGCAAAATTAAGCTAACTAAAGAACAGTTCTTGAACCTCGTAAAAATGGCACCTGACAAGATGAGGGCAGGTTCAGCAGTTGAAAAAGACCGTGTTGCACGGATATTGTTCTTGAACCTAACCATAGACAATAAAAAAAGGGTCTTCCCAATCTGGAAAGAACCCTTTGCCAGCCTCGTAAAGGCTATTGAAATGTCGTCTGGTGCGCGAGAGAGGACTTGAACCTCCACGCCCTTGCGGACACCACGACCTCAACGTGGCCTGTCTACCAATTCCAGCACTCGCGCTCGGCTGTTAATTGTAGCAGCTTGCTGAGCTCTATCAAATATTCCAGATGCCCACCCAGATATCTTTAGAAATAATTTTGTATCAAGTACGTAGATATCCATTACCCCGTGAGGAAGCGTATTTTTGGCAGAGCTGTTACTACTTTTTTTACGGTACGTCTTGAAAAATTGGCCTAGGGGTATGTTAGATATCCCAGACCAATAATTCTCTGCACCCCTGTAATCCAGATGTGAGTGAATATGTATATAACCCCTAAACTTTTCCTCTGGCACCGAGCATACTTCCCTAAAAAATAGCATCATCATCTTAATCATTCTCGGGTCACCATTAGAAAAACGAACTAATCTTTGGGTTTTGCCACCTTCTGCCCAGTAAAGCATTACGCCTATAAGCCATAACTCCCTATGGCCTATAGCGTCTATTTCTTCATAAGCATGATTGATTATTCTGGTTCTTTTCAAATCTTCGTTAAGCAAACGAGTTTTACGTCTCTTCTCCACTGCTGCAGTAGTGAAAGGCAAAGACCGTAAATGAGCCTCCTGATGAACCGACATTTTTATATGCCTAACCCATAGACTAACGCTACTTTTTGATACACCAAGTCTTACGGCAATGGCTCCCATCGACAATCCCTGCTGGCGTAGTTTTCTTGCTTGCACCTGTTTGTTAACTTTCATACTATTCATTGTATCAAACATAAACAATCATTCAGTAGTTCGAAATAAACAAATAATTTGCATTTATAGATATTAACAGATAGAGTATTGTAATCGGGCATTTAGCTCAGCTGGCTAGAGCACCTGTTTTACACACAGGGGGTCGGGGGTTCGAGTCCCTCAATGCCCACCAAATTGATTATTTATCCGTACGTACGTATTTCAGAGAGAACTGTCAATAGCCACCGAGCTGCATAACCCATAGCAGCCCGCTTGACGAAATCGCGCATCCAATGTGCTGAAAATTGGGGTTGAGGATATTTGCTCTATGCCCCGAAGAATTCATCCAAGCGATAAAAACCTCGCCGTTTGACGTGTAGCCTTGGGCAATGTTCTCGCCGCGCCAGCCGCCAGTGTAACCCTTAATGCTGAACCAGTAGTCAAAGGCTCGGCCGCAAGCTGTATGGGAATAGCCGCAATCCAGCATATCCTGAGCCTTAGCTACTGCTGAGTCAACCAACGAAGAATTACTGCTTATCGGTCCAATGCCGTAATAGGCTCGTGCATACGATGCCATGCAGGCAAGCACCGCTGCCGTATTAGTTGTTGAAGATTGACCTGGACAACTAGATTCACTGGCAATTTCAGGTGGTTGGGCGGGCGGTGGTGCAGGCTCAGGGGCGGGCGCAGGTGTAGGCACAGGCGCCGGTGTTGGGGCGGTTGTTTTTTTAGGGGTTGCTGCAGGCGGAGTTTGTGCTTGGTTTGCGGCCTGCCCCTCAGAGGTTGTGGTATTACTGCCTGTGGCGTTGTCAGGCTGGTCCTTCTTCTTTAAATCGGCCTTGTTAATTTCCTGATTATTATTTTTTGCGGTTTGTAATGCCGGATTATTTGGAGTTTTGCTTTGACTACGCTCGTAAAAATGCGATGCATACTGTGTTGTCGTTACGCTTGCGAACGTGATAAGTAGCAGGACTAAAAGGATAACCCGATTATGCCTGTGAACTGCAAGCTCAAGCTTTTTTATTATAATTTTTATTTTTAGCATTCATATAAGTTATACCATAAATTTACCCAACATGCTTGAAGCATCAAACACGCAAGTCTTACGCTCTATGCCCAAAAAACAATCAATATATTTGAACAATAACGTAGGAAATGTTATAGATAGTTGTATTATGTCGACTCAAACTGGGTTTATAAAATATGCTGAGATAGATGCTAGCTCGTTAATGGAGCTGGGTATACTTGATATTATCAGGGAGCCGATAGATGGCGGTGAGCCGAATATTAATGCCCAACTTATGAAGACCGAAGTGGCCAGGCTGGCGGTTCAGGCAACATTTATAAGTGTAGTTGAGGGGTCGACTTCTGAGGGGGATCCCCAGAGAGAAGAGCTGTTACACTTTCCAAGGGTTGTTGCGCACTTCGCAGAAACGGCCAAAGCTACCTACAGTGACTTCGAAGTTAAGAGAATTGGAGCCACCTCACTGCGTCGCAGACGCAGCTTTAAGGCCACCGAAGAAGCTGATAGTATGGTGTTTGCGCTGAGCCTGCAATATGATGGTAATTATGGCGTTGCGACCGTTGCTGGTACGCAAAAGGGATATGCGCCACTTACTCCTGAGATGTCGCAAGTGATAACAGGCCTTTTGGCTTTATCCATCGATGCTGGTCAACAACCAGACGACCTAATTAGGATCACTGGCTAAAGAATGGATGGATTAGGCGCCACCAAGCTGATGGTTGGATTGGGTTGGAGCTGAGCTTGATAGTAACGGACTTTTGGTTGGTTGTAGCCGAGGCTGGAACGATTAATTGACCGACGCTAAGGCCGGCATGCGCAGTATTGGCATCAATAGGCTTGAGCAGCGTCTTGGTCGAGACAGGCTTACCGCCCCAAGTCATTAGGCTTAGATCGTGACTGGCAACAGCGGGCAGGCTACCACCCCAGGGTAGATTGTATTTGCCAACTATCGATTTTGCCTTAATGACGGAAGTCGACTTGAAGTTATTTCGGGCGCTATCAATTAACGGCAGGCTCTGCTTCATGGCTGCGAACAGGCTAGGTGCACCAATAATGGCTGTTGTTGTAATAACTCTCTTGCCATTAACTTTGAACTCAGCAGCCGCAACAAAAACACCACCGGCCTCCTCGGTATTACCGGTCTTAACACCGATCACGCCATCCGTACCTAATAAGAAGTTGACGTTTTTGATAGTGCCGGCTACGGGTATGTCGCCGGCTGAACTTTGGCCTACTATTTCGGCCAATACCGGGTTGTCCATTGCCAACTTGCCAAGTCGTACCAAGTCGCTGGCCGAACTAGTCGTGTCAGGGGATAGGCCGCTGGCGTCACTACCAATCTTAGTTGAGCTCAGACCAAGCTTGGACACGTAGACATTGGCGGCCTTGGCATAATTCTCGAGAGACCCATAAGCCCAAACAGCCAAGCTATCGGCCATATTATTAGCCGAAGGCAACAAAATAGTTTGCAGCATCTGGTACTCGCTGATCTGCTCACCGCTGCGGACTGTGACAACCGATCCATCATTGGCGGCATAGTGTTGATAGCGAGCCACGTCATCAGCTCCAAGTGTGATTATTGGGCCTTGCTGGCCTTTGGCTAGTGGTTTCTTATCTAGTACTACTAGGGCTGTGATTATCTTGGCCGCACTGGCAATTGGTGCAGCTTTTTGCTGACCATTAGTCTCGATGACATTAGTTCCGATAACACCAATGGCAGCCTGTCCGCCGGACGGCCAACCGAACTTACTCTGAGGTGCTGGTGTCGATTGCGGCAGATCTATAAGCGTGGGTTTGAGGGATGGTAAAGGTCGATTGAGCGACCAATAAGCGTAGCCAGCCGATAAGCCAACTACGACCATGACTATGGCCACGACCCTGCCCCAACGCCGTCTGCGAATGATTCTCATAAGCTTTTTATATGATACAGCAAAGCCTTGCTGACATGCTGTATAATGGGGTTACCAACTATAAGGAGTATTTCTCAAATGTACATAATTATCGGGGTTATCGTATTGATCGTGGTCGTCTTGGCCTTCATGTATAACGCCCTCGTGCGGCTTAATCAGCAGGCTAGTGAGGCTTGGAGCGATATCACTGTCCAGCTCAAGCGTCGCTACGACCTTATACCTAATCTTGTTAATGCCGTTAAGGGTTATGCAACTCACGAAAAGACCGTTTTTGACGATGTTACTAAGGCGCGCAGCGCAGGTATCAATGCCAGTGGCGTAGCCGAAACTGCCAAGGCCGACAACATGTTTCAACAGACCCTTAAGAGCTTGTTTGCCGTAGCCGAGGCTTACCCTGACCTTAAGGCTTCGGAGAATTTCCAACAACTGCAGGCTGAACTGACTGACACCGAGGACAAGATTCAAGCTGCTCGCCGCTTCTACAACGGTGTTGTGCGTGACTTTAACACCAAGCGAACGACCTTTCCGACTAATGTTTTTGCTGGTGTTTTAGGTTTCAAGCAGGACAAAGAATTCTACGAGGTTGACGAAACTGAGGCTGCTCAAGTTGCCAAGCCGGTTGATGTAAAATTCTAACCCGCGTTATTGACCCTAGTAGATGTATTCTAATATTGCCGCCAACAAACGTAAGACCGTCATAATTATGGCGGTCTTCATGGCTTTTGTGGCGCTAATAATATGGCTTTTTGATCAATATCTGGGCGGCAGTACCGGCGTATTCTACGGCGGCTTAATTGGTGCGTCGGTCTACGTGATCATAACTTACTATGCTGGCTCCAAGATGGCGCTGGCAGTTAATAGTGCCCGTGAAATACAGAAGAAAGATGATCCCAGACTGTGGCGCATGGTCGAAAACCTCTCAATCACCGAGGGCATACCAATGCCCAGAGTATTCATAATGGACGATCCGGCACCCAATGCCTTCGCAACTGGCCGCGATCCCAAGCACGCGGCTGTTTGTGTCACCACAGGCCTCCTGCAAATTATGAAGGATCCCGAGCTTCAGGGTGTATTGGCGCACGAGCTTGGCCACATTAAGAACTATGACATTCGTGTCAGTATGATTGCCTTCGCCCTAACGGCTGTGATCTCGCTGCTAGCCGATATCATGCTGCGCCTAACCTGGTTTAGCAATGATGAGCGTGAGAACAATCAAGCCTTCCTGATACTGGGTATTGTGGCGGCTATCCTAGCCCCGATCGTAGCTACCTTCATTCAGTTAGCCATTTCACGCCAGCGTGAATACCTGGCAGATGCCACTGGTGCGTTGACCACTCGCTACCCAGAAGGTCTAGCTAGCGCTCTGGAGAAGATCAAGCAATCCGGCAGCGTAGCACGCCACCAGAACAGCGCTACGGCTCATCTCTTCTTCGTCAATCCGCTCAAAGGTCACAGCCTGGCCAGTCTATTCAGCACCCATCCGCCACTTGACGATCGCATAGCTCGTCTGCGCTCCATGGGTAACCACGCCTAGCAGGTTTAATACAATGGGCTTTCTTCTTATATAATAGATACATGGCAAAAAAATCTGGGAAATCTCCGTCCAAACTAACAAAGAAAGCAGCAGCGACTAAAAAAGCTGCAGCTAATAAGCGAACTACGGCCAAAAAAGCCTCTGCCAAACCCAAGAAGCCCACAATCCGAACCAAACCTCGTCGCCTCAAGCTTCCAGAGTATAAGAGTTGGCGTATCCAGAAGCGTATCAAGCACCCTGTTAAGTTGCCGAATGCCTGGCGCATTGCCAGGGTTGCTGCCCAGACCCTTTGGCGCAACAAGGGTCTATTCATAGGCATAACACTTATATACGGACTTCTAAACATTGTGCTGGCGCAGAGCTTATCGGGCAAGGCAGACCTGACAACTCTTAAGCAGGCTCTTGATCAACTCTCGGCTGGACACTTTGGCGCTCTGGGGTCAGGACTAAGTATATTTGTATTACTGCTTGGCTCGGCCGGTAATAGCTCTAGCGCTACAGCCGGTGCTTACCAGTTGTTCTTGGGGCTGATTGCCAGTCTAGCCGTCATCTGGGCACTTAGACAGGTTTTGGCCGGCTCTAGGGTGCGAATCCGCGATAGCTTTTACCGCGGCATGTACCCCTTGGTTCCGTTTGTGCTGGTATTGATGGTAGTGGGCTTGCAGCTTATTCCAGCCCTGATTGGTTCATCACTTTACAGCACAGTCATTAATAACGGTATCGCCGTCTATCTGGTAGAAAAGATTCTCTGGGCATTGCTATATGGTCTTCTGGTCTTGCTGAGTTTGTACATGATCAGCTCATCGTTATTTGCTCTATATATAGTTACGCTGCCTGACATGACTCCTTCCAAGGCTTTGCGCTCGGCTCGCTCATTGGTTCGATACAGGCGTTGGACTGTCCTGCGCAAAGTCGCATGCTTACCTTTTATTCTCATATTTGTGGCTGCAGTCGTCATGCTGCCGATCATTATTTGGGTGACACCGTTGGCGCAGTGGGTTTTCTTCTTGCTGAGCATGTTTGGCCTGACGGCCACACATGCCTATATGTACACGCTTTATCGAGAGCTGCTTAATGAATAAAGACCAAGCCAGCGAACGCATTAATAAACTACGTGAACTGATCAACGATTACCGCTATCAGTATCATGTACTCGACAAATCGATTATGAGCGAGGCAGCCGCTGATAGTCTGAAGCACGAATTATCCCAGCTCGAAGCCGAACACCCAGAACTAATTACACCTGACTCTCCAACTCAACGTGTGGCCGGAAAGCCCTTACCGGGGTTCGCTCAACTAGAGCATAGCTCGCGAATGCTCAGTCTTAACGATGCTTTTGACCGGGGCGAGGTCGAAGCTTGGCGCGAGCGCATCACCAAGTTGCTGCCTGGAGGAACCAAGCTGGAGTACTTCGCTGACATCAAGATGGATGGTCTGGCTTGTGCCGTAGTCTACCAGGACGGGGTGCTGGTGCGCGGCATTACTCGCGGAGATGGGTTCGTTGGTGAAGACGTTACGGCCAACGTCCGAACCATCGAGTCGTTGCCCTTAAGACTGCGTGCTGACAAGAGCTTTAAGCAATTCACAAGCGGCCGGACGGAAGTGCGCGGCGAGATAGTTATGTACAAAGAAGATTTCGCTAAGCTTAACGATAGACAGGCCAAGGCTGGTAAGCCGCTGTTTGCCAACCCGCGTAATACGGCGGCTGGCACAATTCGTCAACTTGATCCTAGGCTGGTGGCTGAGCGTCCATTGCACTTTCGAGCCTATGACTTGCAACGCGATGACCCGGACGAGGTGCCTAGCTACGAATATGCTTACTGGGCAATGCGCGAACTAGGATTCTTGGCCAATCAAGATGCTGCCGTACTTCGAAGTGTGAATGATCTCATGAATTATGCCGAGCTATGGGAGGCCAAGCGTCACGACTTGGCCTACAACACAGACGGACTAGTTATTAAGGTTAACGATCGTCAACTATACCGCCGACTTGGTGTAGTAGGGAAGGCGCCGCGCGGCGCCATCGCACTCAAGTACGCAGCCGAGCAGGCAACTACCAAGGTCAAAGATATATTTGTTTCGATTGGACGAACTGGCGCCGCCACACCAGTAGCCATGCTAGATGCAGTAGTAATAGCCGGCAGCACAGTCCAGATGGCGACGCTTCATAACGAAGGTGAAGTAAAACGCAAAGACATACGGATCGGCGATACTGTCATAGTGCACAAGGCTGGCGATATAATCCCAGAGGTAGTCGAGGCTTTGGTCAAGCTGCGCGACGGTAAGGAGCGGCCTTTTGCAATGCCAACACACTGCCCCGAATGTAATACTAAACTTGTTAAGTATAAGGCCGAAGATGCTGTTTGGCGCTGCCCGAACCTAGGCTGCCCATCACGTTCTTGGAAGCAAATAGAGCATTTTGCCAGCAAATCAGCACTTGATATTGAAGGTCTCGGTGAGAAAAATGTCATAGCTTTGCTCAATACTGAACTTGTTAAGGATCAAGCCGATATCTATAGTCTACAGGCTAAGGACTTGCTTGAGCTTGATCGCTTCGCCGATGTTTCGGCCAATAAGCTGGTAGCAGCTATTCAGACCAAGAAGAACCCGCCGCTTGGCAGATTTGTCTATGGCTTGGGGATTAGACATGTTGGCACTCAGACTGCAATTGACCTGGCCAATCATTTTCGTAGCTTAGAAAGACTTATGGAAGTAACAATTGACGAGTTATCAGAAGTGGACGGCGTTGGCGAGGTGGTAGCTGAATCAATTGTTGAATGGTTTGGCGAGCCACGCAACAAGTCACTGCTAGAAAAGTTTAGGCGGCAGGATGTTTGGCCCGAGTCCGTTAAGCGGGTTGGCGGCAAACTCAGTGGTATGAAGTTTGTAGTCACTGGCAGTCTTGAATCAATGGGACGCGAGCAAGCTGGTGAACGAATCAGAGCCCTGGGTGGCAGCCTGCAGAGCTCGGTAGGCAAGGACACTGATTATCTCGTTGTCGGCGCCAATGTTGGTGCTAGTAAGCTGACCAAGGCCGCAAAACTGGGCACCAAGCAGCTGGCAGAAGCCGAATTCCTCAAACTGCTATAATTAAAATCAATCATGAGTAAGCATACAGGGGTAAAGTTCAATTGTTTCTCGCCACCCATTATGTTGGCGACACTCGGTGCCGAAACAGTCTTGGCGATCTATACTGTCTGGCGTTATAGGATGACTGCCCTAACTAGATTGGCTGTGATGACTCTAGTTGGTCTGGCCGTATTCCAGCTCAGCGAATACTTCGTTTGCACCGGTTACGGCATGAATTCTGCCCGTTGGTCGCGAGTAGGCTTCGTAGCTATCACTACTTTGCCGCCACTCGGATTGCATATGCTGCATCACCTGGCCAGCAAACCAGGCCGACGCTTGGTGGCCGCATCTTATGCCAGTATGAGCGGGTTTATTGCGGTTTTTTTGACTTATCACGGGGCTTTCTTCGGGCATCAATGTACTGGGAATTACGTCATCTTTCAGATTGGTGAGAATCTGGGCGGACTGTACTACCTGTATTACTTTGGTTGGTTATTCACAGCTATTACGCTTGGTGTGAAGTGGGCTAATGAGTTGCAAGATAGAGGCAAATCAGCCCGTCAACAGCTGGAGACTGTCAGGGGTCTGATTGTCGGATATCTAGTTTTTTTGGTACCGGTGGCAGTAGCCAATACAGTCAATCCGGCCACTAGACGAGGTATACCCAGTCTGATGTGCGGCTTTGCAGTACTGTTTGCGCTTATTCTAATCCTCTACGTGCTGCCGCGAGTTGCCGAGCAACGTCAAACCGAAGAACAGACGGACGAGAGGATGATTCAAAAAGCCTGAGTCCGGATAAACACACTCCCCTATGTTTGGGACTATACTACTTTAGGTTCTTGACAGCTAGTGCGAGTACTTGATAATGGATATATGACCCAGCAACAAATCAAACGTTTTCTAGACTCTTATTCGTCAAAACGAGAGCGCACCATTGTTATAATAGACTTTAGTAATGTAGAAAAGTGGAAAGATGCCTTAGGCTGGGACATTGGCATTAAAGAACTCGGACAACTAATGAAGAATCTTACGTCCGGCTCTAAGTTCCTAAGACGCTTTTACTACGGCTCTGATTATGGACCTAGTGAATCCGCCACAACACTTCTTCCATGGTCAAAAGGTATGCTTGAACAAGCAAAAGTAAGTGGTTTCGAAGTAGTTACCAAGCGAGTCAAGTATATGCCTAGTCAAACGAATCCAAAGGGACACGACGTTAAGTGTGATCTTGACGTTGAAATGTCAATTGATTTGATTAAAGAACGTGACAATTATGACACCATGTTTTTGTTCTCAGGTGACGGCGATTTAGCGTATGCCATGAAATATCTACAAGATGAGTACAGCAAAGAATGCTATGTGTTTGGCGCTCGAGGGCACGTAGGTCGTGAAATTATAGATGCTAAAGATAAGGGCATAATCAAAGATTTATTTTTTGCTGAAGATTTTGAATACAGACTAAGTTATCAAAGACGATTTAATAGATAAGAAATCAGAAACCCGCCGAAAGGCGGGCTTCGAACAAAATCAAGTAAGCCTAAAACTTACATTCATAAGTATAACAATATTACGACATCTGTCAATACTATTTGTCAAATTGAAGCATAAACGTGTGCATAACACATGCGCCAGTCATCTATAATTATCACCCCCAGGAAATAGGTTAATGTCCGAACAAGGCTTTGACAAATACCTCAAATCTATTATGCTTATATAGATCGTGCGCAACATAGCGGCGCGTAAAACAAAAAGATAAAACAAAAATATCCAAGTCATTGCCCGCCGCCGGGTGGGCGCGCACGAAATCCAGATAACAAGCTAACGTTAGTATGTAGCTTGGCTTCGCCATAAGTTCTAAAATAGTGGTCAGCGCGGCAAGAAGCTATATAATGTTAGGCAAGGAACAGTTATGATCAAATATTATTACAAGAGTATCCGCAGCGAGAAGGTTCAAGAACTCGATACGCCACAGAAAGGCACCTGGGTTCACGCCGAATCACCTACCAAGTCAGAAGTTGATGAGCTGGCTAAGCGGTTCAAAGTCGAATTGGGCTATCTAGAAGACGCGCTTGACGAAGACGAAATGCCCCGACTGGAGCGCGAGGGCGATCAAGGTTACATCTTCGTTCGTTACGCTCGCAAGACCGAAGATGGCGATATGGACACCGCACCACTACTTATTATTTATGACACAGAGCTTGTTATGACAGTGTCGCCGTTTCACTTACCGACTGTTGATGCGCTGCTTGAGGGCAAAGTTGAGTTCGCGACGACTCAGCGCACCAAGCTTATTTTGCTCATATTGTCACATATTAGCGATCAGTATGATGTCTCAATCAGTCAGACCAGTCGTCGAATTAAGGTTATTCGTTCACGCTTGCGCGGCAAGGGTATTAACAACCAAGATCTGATAGACTTTGTGACACTTGAAGACGAGCTCAATGAGTTCCATAGTTCGCTGCAGCCGACTAACGCTACCCTGCGACGCCTGTTGGCTGGTCGCCAGCTGCAATTCTTCGAAGAAGATCAAGATATTGTCGAGGATTTGCTGCTCAACAACGAACAGTCGATCGAAGCTATTCGCTCCAATCTTAAGTCGATTGCCAACATCCGCGAAGCCTATTCGGCCATTAGTGCCAACAACCTTAACCGTACTCTGACCATCCTGACTGTCGCCACTATTCTTATCTCGGTGCCGGGCTTCGCTATGGGAGTATACAGCTTGAACATTCCGTTGCCTTTCCAGCACACGGCTTGGATATTCTGGGTGATTATGAGCATAAATCTGACCCTTATGGGTGGCGTTATCTATACAGCCCGCAAAAAGCGGGTCATCTAGCTTTATTTAATACCCCTGTTTTGGTAGAATTGGTCTAAGTTTGGCACGTGGGGATATAGCTCAGTTGGCTAGAGCGCTTGCATGGCATGCAAGAGGTCCGGGGTTCGAGTCCCCGTATCTCCACCAGATCAAATTGATCACGACTTGACAAACCATAATCTCAGTGACAGACTTGAATCATGATAAGCGTAAGTAAGAGCAGTATGCTCCTCGTGAAGGTGGTGATTCTCTCCCAATAGCGGGCGCTTTGAATTTTGATCAAAAATTAGCAGCTTCCGCACCAGGGAGCTGTTTTTATTTAGGAAGTAAAGGAGAAGACATGGCAAATAAACAACAAGGGATAATAGGCAGAAGACATGCTATATATGAAGGATCGATGGATCCAAGGGGAGCTAGCGCTGACCCGGGTTTGCAAAAAGAGATCGACAATGATCACATAAGAGCACTGGCTATCGGTAAACTGAAGGTGCATTATCCGCACACTGGTGAAACTAGGGTTGCGACTGATTTTTTTGCTCCTAGCCGCGCCAATGGCGATAATGGTGGTTGGATAGATCAAGAACAGGCACAAGCAGAGGTGATAATTGCATCCATGGGGCAGATAAGTTCAATATTGGTCAGATTAGGCAGTACAGCAATGGAAGCACCAATAGAATCTACGGCGGGTCGAGAATTGGCAGCAGCCGCCTGAAGCAGACAGCTTGCCTTAGCAAGCCTCGTAGCCGTACAATGAAGCACATAACTTACGGAGGGTAATGACGTGTCGGGATTAGCTATATTTGTTCTAGTTATCATTGCGATAATTGTTGGTTACGGCATACGAATTGTCACACAGTACGAACGTGGGGTGGTCTTCCGGCTTGGCAAAGTTCGTGAACAGGTTAAGGAGCCAGGTCTGCGACTAATAATTCCAATTATTGACCAAATGCGCAAAGTCAGCCTTAGGATTGTGACGTTGCCAATCGAGTCACAGAAGATCATTACTAAGGACAATGTATCGATTGACGTTGCGGCCGTGGCTTACTACAAAGTTATTGACCCCACCAAGTCGATTGTCGAGATCGAGAATGTAGTATCAGCAACGTATCAGATTGCTCAGACCACAGTGCGCAACATTGTCGGTCAAAGCAGTCTGGACGAAATCCTGAGCGAAACCGTCGCTATCAATGAAAAGATCAAGACCATTCTTGAGACCTCGACTGAGAAGTGGGGTATCTATGTCAGTACTGTGGAAGTCAAAGATATCCAACTACCGGACAGCATGCAACGCGCCATGGCCAAACAAGCTGAGGCCGAGCGTGAGAAACGTGCCAAAATCATCGCTGCCGAAGGCGAACAGCTTAGCGCTGCCAAACTAGGTGAGGCGGCCGATATTATTGCGGCGCATCCAATTGCTTTGCAGCTACGCAATCTCCAAGTTCTTAGCGATATCGCCATCGAAAAGAACAGTACAATCATCTTTCCTAGCCAGTTCATGGACACTATAGCTAGGGTCAAGGAATTCATGGGCAAAGAGGGTGTCAAGTAAACACCCTGGGTTTGCCTAATGCGAGTCGTAGCGATATTGTCATAGCTTGGATACTAACCACTACCATGCTGAAAGACAGCAGGGCATACAGAACTCCCTCCAGACTCAGGATATCAGCAGCGCTAGCATGAGCCGCAGTGATACCGTAGGGAACTATCAGCTTCCAAAAGGCGACTACGAAGCCCACTAAGATAACGGCGCCCAAGACCCTGAGTAATAAGTGTTCGGCTGTGCTCGCCAGTAGCGCCTTCGGTCTGGCGTTAACATAGTCGAGTGATTCGCGAACCTCTTCGACTCTAGCCAGGGAGTGCAGTATGGCAGCTGCTATAGCATAGACGAGCAATCCCGTTAGGCTCCAAACCACCAGAAGCGGCCAGCTAGTTTGCAGGGTTGGTTTTTCGCTGGCTACAAGTTGGTCTGGAGTAGTTAAGGCTGGTTGAGGTTGGCTTTGCTGCCACGACAAAAGCTGCTGCGTCAGGCTGTCATTATGAACTTCGAAAATAACGATCGACCCAACGCTTATTAGTAGAGCTACAACTATGGCCACTAAGCCGCTCAACCAAGAAGCGCTTAGCAGCAGCCCAAGTAATTGACGATCTTCTTTTGTTAAGCTGGGCATATTGCCATAAGTATAATTCAGTGTTGCTAATAACGGCAAATGAACCGTTTACCTTCGCCTTTTCTAATTCTAGTGTAGGCATGAAAACCTTGTACTCATCTGTTATTTAACGTAGAATAGCTTGGTTGTGGCTCTTTAGCTCAGTTGGTAGAGCAGAGGCTTGAAGAGCCTTGTGTCCTCGGTTCGAGTCCGAGAGGAGCCACCATAATATTGATTTCTAACCTGTTAATAGGTAAGATAAATCGGTACAAAAATGATCGTGCGGGTGTAGCTCAGTTGTTTAGAGCGCATCCTTGCCAAGGATGAGGCCAGGGGTTAGAGTCCCCTCACCCGCACCAAGAAAAGTGCCACCATTTATCGGTGGCACTTTTTTGTGGTCTGATGGCTTTAATTCTCAGCCTCTTCAATGATTAGAAAATGCGGCCGAGTTGGTCTTGACCCGCAGGGTCAAGAGCTTAGGGTTTTCCCGTGTCCTTCGCAGTTCACAGAACGGAGTAGGATCACCCGCACCACGACTTTTAGACCTCTGTAAAATGAAGTCTTTTTGTTTAATACGACTATAATTATCGCATGTTGGTTTTCATTGATGATTCAGGCGATGCTGGCTTCAAATTAGATAAGGGTTCAAGTAAGTACTTCGTTATTGCTTGTGTCATATTTGACGATAACCTTGACGCTGAAGAAGCTGCTCTTAAAATTAAGCGATTACGCCGTTCATTAAATTGGCGAGATGACCACGAGTTTAAGTTTAATAAAGCCAGTAAGATTATACGATTAGCTTTTCTCAACGAAGTAAAGAGCTGCAAGTTTAGAGTCAGAGCAATAGTAGCCGATAAATCTACCATTAGAAGTCCAGAATTACGCAGAAGCAAAAACAAGTTTTACAATTACATGATTAAGGAGGTGCTATCCAAAAGTGATGGCTTCATAAAAGATGGTCGGATTCGTCTTGACGGGCATGAAGACCGCGCATACAAAAAGGCAGCAACCACTTACTTTCGTCAGCAAGCTAATCCCAGAGGCGGAGTTATCAAGGACATGAAATTCGTAAACTCAAAGAATAATAACCTGGTGCAATTGGCTGATATGGTGGCAGGTTCTATCTCGCGTACAACCCAGGAGGGTAAAACTGACAGCCAAGAATATCTTAAAATTATCAATAGAAGAGTTGAGGATATTTGGAATTTTAAATAAAAAGAACCCGTTTCCTATCCTGGTTGTCCCAGGCACGCGCACCATACGGTGACAGTTCGGAAAACGGGTCAATTGTGCCCACATTATAGCCTGCAAGTAGCATAAGCGTCAACCATAAGCTGTTTTTGAGCTAGCTAGAAACATATAAGTCCTCTTGCAGCGGCAAGTGTACTCCAATCAAACTATATAGGAGCGCAGGTGTACATCAATTCTGACTCAACTTTTGCAAATCTCTAAGAAGTAATGTTTTAATTTCGTAGCTAACGGCGCACCACGCTGAAACCAAAGGAGACGCATAAACCGAGCGTCTCTTTTTCGTAGTTATTATGTAATTCAAACCACTTGACAGTACCCCCTAGGGGTATTAAGATGGATATATGATAGCTGATTTAAAAAAGCGAGCATTACACCGTACAAAGATATTAGAAGGCCAAATGCGTGGACTGCATAAGATGATTGAGTCTGAAGACTACTGCATGGACATCATTACTCAATCGTTAGCTGTACAAAAATCTCTTGGCTCTCTCAACAAACTATTGCTAGAGAATCATGTAAGAACCCATGTGACTGATATGTTATCTTCCGATTCTGATAAGACTAAAGACATGGCCGTTAAAGACCTTCTGAAGCTGTACGAACTTTCTAATGTGAGAGGTAAGTAAAGTTATGAATAAGCGACGAGCAACTTGGCTAAATATCGCTACGGTGCTTGTTTTGCTTCTTGTAAGTCTGTTTGGTGGCGGAGCTTTAAGAGTTTCTGCTGCCGAAGCTCATTACGGCATGCAAGAGCATGGGCGAACATATTCATCTAATTCTAACTGCCAAGACCAGTGCAGTGGTATAACAGGTACTCTGCCGACACAAACAAAACGTGATGAAGAAGAACAGGACAAGGAACCGCAATCTACAGAGCCGCTAATTCCTAACATTAATCCTTTTAAGTTTGCTTTTATACAAAAGATTACCAGTGCAGTTGATATTGTGCGGCAACTCAGACCGCCTGACATCTTTGCGCTCAATTGTAGTTATCGTTTCTAGAAACTCCTCTGCTGCCATTGCCGGCTAAATTAGCACGTTCTTATAAAAAGGAGAAGATTATTATGGAATCAAAGAAATTAGTACTATTTGGAATCAGTGGTTTGGTAGCTGGGATTGTTTTAACTGCTTTAGTTGCAGGCTACTCAGTAAACAACGACAAGCAAGGCATGATGAAGATGATGGGCATGGATACTTCAAAAGTAAGCTCTGTGTCTAGCCATGATGAAATGTCGATGTCGCAAATGACAGAGCAGTTAAAAAGTAAAACCGGCGACGAGTTTGATAAGGCATTCGTTGAGATGATGATTAGCCATCACGAGGGTGCTGTTGATATGGCTGAGCTTATCCCGTCACGAGCAAAGCACGATGAGCTAAAGAAAATGGGCGATGACATCATTTCTGCTCAGACTAAAGAAATAGCTGATATGAAGCAGTGGCAACAGGACTGGGGCTACTCAGCCGATGAAATGATGGAACAGATGCACGGAGGCCAGTAAAAGTATGAGCAACTCAGACAATCACCCGACCTATCAGAAAGTTCTTTACATTGCTTGCTGGGTAATGCTGGCGGTAATTCTAATTGGGCTAAGTTACTTCAAGGTAAAGGGATAAATCATGAAAAACATGACTCAAGCAAAGTACAGCGAATGGTTAGCTTCATTGTTTGGAGCGTGCTTAATTGCATTCGCGTTAGGCGTTTGGCTTACCAGTACATTTGATGATTTCGCTTGGATAATCTTAATCGTAGGTATTTTGTTGCACGGCTTCGGAATGTACATGACCTACCAAAGGAACAAATAAAATGAAAGAATTAGTAATACCAATAAAGGGAATGCACTGCCGTTCCTGCGAAATAACACTTACTGACAATTTAGAGCAGCTACCTGACGTTAAAAAGGCAGACGTAAGTTTACGTTCTAGGTCAGCTACAATTTATGCCAATGATTTACCGTTTCAATCATCCATTAAGCACGCAATTTCAAAGGCTGGATACGAGATTGGATACGACAAAAAGCCTTGGTTGGGTAAGAATGTGGCCGACTATAAAGATTTACTGCTAGGTATAGTGATCGTAACTGCACTGGCACTCATAGTTAGTCGAATGGGTATTGCCGACGTTAATACTGGCAATATAGTCAGCGGCGGAATATTTGTTGCATTGCTGGTAGGCCTAACCGCTGGGTTTTCAACCTGTATGGCACTTGTCGGTGGCTTGGTTTTAGGTCTGTCTGCAAAACATGCAGAGAGGCACCCCTCTGCTACCGCTATGCAAAAGTTTCGTCCACACATATTTTTTAACCTAAGCCGTGTAGTTACTTTCTTTATACTTGGTGGATTGATTGGAGTGTTGGGTTCAGCTTTTCAACTACAAGGTCCGTTACTTGGGTTCCTGACAATTGTTGTCGGTATCGTAATGTTGGTCTTGGGTTTGCAGCTGACAAATCTCTTTCCTAGGTTAAGTAGTGGTGGCTTAACACTGCCTGCTGGAATAGCTAAACGATTAGGATTACAGAGTCGTAAAGAAAAGGAATATAGCCATAAGAATGCGGTCGCCCTTGGTGCTGTAAGCTTCTTCTTGCCATGTGGATTTACACAAGCTATGCAACTTTACGCTATAAGTACCGGAAGC
Organism: uncultured Candidatus Saccharibacteria bacterium; assembly: GCA_964357905.1. Taxonomy (GTDB): domain Bacteria; phylum Patescibacteriota; class Saccharimonadia; order Saccharimonadales; family UBA4665; genus JBBTTE01. Next base: position 408,780 of record CAYHMQ010000001.1, read on the forward strand.
TTTACGACAGGTGCTTTAGTGATGGGATTGTTTGCAATCGGTACTATGCCAGGTCTTCTAGGCGTAGGAGGGCTAACTTCTACAATAGAAGGTTCTGCTGCTAGGCGATTTTTCAAAATAGCCGGTGTTGCAGTAGTGGCAATGGCTTTTCTAAATATTTCAAACGGATATAACTTGACTGGTTGGCCTCGACCTTTTGCGTCAGGTTCAAACACCAGTGCACCTAGTTCCAAAGAAGTTACCTATACGTCACTTACTGGGGATGTTGAGAAATCCCAGCCAGTAGATAATTCAGAAGCAGCAGATAATAAGCTGCGAGCAAGCTATACACTTGCCAGTGGAATGGTTCCTGCTGAATTCACCGTTCAGGCAAACCAATCGTACACTTTGGAGGTAGCAGCTAAGGAAGATGGTGTTGGGTGCATGAGCACGATTTTGATACCCGGCTTAAATAATAAGGTGCAAACCATACTAAAAGATAAGACTAACAAACTTGCATTTAAAGCATCTAGGCCGGGAACTTACCAGATTACCTGCGCTATGGGTGTGCCGCATGGAAAAATAACGGTCATTTAAGGAGCGCACGATGAGTAAAACAAATCTTGTAATATCAGGCATGCACTGTACTTCATGTGCCGGTGTCATAGAAAAAGAGCTAAAGAAAGTAAATGGAGTATCTGCTGCGACAGTGAACTTCGCTACACAAAAAGCCGCTGTTGAACATGTAGATGATGCGGCTATGGAAGAACTGGTTGGCGCCGTAAAGAAAGCTGGTTACAAAGCGGAGCCATTGGATGAACACGCAGGTATGGACCACGCTCACCATCATCACATGGAAGCTGAGGCAGGCTGGAGAAAGAAGTTTCTCATCGGGCTTGGCTTAAGTCTACCGCTCTTGTATTTCATGCTGCTAGATTTCTTTAAGTGGCTACCGGGAGCAGAGAGCTTAATGCCGTACATTGGAGTAATATCCTTGATACTGGCTACGCCTGTGCAGTTCTATCTAGGCGCGGGATTTTATAAAGGCACATGGTCTGGACTTCGCATGAAGACCTTTAATATGGACAGCTTGATTGCTATTGGCACCAGTGCTGCATATTTCTATAGCTTGGCATTCTTTGTTGGTCATGTAATAGAAAATATGACTTTGCTTGGTGTCATGGGCGAAAAGATACCCGAATTGTACTTTGAAACCGCTGCTTTCCTGATTACTTTTGTAATACTTGGAAAATGGCTTGAGGCACGAGCAACAAGTAAAACAAACGATGCTATCAAAAAGCTGATGAGCTTGCAAGCCAAAACCGCTAGAGTCATTAGAGATGGCAAAGCAATAGATATACCGATTGATCAAGTCAAGCAGGACGATATTGTAGTAGTACGACCCGGGGAAAAGATACCCGTGGACGGCGAAGTGTTGAAGGGTACTTCCAGTATTGATGAATCGATGATTACGGGTGAAAGTATCCCAATTGAAAAGCAAGTTGGTGACCGTGTCATCGGAGCAACTATCAATAAGAATGGTAGTTTGGAATTTAAAGCAACTAGGCTTGGTAGCGAAACTACCCTGTCTAGAATTATTAAATTGATCGAGGACGCCCAAAACTCAAAAGCACCTATTCAGGCTATCGCTGACAGAATCTCAAGCTGGTTTGTGCCGTTTGTGATATTAGCAGCAATTACGACATTTCTCGTATGGTACTTCTTGCTTGGTAGTAGCTTCACCTTTGCCCTTATGGCATTCACGGCAGTTGTAGTTATTGCATGCCCTTGTGCATTAGGTTTGGCGACACCAACAGCGATTATGGTTGGTACTGGAAAGGGTGCCGAGAAAGGCATACTTATTAAGGGTGGTGAACCTTTACAGGCAGCAAAAGACATCAATGCCATAGTCTTTGATAAAACGGGTACTTTAACCCATGGGAAACCAGTAGTAACTGACATTATAGCTGCCGAAAAGTTTAGCAAGAATGACGTTCTTTCAATCGCAGCTTCCTTAGAAAATACCAGCGAACATCCCTTGGCCGAAGCTATAGTATCAAATGCCAAGGAAAAGTCTGTCAAACTCAGCGAGGTGAGCGACTTTCAAGCTATACCCGGTCACGGCGTAAGAGGTTTAATAGATAAAACGACCTATTTTCTTGGAAATCGTAAACTGATTACCGATAAAACTAAGGGACGTCTGGAATCGTTTGAAGCTAGTTTGCAAAAGTTAGAGAGTGAGGGTAAGACAGCGATGTTATTAGCCACCGATAACGATGTTATTGGAGTTGTAGCAGTTGCAGATACAGTTAAGCCTTCTTCAAAGACAGCTATAGAACGACTTAAGGGCTTGGGCATCTCAGTCTACATGCTAACTGGTGATAACAAGCGCACGGCTACGGCAATTGCAGGTCAACTTGGAGTGGATAATATCATTGCTGAAGTATTGCCCGAAGATAAAGCATCAAAGGTAAAAGAGCTACAGTCATCAGGTCATAAAGTTGCAATGGTAGGTGATGGCATTAACGATGCCCCTGCATTGGCTCAAGCAAACTTGGGTATTGCAATGGCCAGTGGTACAGATGTGGCTATGGAGACAGGTGGTATTGTGCTCATGCGTAATGACGTAAATGATGTTGTTACGGCGATTCAACTATCACGCGAAACCGTCAGTAAGATAAAGCAGAATATGTTCTTTGCATTGTTCTATAATGCTGCCGGTATTCCCATAGCTGCCCGTGTCTTCGCTTCATTTGATCTGGTGTTGAAACCTGAACTTGCGGGTCTTGCAATGGCGTTAAGTTCTGTGTCTGTCGTAACAAATTCGCTCACACTCAGATACTTTAGACCCGCTAAAAGAAACTGGGTATCCATGCTAGTGCCTGTTGTAATGGCAGCACTTTTCATTTTCGCCTTTATTGAGTTTGCAAAATTTAGCTCAACAATGATCAAATAAGAAAGCAGTTAGCGGTAAGGGTTATTGCCCCCTACGCTTGATACTTTGATCAATAATGCTGCACCAAATGACCAGTCAAGCACCTTCTGAGTAAATCGTGATATAGTTTACTTGATAAATAGAGGGGTAGTATGAGTAAAAAACTAATGCTATTAATCGGTGTGGTGTTGGTTGCTGGCGGCATAACGGCGGCAGTGCTAATGATGAATAAAGACAAGTCGTCGGATACAAAAAACCAATCGAGTACCCAAACAAACACCACCAAGTCGAAGAATCAGACAGCAGAGACTAAAACTGCTGTTAACGGAAATCTCAAAACATTGGCGATCGGGGGCAAAGCCCGAGAATGTGATCTAGGCTATTCAGGCAGTGATGGCGAAGGCGCGGGCAAGCTTTATACTGACGGCAATGGGCGTGGTCGCATACAGCTAGAGCTTACAACTGCCAAAGGTAATAAGGGTGAATCTAACACGCTCATTACCGGTGACAAAGTTTATAGCTGGACCAAAACCGAAAGCGGTGCCTTTGGTTTTGTTTTTGATGCTGATGACGTGCAAACTAACAGTACGGGTTCACCAACTACCAGCAACAGTCAGACGGCCGGTAAGAACTTTAGTCTGAAGTGTAAGTCATGGAACGTTGAAGAGTCTTTGGTTACTGTACCTGCGGATGTTAACTTCTCCGCGCTACCATCATCACAATAACGCCTTGCGCAGGACGTGAAATGTCAACAGTCGAATGGGAACCAGTCACGACAAATCCTAGTGGGCTAGCGTTGCCGTGGCCAACAATTCGATCAAGTCCCGAGTCGGTTCGCGACGACACATCGACTAGATCAATATTGTTGACTGGCTATGTTCAGGGCGGATTCGAGGTTGATACGGACAGCCTAGTTTGGTGCGGTTTTCCGGCTCAATCTACCATAGATGCTGCTACGTTTGGCCGCAGAAGAAGTAGCTATGCGGTTACCACTGAAGAGATGGAGCATCCAAGAATGCTAAGCCATAATCCGGCCAGCTACGCGTTCAGGAGCGGCATTGAAGCTTTGCCTGGCGTTGCGGCCTTGCGCAGAGAATGCTTTTGGCGGAACCGATTCTTGAGCCCTGCAGCGTATTTATTGAAGCCCTGGATGAACTTTGATGACGCAGTTGCCGCTCTGTTAGTTGTCGACCAAGAACTCACCAAAAACTGACATCAATTCCTGTAAAACGGCTGGGGGTGATCCGCAGTCATGATCGTCAATCGAGCGAATAGGCATGATCTTGGCTGAGGTGCTTGTTATGAAGAACCCGTCATAGCTGTGAAGTTCCGCTGAGCTGATATCTTCTTCCTTGACCACATAGCCGTTCTGTTTGGCGACTTTTAATACATTGGTGCGCGTCACGCCGGGTAATATGTCTGCCGATTTTGGCGAAGTGATAGTTTTACCCTTAATCGCAAAGAAATTGGTGCGAGTTCCTTCCGTTATGAAGCCTTTACGGTTAATAAGGAGTGCATCATAGGCGCCAGCTTGAGCGGCTTTGCGGTAGGCTAGATAACTACTTAACATGTTAAGTGTCTTGGCTTGCGGAAATTCGCGTTCGTAATAATACGTAATGCAAGTTGCACCATCTCTGTATAGTTTGCGATCAGGGAAAAGAGGGTTCAGGCAAAGAATATCCAAAGTTGCCGTGTCATCAGTTCGACCGCCGATTAGAAGTACTTTTAGATTGCAGCTTACAACCTCATTGTGCTTGACCAACTCTTTGATACTCTTCTCAACGAAGTCGACGGTAAAGGTATGATTGAGGCCTATGACTTTGGCTGATGACATCAAGCGCTCACAATGCTCGCGCAGAAAAAGTATCTTACCCTTGGACACCCTAATCGACTCGTAGACGCCAAAACCATATGAATATTCGACTCGGCTCAGCGGCACGTTTGCTTGTTCTGCTGGCAATAATTTGCCGTTGTGTGCGAAATACTTGTAAGCCATAAATGTCTTACTATAATACCCCTTCTTCGGCCTTGTGCGAGCATAGGCTATAATAGCTCTGTTAATCACGGCACCTTGGCGGAGTGGTTACGCAGAGGTCTGCAAAACCTTTTACGCCGGTTCGAGTCCGGTAGGTGCCTCCATTTAACTTAACAATTTGTTGCGGGCGCAGGTGGTGGAATTGGTATACACGAGGGACTTAAAATCCCTTGCCCCATACGGGCTTGCGGGTTCGATTCCCGCCCTGCGCACCATAGGTCTTTTGGTAAACGCTTATCCTTATCGTATAATCAAGCTGAAGATTAGTAATCATCGCTAAGGAGCGATCGTTGATTATGCAACCTAAAGATAATAATTCATCAGAACCCCAAGCAATATCACCAACTACACCAACATCAGGATCAGACCCTGATATAGCACCACAGGTCATCACGCCAACGGTGGGCGCGTCTGAAACTCTTACCTCGACGTCCGATCCAGCTACATCTCCTACTTCGCAGCCCGCCACGGATGTATCAACACCGTCATCGACCGAGCCCACAATTGGAGGTGCAGATTCAGCTACACCGGCGCAACCAACCCCAATCACATCCACACCAGCACCGAAGCGCTTCAAAAAGCCCTTAGTAATTATCGCCATCTTACTCGTGCTCTTGGGCGGCGGCGCGGCGGCCTTCTACTTTGGGTATTACGCCAATCCATCGTTTGTATATAAGCAGTCACTTGGTAATACTGCCATAGGTTACAATAGGCTGGTCAAGTATGTCGAGGAGCAGTCTAAGCAGAATTATAAGGGTTACGTCGGAGCCGGTTCTTATAAGTTCACAAGCTCTAGTTTTAACAGCGAGGGCAAGATGGCTGTCAAGAGCGATGGCTCAAACGGTGAACTTACACTTGACCTAGGGCTTGGTCCAACTACGCTCAAAGCTGACTTGATGGCTATAACTGAAGCCAAGTCTACGACGCCTGATATATACATCAAGGTTGACGGTCTAGACGGCGTTGCCCAGCTGGTTGGTTCGCCCTCTCTAACGCCAGTCCTTACTAAACTTAATAGTAGCTGGATTGTCATTGACCACGCCTTGATTAATAGTCTGGCGCAAACTTCCCAGACAGGCAGCAGCAACGCTAGTCCACCAACTAACGCACAGATTTTGGATGAAATGAGGGCCTTCGGCAAGGTTAATAAGGAATACTTGTATAGCACCGACGAAGATAAAGCTGTACTAAAACTTGTCAAAAAATACGGTATTGAAACAGTCGACGGGCACAAGACTTACCACTATCAAGTGGCCTTGAGTAAAGACAACGTCAAGAAGTACATAACCGCTCAACGTGATGCTCTGAAGTCCAGTCAATTGTCTAGCTGGCTCAAGAAGAACGGTTACGATGAGAGTGTCTACGCATACTTCGATTTAATGAAAGAATCAGCCAACAGCATCAAAGCCACAGACACCTTCGATCTGTGGGCAGACATGAACCAGCGCATCGTTTACAAAGTAAGATCTGCTAGTAGTTCAAACCCGGCTAGTAACTACGTTGACTTTGGTCTGGACTATAAGGGTGGTGACAAGTACCCGTTCTTCATAATGACTAAGTCCAAGTCTGGCAAGGATACAGTTGATGCTAAGTTTACAGCTCTAGTTGATACCAAGTCCAGCGATGTTAACTTCAAGTTCGATTTCAAGTCCTCTGGTTCTGATGCCAATGCTTTGAAGGCCGATTTCAAACTCAAGCCTAGCAACGAAAAAGTTGCTATAACCAAACCAGCCTCTGCTATAACATTGCAACAACTCATGGATCAGCTGGGCTATGGTGAAATCTACAAGGGATATCTGCAGCAATTACAGCAGGAAGCAGCGGCCGCCTCTGCTGCCAAGACTAGTCAATAAGTTTGTCAGCGACTAGGTGTTAGCAGGCTATAATAAGTTTATGCAAATCATTGTCGACGACCTTCTGACGCATTACGAACTTAGTGGCAAAGGCAAGCTAGTGCTGGTGCTGCATGGCTGGGGTGATAGCGCCAAGGGACTGTCAGCCTTAAGTAATCAGCTGGCTAAGCGATATCAGGTTCTGGCTGTTGATTTGCCGGGTTTCGGTGGTTCGCAGCCACCTGAGGACGTTTGGGACTTAGATAATTACTCTAAATTTGTCAGCGCCCTGCTTGACAAGCTTAAGTTCAGCCAGCCATATGCTGTGATTGGCCACAGTAACGGCGGTGCTTTGGCTCTGCGAGCTCTGTCTCTCGGTGCTCTGAGGCCGGATAGACTGGTGCTGCTAGCTGCTTCTGGGGTGCGCAACCGCAAGTCGGCCAAACGTTTGTTGCTCAAGCTTCTAGCCAAGACTGGTAATGTTGCGACACTCTGGATGCCAGAACGCTACCGCCAGGGCTTACGCAAGAGTCTTTACGGTGCGGCCGGTTCGGACATGCTGGTTGCGCCGCATTTGCAAGAAACTTTTAAGAAAACCGTTCGGCAGGATGTCCAAGCCGACGCAGCTTCAATTGACCTACCAACACTGCTTATATATGGACGTGATGATCGTGCCGTACCTGTTGTTGATGGCGAAAAGTATCACAAGCTTATCAAGAATTCCAGACTTGAAATTCTGGATGACGCTGAGCATTTCGTCCACCTTGATCAACCGGCCAAAGTCTTGCAGCTGATTGAGGAGTTCCTGAAATGATTCGCTCCGTCATTAGCGTCATTAGCGGCTTCTTGAGCTTGTTCCTGCCCAGCTATCCGTTGGCTTTGGTCTATATGCTGCAGAGCACGGAATACCAAGTTGGACCATATTTGCGCTGGTACTGGCGAACCAATAATTACGCGCGAGTGATGCAACGACGAACGTTAGAGCGCACCAGATCAGCGCGCTTATTGCTGATGGCTCTTCGGCTTGGTATGTTGTCACAGCTGACGTTCGGTTTGTTCTTGGTTTACTTGGGTTCATGGCACGCTGTCGTTGGTGCAGCTACCTTCGGACTGGCCATAATCATAGCTTATCCAGTGATATGGGCACATCTGGTGGTCTTGCCGCTGCTAATGGGACGCTGGTTTATTAGCGATCCCAGGCAAAGCCGCACAATCGATCAGTCGCGCCGGATTTTTGCCGACTTTGATGGTCTTAAAATTGCTGTGGCCGGCAGTTATGGCAAAACTACCATGAAAGAGCTGCTTGCGACCGTGCTCAGCGAAGGCAGGCGTATCGCCGCAACGCCAGCCAATAAAAACGTCAGTACCAGCCATGCCAAGTTTGCTGCTGGGCTGGAGGGCGATGAAGACATTCTGATAATCGAATACGGTGAGGGTGCACCTGGCGATGTGGCGAGTTTTGCTAGTATTACTCAGCCAACCCACGCTGTTATTACCGGTCTGGCGCCAGCTCACCTCGATCGCTACAAGACTCTGCGGGCGGCTGGTGAAGATATCTTTGCGGTAGCCGATTACTTGGGTGCCAAGAACGTTTACGTCAATGACGAATCGGTTAGCATCGAGCCATTCCTGCATAAGGCATACCAGTTATTTAATGTTTCTGGTGCTCTGGGCTGGAAGACCAGTGCTATAGAGGTTGGCCTAGACGGCACCAGCTTCATTCTCCAAAAAGGCGAACGTACGGTGAAGCTGAGCAGCGGCTTGGTCGGTCGCCACCAAGTTGGGTATCTGGCCTTCGTGGCGGCCTTTGCGCTCGAGCTTGGTCTCAGCAACAAACAAGTGATTGCTGGTGCCGCCAAGACTAAGCCTTTTGAGCATCGCATGCAACCTTATCAGTTATCTGGTGCGTGGATAATTGACGACACTTACAACGGTAATCTTGAGGGTATTAGGGCGGGCACTGGCTTACTGGGTGAGCTCGACGCTAAGCGGAAGATATATATAACACCTGGTCTAGTTGATCAGGGTGAGGAGACCGAGGCTGTGCACAAAGAGGTTGGCCGACTCATCGCTGCTGCCAAACCAGATTTGGTAGTGTTGATGAAAAACTCGGTCACGGATTACATCAAGCAAGGCCTCTCCGCAGGTCACTTCAAGGGCGAGTTGCGTATCGAATCCAATCCCCTGGACTTCTACACCAACTTGTCGCACTTTGTCGCCTCCGGTGACCTGGTAGTCATGCAAAACGACTGGACCGACAACTACGCCTAGGCTTGACCGTCGTTTGAATTGTAATATCTAATTGTATATGCTTATTGTATGGAAACAGTCGCGGTAATCTTCGGCGGACGTTCAGCAGAGCACGATGTATCAATCGTGACCGCGTTAGCAAGTATTATCAAACCTTTGGAACTGACTAAGAAGTATCGCGTCGAAGCCGTCTATATAGCCAAAGACGGTGCCTGGTACTGGGATGAAAAACTAAAAGACATCAAGCTCTTCACCTCGGGCAACATCCAAGACTATCTGCATAGAACCCAGCCGGCCAGTGTGCAGTTTGATGGTGGTATGACGCTGATCAAGGCTAGCGGCATTGCCGGTCGTAAGCAGAGCCGCAAGGTAAATGTGGTTTTTCCTGCTATGCACGGTACTTACGGCGAAGACGGTGCACTTATGGGTCTCTTGGACATGGCTGGCATACCTTACGTTGGTTGTGGCGTTAGTGCGGCAGCCATCGCTATGGACAAAGTTCTTGCCAAACAGGTTGCCGTAGCTAATAACATTCCCGTCTCCAACTTCTTAGCTTTCACCAAGGCCAGCTTGGAGCGTGAGCCGCTCAAGGCTGTGAAAAGCATCGTGAAAACTCTCAAATACCCGTTATTCGTCAAGCCGGCACATCTCGGCTCGAGCATTGGAATTAGTCGCGTTACCACCGACACTGAACTACGTAATGCTCTAGAAGTTGCAGCCCACTATGATGATCGTGTAATTGTCGAAGAAGCCGTCAATAATCTTATTGAAGTTACGCTGCCTATCATGGGCAACAGCCAGCCGCAGCCAGCTCTATTGGAAAGACCAATGACTAAGCCGGAGGATTTCTTCGACTTTGACACCAAGTATCTGCAGGGCGGCAAGAAAGGCAAGGGTGGCACTAAGGGAGCCCAGGGCTATAGTAAGATTCCGGCCGACTTGCCAAAAGAGCTGTACGCTAAAGCCGAGGCAGTTGGATTATCCGTTTATAAGGCTCTGGGTTGTAGTGGCGTCAGCCGAGTCGATATGTTAATCGATGAAAAAACAGGTCAAGTCTACTTCAACGAGGCCAACCCGTTACCAGGAGATCTTTATGCCCACAACTGGAACCGAGCCGGTGTCAGCAATGTCGAGCTAGTCCAGAAGTTGATCGGCTTTGCCAAAGAGAGACATACCGAACGTCAAGGCCTCACGACGAGCTTCAATACCAACTATCTGCAGCAGTTTTAACCATCGAGCCTCATGAGAGTTAATATTGTTCATCCAGATTCCGGAGAATTGCATTATGAGATTCGCGGCATCATTGATTTTGCTGAACATTTACAACAAACAGGTATCGATATTACTTGGGAAAACATTGGCGATCCGATTGCCAAGGGTGAGCAATTGCCAGAGTGGATCCGCGACATTGTGGCTAACGCAGCTAAGAACGATTTGAGCTCCTATGGCTATTCGCCAACCCAAGGCCTGGACGTGGCGCGTAACTTTTTGTCCGAGACGCGCAGCCGCGAAAGTAACGTTAAGCTTGCTCCCGACGATATTTTGTTCTTCAACGGCCTTGGCGATGCAATTACGACTATTTATACCTGGTTGAACCCTGGCGCTAGAGTGCTTGGTCCCAACCCGGCCTATCCCACGCACTCTTCACTCGAAGCAGTTCATAGCGGTTCACCCCATCTTACTTACAGCCTTGATCCCGATAATGGCTGGTTGCCAGACCTTGAGGAGGTGCGCGACAAGGTGGCTAGCAATCCTGACATCGCGGCTTTGCTGATTATTAATCCCGATAATCCAACCGGCATGGTCTATCCGCGCCATATTCTTGAAGGCTTCGTGGCTATTGCCAAAGAATATAATCTGTTCCTGATTGCTGACGAAATCTATGCCAACCTCACCTACAATCCAGAGGATTTTATTTCGTTGGCCACTCTAGCTAACCGCGTACCAACTATTATCATGCGTGGTCTGTCTAAGGAGATTCCGTGGCCGGGCAGTCGTTGCGGCTGGGTAGAATTCTGCTACATTGCCGAAGATCCTGACTTTGCCCGTTATGCTCAGGCAATAGAAGAGGCCAAAATGACCGAAGTTTGTTCAACCACATTGCCACAAACGGTGCTGCCGACGATTCTGGGCGATGATCGGTATGCGCCTTATCTTGAGCGGCGTCGTAGTCAATATGCTGCTCGGGCTGCCGAGGCTCACACTGTTCTGGGTGAGCATCCTCTGCTTAAGGTTGTCGAGCCCAAAGGTGCTTTTTATCTATCAGTGGCCTTTAGTGATGAATTCTTGCAAGGTGTTTTTACCGAACCGGCGGCTAATCCATTTGCGCAGAAGTTGCTTGATACTGCCCTCAGCGATATTCCGGAAACGGACTTTGATAAACGGTTTTGCTATCAGCTAATGGCCTGTACCGGTATCTGCGTGGTGCCACTAAGTACTGGCTTCAACAGCGATGCGCAGGGCTTCCGTATGACTTTACTCGAAGCCGATGACGCTACTTTCACCAAGACTCTGCAAACCATCAAAGATTTTTGTAGCCCAGCAGCGGTTTAACAGATCAAATCTGCTATAATTAAGGTAATGCACAGTCGCGTAGCCATACTTGACGCTGGAGGTCAGTACGTTGACCTAGTTAAAAAAGCGGTCGAGCGTCAAGGTATTCCGGCCGATGTTCTAGCCTTGGACACTCGCTTGGACAAGATTGAAGGCAAGTACGGTGCTATCATTATCTCTGGTAGCCCGGCCAGCTCTCACGCCAAAGCCGCACCCCAACCCGATCAATCCATCTGGGGTAGCTCCTTGCCCTTGCTAGGTATCTGTTATGGCATGCAAGCTATGGTGGTAGCCCGCGGCGGCCAAGTCGCTAAGAACGCTATCCGTGAGGACGGTCGTGTCACGACTCAAGTTGATACTTCACACCCTATCTTCAAGGGCGTCAAAAAAGATTTCACAGGACTTTTCACGCATGGTGACTTCGTCAAATCTATCCCGCGCGACTTCGAGACACTTGGCTCTCATACTTTGAGTGATGGCACGACAGCTTATTCAGCGATCGCCCACGGTAACAAAATCGGTGTCCAGTTCCATCCCGAAGTCTTCGACGACACACCCGAAGGCTATCAGTTATTCGGGAATTTCCTCGGGGCAGTGGCTGGCCTGCAGGCTGATGATGGCTTCCAGACAGCCCAGCTTAAGAAGCTGATCGAAGTCAAGCAGCGACAAATCACTGAACAAGCTGGCGACAAGCACGTTATAGCCTTCGTCAGTGGTGGTGTAGATTCTAGCGTAGCCGTTAGTCTGGCTGCCAAGGTTATTCCGGCGGAGCGTATGGATGCTTTCTATATCGATAATGGCTTCATGCGTGACGAAGATGACATGGTTATCGAAGCTCTACGTGAGGCCGGTATTCCAGTCAACAAAGTCGATGCCGTCAGTGACTTCGAGCAGGCCACTGTGGGAATTGATGGCCATATGAGCTTGCCCTTGTCTGAGGTGACCGACCCCGAAACCAAGCGCAAGATCATCGGCAAAGCCTTCATCAATGTCCAAAACAAGCTTGTTGCCGGACTCAACTTGTCTGAGGCCATGCTGCTGCAAGGCACAAACGCCGCCGATCGCATCGAGAGCGGACACAGTACCGGCGATAGTCACACCATGACCATCAAGACCCACCACAACCAGGTCCACGAAGTCCAAGAGCTCAAGGCTGCTGGCCTGTTAATCGAGCCAATTGACGATTTGTTCAAGGATGAAGTACGCGAACTTGGCCGACAACTGGGCTTGCCGGATGAGTTAGTGGAGCGTCAGCCCTTCCCTGGTCCGGGTCTAGCCATACGGATTATCGCCGCTTCTGAGTCACAGGCTGATCTCCAACCAGAGCCTGCTGAGGCGGAGATCCAAGCCTTCATCGAAGAGCAAGGCTACAAAACGGCTGCCCATCTACTGCCAATCCGCAGCGTTGGAGTCGGTGGCGACGAACGTTCGCACTTGTCGGTTGTGGCGCTTGATCACGGTCAGTTGTCGTCACACGACCTCGTTAAGCTAGGCAGCGATCTGCCGGCTCACTTCCGCGAAACCGTTAACCGTGTCATCTATGCTCTCGGCTTGCAGCCTTTGGCTAGTCACTCTTTGGCCAAGACTCTATTGACGGCTGACGTGCGTGCCCAACTCCGCCAGGCCGATAAGATAGTCTTCGAAGAAATGCGCTCCGCCGACCTACTCGATTCAATCAAGCAGTTCCCAGTAGTACTGCTGCCGCTGTCGTTCGGCGTCGTCGGTCAACGCTCCATAGTGCTGCGGCCAGTCATTACAAGCACCTTCATGACCGTTCAAGCCATGCTGCCTGAGCGTGATTTGCCCCCTGAATTCTTAAGTAAGATAACTGAACGCATTCTTGCCGAAGTCGATGGCATCTCGCAGGTTTTTCTCGACCTCACTAATAAGCCTCCTGCTACTACGGAATGGGAATAGCATGGCAACCAAGCTACTTTATATAGAAGATTTTGATATTGTCTCGTGCGAGGCAAAAGTTCTTGGTGTGTCAAAAACCGAGGACGAGCGAACGGACATAATTCTAGACCAAACCTGCTTTTACCCGCGAGGCGGTGGGCAAGATTGGGACACCGGCAGTATCAGCAGCGACAACGGCAACTTTAGTGTCGAAGAAGTGCGTCTGGATCACGAAGGCGTCGTTCATCACATCGGTTCTTTTGGCGATGGCGAGTTTGGCATCGGCGAGCCAGCTAATTGTGAAGTTGATATCAAGACCCGCGAGACCAATACTCGTTTGCACTCGGCCGGTCATTTACTCGACATGGCTGTGCAAGAGCTCGCGTCGGATTGGATACCAGGACGCGGGGCGCACTATCCGCACATGAGCTTTGTTGAGTACGAAGTACCATCCGGGACAGAGACTGATGAAGCTTTGAAAGAACGGCTGCAACAAAAAGTTTCCGAGCTGACTCAAAGTGACTATCAAAACAAGTTGCTATTCATGTCCAAGGACGAGATGGCCAAATATTGCCGCCATGTACCTGATAACTTACCGAGCAATAAACCGCTACGCATTGTTCTCTATGCCGATGATTTTGGCATTCCCTGTGGCGGTACACATGTGAAGAGCACTCAAGAGGTAGGTCAGATTAACATTACCAAGGTGAAGATTAAGAAAGGCCTTGCTAAGGTCAGCTATGCCGTCGCTGGTATAAACTGATAGGATAAGAAGATGCAGCGCTACACCCCCAAAGACATTGAGCCCAAGTGGCAAGCCAAGTGGGAGGCCGATAAGATTTATCAAGCCAGTGAAGATCCGTCCAAGCCTAAGAAGTACGTACTGGAGTATTTCCCTTATCCGAGTGGTGCTGCCATGCACGTTGGTCACGTCCGCAATTACACCATCGGTGATGCTGTAGCCAGACATGGCCGCATGAGTGGCTATAACGTTCTGCACCCGATGGGATGGGATGCCTTTGGCCTGCCGGCCGAGAATTATGCTATCAAGAACAAGGTTAGTCCACGCCAGGCCATCGACGAAAACACGGCGAGATTCAAGCAGCAGTTGATGCAAATGGGCTTCAGCTACGACTGGTCGCGCGAAATCGACAGCACCGACCCGAAGTACTACAAGTGGACGCAGTGGTTCTTCCTGGTGCTCTTCAACAGGGGTTTGGCTTACCAGCAAGAGAGTCTGCAGTGGTGGTGTCCGCACGACAAGACCGTCCTGGCCAACGAGCAAGTGGAGAATGGCAAATGTTGGCGTTGCGGTAACATCGTGGAGAAAAAGTCGCTCAAGCAATGGTTTTTCAAGATCACTGATTACGCCGATCGTCTGCTAAACGACCTCGACGATCTGGATTGGTCTGACGCCATCAAGTCGATGCAGCGCAACTGGATAGGCCGCAGCCAAGGCGCCGAGGTAGAGTTCGCGATTGATCAACCAGCAGACTATGTCTTGTTGCATGGATATACTGGTTCGCCCCAAGGCAACTTCCACCCAGCCTTGAGCCAAAAGATCAAAAGCTTGGGTCATACCGTCTTTGCCCCACAACTTCCTAACACTGATAATCCGACAATTGCTGAACAGGTTAAGTATGTACAGGATAATTATGAATTTACTGAGAACACCGTACTTCTTGGGCACAGCTTAGGTGCACCGGTGGCACTGAAGGTTGTCGAAGGCCTGAGCAAGCCGATCAAAAAGCTGGTAATTGTAGCTGGCTTTGCGCAGCCAAAGTTCATTGATAAGCAACGCCCGTTCGAGAAGACTTTTGATTGGAACTTCGACTTCGACAAAATCAAAAAAAATGTAGAAGAAATCGTTATCTTACGGGCTACGAACGATACGACAGTACCGCAAGAGCGTGCCGACTATCTAGCCGAAAAACTTGGCGGCAATCTGGTCGACTTTGTAGCCGAAAAAGATCATGCCAGAGGCAAGAGTGAACCGGTAGTCATCGTGAACACTATCAACAGCCTCAGAGTGTTCACGACTCGACATGACACCCAATACGGTGTGACATTCTTGGTTTTGGCGCCCGAGCATCCGCTAGTAAAAACCATTACTACGAAGGAACAACGTTCAGCAGTCGAAGCCTACGTTAAGCAAGCTGGTCGCAAGAGCGATCTTGAACGCCAAGCCGAGGACGAAAAGACAAAAATCGGCGTAACAACTGGTGCCTACGCCATCAATCCGGCCAACGGTGAAAAGATTCCGATTTGGGTGGCTGACTATGTTCTGATGGGCTATGGTACCGGTGCCGTGATGGGCGTGCCGGGTCATGATGACCGTGACAACGAATTTGCCAAGAAATACGGCCTCGAAATCCGCCAA
The DNA here is from genome assembly GCA_964357905.1 of uncultured Candidatus Saccharibacteria bacterium. Lineage (GTDB taxonomy): Bacteria > Patescibacteriota > Saccharimonadia > Saccharimonadales > UBA4665 > JBBTTE01. The sequence goes on from CAYHMQ010000001.1 coordinate 424,640, forward strand.
GTTCTTAAGACCGACAAGGACTCGGACTTCCACTCTGAAGGCGTGGTCATCAACTCTGACAAATACAACGGCATGCGTTCCGAGGCAATGCGCGAAAAAATCCTAGAAGATTTTGTCCAAAAGGGCACCGCCAAAGAAGTCATCAACTACAAGATCCGCGACTGGCTGATCAGCCGTCAGCGCTATTGGGGCGCACCGATTCCGATTATCCATTGCCCCAGGGATGGTGCGGTGGCGGTGCCGGAAGATCAGTTGCCAGTCGTTCTGCCGGAGGTCAAGAGTTATGAGCCAAGCGGCGATGGCCGTAGCCCGTTGGCCAATGTCAAAGAGTTCGTGAACACAACTTGCCCCAAGTGCGGCGGCAAGGCCGAGAGAGAAACTGACACTATGGACGGCTTTGCTTGCTCGAGCTGGTACTTCTTAAGATTTGCCGATCCGCACAATGATAAGGAGCCATTCAGTAAGGACAAAGCCAAGTTCTGGCTACCGGTAGATGACTACATAGGCGGTGCTGAACACGCTGTCATGCATCTGTTATACGCCCGTTTCTGGACTAAGGTAATGCATGATGAAGGTCTGATTGAATTTGACGAGCCGTTCTCTAAACTGCGCAACCAAGGCATGATTCTGGCTCCCGACGGCAATAAGATGAGTAAGAGTAAGGGTAACACTATCGAGCCGAGCGGTTTGATCGAACAAGGCTATGGTGCTGACACTATTCGATTGATGGAGCTGTTCATTGGTCCCTGGAATCAAGCTGCCAACTGGAGCGTTGAGGGTATGGGCGGGGTGCATCGTTTCTTGCAACGCATTTGGACGCTGGTTCAAGAATTCAACGACAGTGATGGGGGTACGGGCGAGTCTACGGAGCTGAAGCGCGCTCTCCACAAGACGATCAAGAAGGCCAGCCAAGACCTCAACGACATGAGCTTTAACACGGCTATTGCGGCGCTCATGGAGTGTGTTAACGAACTCTACCGGATCAAAGCCGAGGATAATTATGCTTCGACAGAGTGGCAATGGGCTCTGGAGTCCCTGCTTCAGCTACTGGCGCCGTTTGCTCCTCATATTAGCGAAGAACTCTGGCAGCAACTAGGTCAAGAAGAATCAATACACATCACCAAGTGGCCAGCCTATGACGAGCAATACTTGACTGAAGATAGCGTGACCATAGTAATTCAAGTCAATGGTAAGCTGCGCGGTGAAATCCAAGTTGATATTGATGCTACCGAGGATGCCATTGTCGAGGCAGCCAAAGCCGAGGACAAAGTGTCTGCGCACTTAGCCGACAAGACGATCCGCAAAACCATTTATGTTCCTGGCAAGCTAGTCAACTTTGTCATCTGAAGCCAGCTAAGCCCCATTAGCCCTTGAGAAAAGTGCCCAAATCGGCTAGACTAGAGATAAGTTTTGTTAACGTAATATTAAGGACGTGTCACCTATATGGGTAAACCCAAGAAGCGAACCAGTCCCCGTAAGACCGGCACCCGCCGTAGTCATTTGGTACTCAAGCTGGCTCGCAAAGTCAATGCCAAGTCACCGGTCAAGATTCGTACTACCAAGCGCGAATCAGCCAAAGTCTAGCAACCCCTTACCAGCAGGAAGGATTTAACAATATGGCCTCGAATCGTCACCTCGGTCGAATCATCGCTCTCCAAACGCTCTACGAGCAAGAGTTAAGGCTGGAGGCTGCCGACAAAACTTTTGATGCTAGCGAAGTTTTGGAGCGCAACATCGCCCGTTATAAGGAGATGATTGACGACGTGTCTTTTATTCGTGAACTGGTAAAAGGTGTTACCAAAGAGGCTGCTAAGCTAGACGCGGCCTTGCAGCCCGTGGCGCCAGAGTGGCCAATTGATCAGATTGCTCGTATGGATCGCCTGGTGCTTCGAATCGGTCTCTATGAGCTCCAGAGTGAAGCTGACGTGCCTCCAAAGGTGGTAATTAACGAAGCCGTCGAGCTAGCCAAGGCCTTTGGCGGCGATAACTCCTCGAAGTTCATTAACGGTGTTTTGGGAACTTTGTTGCGCCAACAAGAAGACTTGGCCAGACCCGCTAAGGCCAAGAAGACCGCAGTCAAAACTGTTAAGAAACCAGCCGCCAAAAAAGCGCCGGCCAAAAAGGCCGCAACCACCAAGCCTGCCAAGGCCAAGAAGCTGGCCGCTAAAACGATCAAAGCCAAGGCACCAACCGCTAAGAAACCAACCAAAAAACCAGCTAAGAAGTAAGGCAACTAGTGCAACGACCCAAACCGATCCAAGGTATCAAAAAACTGGCGCTCAAGCGGCGTCCAGTTATTGATGAGGTTGTTCGCGAAACTACCTCTGGCGGCATAGTCTTCCGCCGCAATGCCAAGTCAGGTGAGGTGCAGATTCTGCTCATGCAGGATGCTAAGAATCGCTGGACTATTCCTAAGGGTCATGTTGAGCCCGGCGAAGAGCCCAAGGCCACAGCCGAACGCGAAATCCGTGAAGAAACTGGTCTTAAGGAAATGAAAGTTCATAGTTGGCTAGGCAAGGTTAACTTTCGCTATCGACGCAACCACACTCTGGTACTAATGACTATGCATATCTACTTGGTAGAAGGACTGGGCAATAGTGACAAGCTGCACCCCGAGGATTGGCTGAACGATATCAAGTGGTTACCGGCTAGCGACGCTGTCGACAAGATAGCCTATGATGACATTGGCAAAATCATTTTGCTTGGCATGAAGAAGATCCGCGAGGGCAAGCTCTAAGCCATGGACACTTCGGCATACCAGGCCTTTGCAGCTGACAAACTAGGTGTTAGTTTCAACAATATTGAGCTGCTCATCACAGCCTTTACGCATCGTTCCTACCTCAACGAGCACAAGAAGACCGTCAAGGAGCATAACGAGCGGCTGGAGTTCTTGGGTGACGCTGTCTTAGAACTGGTTGTTACTGAGTATTTATATACGAATTACCCTGATCCGGAAGGCATTCTGACCAACTGGCGCAGTAGTCTGGTGCGAACCGAAAGTATTGGCGCGGCCGCCCATAAGTTCGAATTCGAACCATTGTTGCGTCTGAGCCGTGGCGAGAAGCGTGGCTCTGACAGAGCCAGGGCACAGATCTTGGCCAACAGCTTTGAGGCCGTAACTGGCGCTATTTATCTTGACCAAGGCTACGAAGCCGCCAAGACCTTCATAACCGCAAGCATTATCAGTACATTTGAAGAAATCCTAAGCACCGGATCATGGATGGACTCCAAATCACACTTACAAGAGTTGGCGCAAAGCCAAGAGACTGCCACTCCTGTATACAAGGTGATGAACGAAGACGGACCTGACCACGACAAAACCTTCACAGTAGGAGTCTATGTATTGGACAAACTGCGTGGCCAGGGGACCGGACCTAGCAAGCAAGCCGCCCAACAAAAAGCCGCCGAAGCCGCCCTCGTCTACTACAAAACCGAACCCAAATAATTGTTGACAAATACAATGACATATCTTAGAATTGTTAGCGTATCACCATGATCAGGAAGGCCTAAGGTTTCGACCGACCGCCGGGTCCTGATCTTTTTATTTTGACTTGAACTCCAGTCTATCTTGCTGTCTGTCCACGCGCACAATGTAAGGAAAGAAGCGGCGCAATAATCCTGAAAAATGCCGATTCGGCACTATGATTCGAGAGAGTTTGCGTTGCTTGGCTAAGTATTCGGCCAGGCAGTAGAAATCGCCATCGCCAGATACAATAATGGCTTGGTCATAGTTGGGGTATTCCAGCATGGCATGCAGAACCAACTCAGCATCCACGTTACCCTTAACCGTACCGTCGGAGTGCTCAAGAGTCGGCTTAAAAATAATGACGTAACCCTTTCTCTGTAAGCTGGTATAGAGGCGTTCGTTACCTGGTTTGTAGCCGATGAACAAATAGGCTTGGCTAACACCGTACTTCTCGCGCAAATACTGTCTGAACTTCTTGTAGTCCAGCTTCCAACCCTGGCTGGTAACGCCTAGGTTTAGGTCCTGGCTATCAATAAAAGCAAAGACTCTCACGGTAAGTAATCCATGCTCATAATTTTAAAGAGCCAACATTAAATAATTATTAAATATCTCAAAAATGTAGATAGGACGCTGTGTCCTTCTACTTCTGGTTTGACAACAGAGACGCTTATCTGTAGAATACAATGAATTGTCTTTACAAAGTTAAGATAGGAAAGAAGAGAGTTTCATAGACAAATGTTAGTTATTCGCATGCAACGTACCGGCCGCAAAGGTCACGCCATGTTCCGCGTAGTGGTTCAGGATTCGCGCCAGGCACCTACCAGCGGTAAGGTCGTTGTTCGTTTGGGCAGCTATGATCCGCACAACAAGACGGCTACCTTGGACAAGGAAAAGGCTGCTTTTTATCTGGAGCATGGTGCCCAGCCTTCACCGCGCGTAGTCCGATTGTTGGGTAGCGAAGGCGTCAAGCTGCCTTCATGGGTCAAGCAACCAGCTGACAAGGAACGCACAGTCCGTAACGCCGATAAGCGTCGCAGCACTCGTCCCGAAGAGCCTGCTGAAGAAGTCGCAGAAGCCCCGGCCGAAACTCCAGCTACCGAGGAGGCTGCTACCGAAGAAGTTGCGGAAACCCCTGTCGCAGAGGCCGCCGTAACCGCGGAAGAAGACTCTGACTCCGAAAAAGAAGCTTAGATTTAGAGCTTAGGCGAATCCTGTCCATCTCAAGAGATGGTTTTTTCTTTGCCTAATTTGATGACCACACCTAATTGACGCCTATTTGGTATACGATCGACATACTTTAGATGGGGTCACTAAAGTAACTAACGAAAAAGGCCGAACTAAAGCCATTTTATGAGTTTGCTATAATTAAAGTAAGTACGGGGAGTACTACCAAGCTAACCTAAAGAGGAGTCTGTCACATGAGCGAAATTGACCAACAGTTTATAGAGTACGTTGTTAAGTCTCTGGTAGGTAAGCCCGACGCTGTGCACATTGATCGCCGAATTGATGAAAAGGGCGTGTTGCTTGAGCTAACCGTTGACCCCGAAGATCTAGGTCGTGTAATCGGCAAGCGCGGTGCTACAGCTCAGTCGCTAAGAACCCTGTTACGTGCTCTAGGCACCAAGAACGACGCTCGTTACAACCTCAAGATTATCGACAATGGCCCGCTTGATCACGGTAGATCAGACTCAAGCTCCAGCTCCAGCTCAAGCTCCAGCTCCAGTGATGATGCCGCTAAGCCAACCAAGGATAAGTCATCTGACGACAGCGCCCAGTTGGCCGCTGATGACAATGCTGCTGACGCACCAGCCGAAGAACAAGCTGCTCAGCCACAAGTCGAAGAACCGACGGAACCAGCAACTCCAGAAGAGCCAGAACAACCTGCCGAAGAGGCTCCAGCTCCCGAAGACGAAACTAGCGATCGCCTGCGCCAAACCCGCGCCGAACTAGCTGATCTCGATGACCTCGACGTCTAAAAGGACTTGAAAAGGGTCTGCGCGATCAGTTATAGTGGTGCTTGGTCAATTAGATAGACTTAAACAAAAACAAACAGCTCTGTGCGAGCATCATAAGATGAGAGCTTTATGTGACGAAACAACCCCCTAACCGGTGGGTTGTTTTGGTTTATGGAGTACAATGTAACAGATGAAGATTCAGATAATAACTTTATTTCCAGAGATGTTCAACGGTGTGCTGGGCAGTAGCATGCTCTGGAAAGCCCAAGATAAGGGCATCGTGACGTACGAAACCATCGACCTCAGGCAGTTTGGTCTTGGTCCGCGTAAGCAGGTCGACGACACACCCTACGGCGGCGGCGATGGCATGCTGATGATGGCCGAACCCCTAGTTGCAGCCATCGAGCAGGCCAAGTCCAATGATCCATCAGCCAAAGTCTTTCTGCCAACCCCCAGAGGCAAACTATACAAGCAATCCGACGCTAAGCGCCTCGCGGCCGACAACAAAGGTTTGATTATTATCTGCCCCCGTTACGAAGGCTACGATGAGCGCGTTACCAAGTGGGTCGACGAAAGCTTCTGCATCGGCAATTACGTTCTTACTGGCGGTGAGCTGCCGGCTATGGTGCTGATTGACTCCGTCGTAAGACTGCTGCCAGGCGTGCTGGGCGGCGAAAACTCGGCCGAGATAGAATCATTCCAACAAGACGACGAGAGTATTGAGTTCCCACAGTACACCAGGCCAGAGGAGTTCCAAGGTATGAAGGTTCCCGACGTCTTACTGAGTGGTCATCATGCCGAAATCGAGGCCTGGCGCCAAGCCAACGTTCAGTAATTACTTCGGCTGTAGCAGTAACTTGACGGTGAATTGCGTTCCGCGCCTCCGGGAGCTGCTGACTTTGATAGAGCCTTTGAAATCATTGATAACGTAGTCACGCACAATTGATAGCCCGATGCCTAGGCCACGACCCGACTGATTCTTGGTGGTATAGAATGGTTCAAATATGTGCTGTAATTCTAGTGCGGGAATGCCCTTACCCCAGTCGGTGACTTGAACCGTCAGCCATCTAGGGCTGCTGAACATTGTAACTCGAACCAGGGACGCCTGAGTGAAGTCGCCATTTTCGCTATAAGCATCGATGGCATTCATAATAAGATTGGCGAGTAAGTGCTGGAACTTTACCGGATCACCGCTAAGTTTGCAGTTAGGAGCCTGGGCGATTTCTAGTTTGACGTGAGACGTCCGCGCCAGTGGTATTAATATGCGCTTAAGCTGATCTAGTTGTGTCTGCACGCTGAAGCTACTGACTGTACTGCAATGGCGTATCTGTTGCCGCGCCGAATCAACGTAGCGTCTCAGTAGCTTAATATCTCGTCTGAGTTGACTAATAACCGGCGATTTCTCCTCAGTTAATTCCAAATGCAACATAGAGGCCGTTAATGGATTGCTGATTTCATGAAGCAGGCTGGCGCTAATTCTGCCTAGCTCAGCAAAGTGCTGGAGTTCATACAGGCTATCAAGCGAAAAATCATTTATTGGTGAAGCTGGTGCAGCCGCGGGCTGATGCGTGATCGTGTAGTGCGACGACATAATCTAATCCTGTGTCGTGGCAACCGATTGAATAATCTCTAGTTTGTATCCAAGGCCATGAACAGTTCGGATCAGTGATTGCCCAAATGGCCGGTCGATTTTGTCGCGCAGGCTCTTAATGTGTACGTCAACCGTGTTCGTCCAGACGGCATCAGCACCCTGCCAGGCATAGCGCATCAGGGCATGTCGGGTCACGACTGAGCCGGCGTGCTCCATTAGGCATTCCAATAAGGCAAACTCTTTGCGACGCAGATCTATGGCTAAGCCGCTTCGACTAACCTTATAAGTTTGTCGATCGAGCAATATATCACTAATGGCCAACTGTTTGGTTAGTTTGTGCTGACCCTGGCTGGTGCGCAGCAGTGCTCGTAGTCTTGCCTTAAGTTCGCCTAGGCTAAAAGGCTTGGTCAAATAGTCATTGGCGCCAGCATCAAGCAAACTGATCTTAGTCATCACGCCGCCATCGCCAGACAAAATTAAAATCGGGGCGCTGAGGCCCCGATCGCGTAATTGCCGGCAAACCATAATGCCGGTCATGTCTGGGAGGTTGAGGTCGAGCACAATGATATCAAAGCTCTCGGTGTCGACTTTGTAGAGTGCCATCTGCCCGGTTGCGGCAGCGTCAATATTATAACTGCCACGCAAAGCCTGAGCCAAAGCTCCGGCAATGCTGCGGTCATCCTCAATCAGTAGAACCTTGGGTAATGTTTGCATAATGCTACTATTATCGCGCACTAACATTAAATAATTATTAAATCTCAGGTTTTTGCAATATTAGCAGAATATGGTAAAAATGTCCATACTTATTCTAGAACGGGATTATTTGGAGTCGAAACGGCTCTGAACTTCGTGCCAGTTGACGACATGCCACCAGGCTTTGATGTAGTCGGCGCGCTTGTAGGTGTAATCGAGGTAGTAGGCATGTTCCCAGACGTCCAGACCAAGCAGTGGGGCTGGATCGCCGCTGTTTAGCGGTGAGTCCTGGTTGGGAGTGGTGACGATGGATAGATCGGGCTGTAGCCAGGCCCAGCCGCTGCCGAAGACCCCCAGGGCTTTCTCGCCGAAGGCATCCATGAAGCCTTGATAATCGCCGTACTTGGCCTTGAGAGCGTCAGCGAGGGCACCAGTCGGCTCGTTGCCGCCGTCAGGCGACATGAACTTCCAGAACAGCGTGTGATTATAGTGACCGCCGCCGTGGTTACGAACAACTGAACGGACTGATTCAGGTACGGCGTCAAGATTGCTGATAAGCTCTTCGACCGATTTGCCGTCCAGCTCGGGAGCTTGATCGATAGCGCCATTTAGCTTATCGACGTAGGTCTGATGGTGCTTGCTGTGATGCAGCTCCATAATGTCCTTGCTGATATATTTGCCGAATGCTCCGTAATCGTAGTCTAGATCTGGTAGTGTGAACATGTATAATCCCTATGTCATCTTACAGTATATGCTTGTAAAGCTATAGACAGCAACCGATACTAAGCATAAACATTGTTGACAAATTACAAAAAAAGTGCTACAATGTGTGGATGATAGATTTGAAGCAAGAACTCCCATGTACTATGACCGACGAACAAGCGCGTACTGAAATAGAACACTATGCAGAACTAGATGAAATGCTAAAGATGCCTGTCGGCGGCACGGCTGTAGAAATAGCAATGGAAGAGCGACAACAAGCTGAAATAAATGGCGTAATGCTTGATGCATTTACAGACATGTTGCCAAGGTTTGAAGGTAAAGTGCCATTAGCTCATCAACTTAGGGATGATACTTGCTTTAAGACTTATGATCATAGAGAGGCTCGTCATTTACAAGCTTCAACTTTTTGGTTGCTTGGCTTCGCTGGTAGGTATTACCCTAATTTTTTAATAGGAAGAAAGCCTAGTCAATATAAGGGTTTGGCAGATTTTCTTTTTAAAGGTGCAACATTGGAGGGGGTAAATATCGGCGGTGGCGTAATCGGTAGTAAAAGGCAGCCAGTAGAAGCCCTGACTGCCAACTCCGAACATATTAATATGCAACTTGCTGAAGCTAGGTCTAAAATAGGCGTTGATTTCGCTCGTGACGAAATTGAGTCAGGTGCAGGTACCAAAATGCTTAACGTGCAAACGGGTGAATTGACAATCGACCAAACTGTCGCAGGTGCGATGGCAATTCGTGGAGTCAGGAACGCAAAATACCATTCTGGTATTAGTAACGCTATCTACGCAAGGAAGATGCGTCGATCACGACCTAAAGATGGTCTAGTTCGAGCTATTGATAAAGGAGAAAGGTACCTCAAACCAAAAAATTCTGACCTCGTTGAATATGGGGTGCTTCTTCACATGGTCAATCTGGCAGCCTACCATGACATAACGGATGACCTAAGCGAGTTACTAAAGGCGCGCTAGACGTACAGGAAGCGTAAGTAGGCTTTGGACTTAGTAGTCGGTCTGCAGAACCCCCCTATCGATACCAGTGCTTTTACATATGCGCAGTCTGATTCGTCATTTGCATATCAACTTGACAGAAGTTAATGATTAATGCTACAATATATTTATTAAGGAATGCAAATGAGCCAAGAATCAGTACCGACAATACTCCTACCAGAAGTTGATGACCCAGCCATTGCGGCTCTCAGAGAAGCTGACCAAAACGAACATATTGGCGAAAAAATGGGGGTAAATCTGTACTTCCCAGAAGAACCTATGAGCCTGGGTGACGCCGCTATCGAACTTAATAAAGATAACGGCGTCAATATAGTCATCGCCGGAGCGTCACATGGCAGTCCAGATGTTCTTAGGATGGCCATTCGTGACGTTGGTGCACCTAACAAGTTCATATCATCCTTCTTTATTATGGAAAAAGAAGGCGAAGAGCCTATGTTCTTTGCCGACTGTGCCGTCCACGACAAACCCAAGCCTCACGAATTAGTAAAAATTGCTGAGCAAACCTCGCGAAGCGTACAGCAGCTCGGCTATGAGCCTGTCGTAGCATTCTTGTCGCTGTCTACATTTGGCAGTGCAGATCACTTACCTGGAGTTCAGCAGATTCAACAGGCTGCAGCCGAGTTTAAGGAGCAACACCCCGAAATCATATCCTATGGCGAGCTACAGGTTGATGCGGCAATAGACCCAAGCATTTTTAAGAAAAAGTCTAAAGGCGGCGCCGAATTGATTGACGGAAAACTCCCCAACGTATTTATCTTTCCTGATGGTCAAAGTGGAAATATATCTTACAAGTTCTTAGAGCAGAAGGCTGGCTACGCGGCGATCGGACCAATTCTAGACGGTGTCGCAAGGGATGTTCACGACCTATCAAGGGGTGTGACGCTTGAATCACTCATTCGAAGTTGTGAAGTAGCTGGACAGCTCTTCATTGCGCGTCAGAAGGCTCAGGCTGAGAAGCCTAAGGTGGCAACTGAAGCTGCAGCCGAAACAGTCTAGCTTGGTGATAATTTTGGGCGATTGTATACTGGCAGCATGAGCAGAGAACTCTTTGGAACAGATGGAGTTAGGGGATTGGCAGGACAGTACCCCTTGGACAGCGAAGGCGCCGAGAAAATCGGTCGCGCGGTCGGTACTAAGTTTGCCGAGGCCGGACAAGCGATCATTATTGGCGGCGATCCGCGTGAATCCTCAGCCGGCCTAATCGACTCATTAACTAAAGGCATGACGGCAGTCGGCGTTAATGTTACGAATGTTGGTGTTTTGCCGACTCCTGGCTTGGCTTATCTGACTCGCGAGGGCAAGGAGTTCGTTGCTGGGGTCATGGTTACTGCTAGCCATAATACTTATGAATATAATGGTGTCAAAGTTTTTGATAGCAGCGGCGACAAGCTGCCTGATGATGCTGAAGTTGAACTCAATACTCTTATTGAGAGTGGTGCCGCTGATCGTGGCCAAGGTCAATCTGCCAAGAACGACTTTTTGGTTCGGGGCTACGAAGACTTTTTGGTTGGTAGCGCTCAGGGCTTGCAACTAGGTGGTATGCAGATAGCGATTGATGCGGCCAATGGTGCTGCCAGCGGTGTTGCCCAGAGAATATTCGAACGCTTGGGGGCGAAGGTTACGCCGCTGTCTGACAATCCTGACGGACGCAACATTAATGACAACTGCGGCGCTACAAGCACTGAGATGTTGCAAAAAACGGTTGTCGATAACGGGCTGACATTTGGTATTGCACTCGACGGTGATGCTGATCGCATCATGCTGGTCGATCAACAAGGTAGACAGCTCAATGGTGATAACTTGCTCTACATATTAGCCGTTGCACGCAAGCTTGGTGGTGTAGTTGCAACTGTTATGAGTAATCTGGGCTTTGAGCAAGCATTGGATAAGCAGGGGATTAAGCTGGAACGTGTCGATGTCGGCGACCGTTACGTTCTGGAGGGTCTGAAGAAGACTGGCTTTAAGCTGGGTGGTGAACAGTCGGGACACATAATATTGCCCGAACTGCTGTCTACTGGTGATGGTTTGCTGGCGGCTGTCCAGGTTACGCGAATTCTTGCGGATAGCGACAAATCTCTGGCTCAGTGGCGTGACGAGGTGGCAATGTTGCCGCAAGCCCTAGTCAATATTACGTTGCCCGACAGGTCTAGTCTAAACAAACCAGAAGTACAGGCCTTCATCGACGAACAAACTAAGCGTCTGGCTGGTGGCGGTCGTGTGTTGATCAGACCATCTGGCACTGAGCCGCTGGCTCGTGTCATGGTGGAGGCTCCAGAAGCCGAAGTGCTTGCCAAGCGGATAGCTAATGAGTTAAAGGGACTAGTGGCATGATGATCGATTTCCCAGATAGTCTCGAATCAATGTCCCGACCCCTCTCTTTTGATAACTTAGGTGAAGCCGGCCAACAGGCGTTTCAAAAACTAGCCGATCGAGGCTATGAAGTACGTGTTGGTTTAACGTCCGAGCTAGCAGACCAGATAGAAGCCATGGCTCGAGAACCAAGTATTCGCGAATTCTGTCCTAATGACTGCGGCGGTCGTTTTGCTGATAGAGCGTCGACTGAGTTATGGTTGTCCAAACGAAGAGCGACTTTCTTGTTAGTTAATAAATCCGACAGTGATGACCTTAGACTGGTGGGTTATGGCTGGGTTGGCTTGGGCTCGAACGACCATATACGCGGTGGTGAGACCACTTTTGCGATTCGCATCGGCGAAGCCGGTCAAGGACAGGGTTTAGCAACGCCGTTTGCACAGCTTATAGTTTCGGCTGCGGCTGCGATCTATGGCGCCAAGAATATGTGGCTAGAAACCTGGCAATCTAATGGCGGGGCGGTGCATGTTTATCACAAGATCGGGTTTGAGGATGTTGCCGAGGAACCTGCCGAACGAGCTGATTCCACCGGCCAAAAAATACCCGACACCAGACTCTATATGTCACTGCCTAATGAGCGACTAGCATAGCCAGCCACCAGTGTATGAAGCTCATCGTACAGTGTAGAGAATCTGCTATAGTAGAAGAATGAACATAAACCCGGATGCCAAGGTAATTCTGTGCTACGGAGATTCCAATACATATGGTCGCAAGCCTGGCAAATTACCTGCTCGCTATCCATCGAATATTCGATGGCCGGGTCACTTGCAGAAGCTACTTGGCGAAGACTATAGAGTTGTAGAAGAGGGCCTAAGAAGCAGGACGACTGATATTGCCGATCCCGATGAGCCACACCTCAACGGCAAATCTCACCTATACCCAAGCCTTAAGAGCCATAATCCTATAGATGTTTTTGTACTTATGCTGGGCACTAACGACCTAAAGACCAAGTATAACCGCTCGGCTACGGAAGTTGCAGCTTCACTATCAGGATTGATTGATATAGTAAAAGCAAACGGTACAAACAGTACTGGAGAAATCCCAGAGGTTATGCTAATAAGTCCCATATTGATAGATCATACTGCTCCCGGCTTTGATGACGGGACGGGTAGATATGACGAAGAATCTGCTGCAAAATCTGCCCAGCTATCTTCCCAAATCAAAGCAGCTGCAGATCGATCAAGCTCAAACTTTTTTGACGCAAGTTCTGTTGCTCGTCCCGGAGTTGACGGTAAACATATGGATCATGAGTCACACATGGCTCTTGCAAGATCGCTAGCTAGAATAATTCCGGACTTATAGACGCATCAAGTAATTTTTATGAACGATGCAGCTTTGTCCAAGGATTCTTGATATTCCTCGGCATCTTTAGAGTCGTGAACGATGCCGCCGCCAACCGATAGATAGAGCTGACTGTCACGTTTGATCATGGTTCGGATGGCTATGCTGCTGTCCAAGTCGCCATCAGGTAGAACGGTGAAGATCGATCCAGTATAGACACCTCGGCGACCCCGCTCCAGCTCATCAATCAGTTCAATGGCTCGCTTCTTAGGGCAGCCAGTAATTGATCCCCCGGGCGAAACGCTGCACAGAGCCGCAATCGGACTAACATCATCGCTTAACTCGCCAACAATCCGGGAATGGGCATGCCAAAGTGTCGGGTAGGCTGTCAAAACACGGCGCTGCTCAACTTTGACCGTGCCGACTTCGCAGATTTTGCCTAGATCATTACGCATCAGGTCGGTTATCATGTCGAGTTCTGCGCGATCTTTGGCGCTTGTTAATAGGTCTTCTTCAAGTGCTTTGTCCCTGTCGGGTGATGCGCCACGCGGCCGAGTGCCCTTGATTGGCATGGTACTAATACGACCACTCTTAACTTCTATAAATCGTTCTGGCGAGTAGCTTAGGATCTCGAACTCGCCATCTTCAATATAGGCACGAAAGTCAGACTTGCTATCCTTGGCAAGCAGACAAAACAAATCTCTACCGCTCAGCTTAGTAGAACCCTCCAAGCGATGGGTAAGGTTTATCTGATAGACATCACCAGCACTTATATGGCTCTGCACTTTGCGGTAAGCTGCGCCGTATTGCTTACGTGACAAGGTGGGCTGTAGAGGCTTGGAGTAGGCTTCTGTCGGTTGTGGCCCAAGCGGTCTGCTTAGGATTTGATCGACAGAATCTGCAAATGATTCTTCGGCGGCAACTATCTCAGCTCCACCATGATCGAATTCCAGCCAGCTGTCGAAGCTAGCCACGAAGGCTAAGGGCATGCCTAGGTCGTCATTCGCCTGCGGCTCCACGTGGTGCAGCGAGCGGCCAAAATCATAAGATAGATAACCAATCGTCAAACGGCCGGCATGTTGCTGCTCCTGAACGAACTTTTCCAACCCGGTCGAGCTAGCTTCGGCATTACTTCCTAAGCGAAAAGTGTCAACTGGGTTCCAAGCAACTTTGGTTTGCCAGCCGTTTGGACTACTGCTGGCCAGGGCACAGACATTCAGCTCGGTGTCGGTCAGGCGCAGCAGAATATTATCCAGCGTAACGTGGGGTAGGCTTTGTCTCATTTTAAGAAATTACTCATAATTGTCATACCATCATTGGTCATAAATGATTCTGGATGGAATTGAACGCCGTAGAGAGGATATTCGTCATGCTGCATGCCCATAATGCTGCCGTCGTTCGACCAGGCAGTGCGTTCGAAGCCTTCCGGCACGGCGTATACTACCAACGAATGATAACGAGCTACCTCCAGCGGATCGACGACTCCGGCGAATAAGCCTGTCCCGGAATGATGTATAAGATCAGCTTTGCCGTGCATGATAGTGGGCGCGGCTACTGTGCGGCTACCGAAGACCTCGCCAATGCATTGATGGCCAAGGCAGACACCCAAGATTGGCGTCGTCTTATAGAAGTGTCGGATGACATCTAGACTGATACCGCTATCATCCGGTCGGCCGGGCCCTGGTGAGATAACTATATGAGAGGGTTTCATCGTCTCGATGACTTCCAGAGCAGTAGCGTCATGCTTCACGACTTCTACCGAATGTCCTAGGCCAGCTATTTGCTGATACAGGTTATATGTAAACGAATCGTAGTTGTCGATTATTAGAACCATATAGACTAAATACTCTCAATGAACTTGGTCAGTAACTCTAGTCTGCTAAGTTGCTCTCGGCTTAATTGGTCGCTTGCTTCTGGCCAGATGACCTCTGGGCTATAAGTTTCTAATATTTCGGCGTATGGCAGCCTATTGGCTCCGACGAATATTGCCACAGACACGACAGTTGCGAACTGAACATTGCCGAATTGTTTGCCAAACCCAGGCGGCAGAACTCGAATTTCGGCAGCCTGCTGGTCTCTAACGAACTCTATGCCGTGGTCGCGGAAGGTTTTGCCGATCGATTTGCCGGCTAGAATTTCTTGATGCGCCGCTTCAAATTCTCTAGTGCCTAGACTATCAAACTCAACCAAAGATATTTCCAAAGTCTGTCCGGTTGATAAAGCCCGGGTCTGTATAACTCGTATCTCATCAAGATGATGCAAAACATCAATTTCGGTTGGTCCGAACTGTCGTTCTAGAATATCGCTGGATAAAATATCTGTCATCAGAACAAATGCGTAAATCCACTATATAGTGCCGCCCCAGCGCTAATTTCCAGAGCTATTCCAGTGCAACCAATTAATACGCCAGCTACCAAGAAGGCCATATCTTCCAGTATGAGCGCTAGAGATATAATCACAACGCCTAGAGCTGGCAAAGTGTCCAGGCCTGAAAAAGGTGGAGCCACAAAGGCGGCAACGGTGAACAGCAGCACGACCAGCCCAATCAACGACAGGACGGGCCTAAGCGTTAGCAAGCCGCCCAAGCGGCGTCTAGAGAACTTCTCAAACCATCGAATGACGGCAATTAAGCGGCCAATTGCCTTGGCAGACAGGACTTTGCCAACGTCGACTTCAAGCCATTTCTTAGGTAACCAGATAACCCTCCGACCAACTATTAACTCTAGACAGACGAGCATAGCGATCAGCTCTGTGACGTGGGTGATACCGCCAGTTGGAATCGGCAGCGCCGGCAGCGCCATAAGCAACAAAAAAATGATTGCAAATGACTTCTCAGCAAAAACAGCACTTAAGCCGCCAAGCGTCTTATCTTCGTTGGACTTGAGCCAGGCGTGTAGAATCTCACTAAAGGGCTCAGGGTTTTTTATGTGCTGATGCTTGCGGATTTGTCTACTCACTGCTATAACATAGTAACTTAGTCGCTCGATTAATAGTAGACGAATTAGATGGAGGATATGTGCAAATCGCTCAACCAATTAGATTATCCGGAGTCATAACGCGCTTCAAAGGCAATGGCCGTCAACTGGGTTACCCTACGGCCAACCTGACGACTGTCACTGACTTAGATGATGGGGTTTACTTTGGCTTTGCCAGTCTTGCGGATTGGTCAGAGCAGCCAGCTATCATATTCGCAGGTGTACCAACTACAATGGGCGATACAGAGAGGCGAGTTGAAGCTTATTTGCTTGATATTCCTGATGAAGATTATTACGATCTGTCACTGGATCTAAGAGTGCATCATTACCACCGAGCTAATCAGAACTTTGCTAGCACAGAAGAACTGCTAGAAGTCATGAGAGCCGACGAAGCCGCCGCCAGGCAATGGTTTGCCGACAACAAGTAAGTCTACTTGTGCCGAACTCGCGTCATTAGGCGCAGATTCGATAGATACTGTTCCGGGTTAACCTTCTGGTGCATGCTTAGATAGTGCATGTGTTTCTCGACAAATGTCATATCGTTGCCAGGGTAGAGCAACTCATTGGCATTGTAGCTGGACTCGGTAGTGTAGCCGCTATCAGCAGCCATGCGGATGAGTGCCTGCTTGGTCTTCTTGCCCTCTTCGGACTCGAAGAAATTAACTTTTTTCTTGAATGAAGACATCTTAACTAAACCTTTGGCTTAACTTGCTTGGGTTTCTTAATCGCTTTGCGGCCTCTATCTTTGGACATACGGCCTCCTAAACCTCTAAACCGACCCTGGCTATCGAATAGCCTACGAGCTTATAAGTATATTATAGGCCTCTTGTCGACTAATCCCTAATGAGGCGGGCTAGTAGCGGTAGTGATCAGCCTTGTAGGGGCCTTGCACTGACACGCCGATGTAGTCAGCCTGGTCTGGGCTGAGCTTGGTCAAGTTGCCGCCTAGCGCGCTAACGTGCACGGCTGCAACTTTTTCGTCGAGTTCCTTAGGCAAGCGATGTACGCCAACTTCGTAAGACTTGGTATAAAGTTCAATCTGAGCCAGCACTTGGTTGGTAAACGAGTTGGACATAACAAACGATGAGTGCCCAGTGGCATTGCCAAGGTTAACCAGTCGACCTTCGGACAGCACAATCAACCGACGCTTGCTCGGTAAGGTGTACAGATCAACCAATGGTTTGATGGTTTGCTTATCAACACCCTCAAGGTCGTTGAGTCGCCCGATCTGTATCTCGTCGTCAAAGTGTCCAATATTGCAGACAATAGCCGTGTCCTTCATGGTCTGCATATGCTCTAGAGTAATGATGTCTTTGTTGCCAGTGGCGGTTACGAAAATGTCACCTTGAGGAGCGGCTTCTTCCATGGTCACAACTTCGTAGCCTTCCATCAGTGCCTGCAGGGCGCAGATCGGGTCAATCTCGGTAATCAATACGCGGGCGCCAAAGGCTCTAAGTGATTGGGCACTGCCCTTGCCAACATCGCCATAGCCGGCCACGACGGCAACCTTGCCGGCAATCATAACATCGGTGGCTCGCTTGATGCCGTCCATCAGTGATTCGCGACAGCCGTATAGATTATCGAACTTTGACTTAGTCACGCTGTCATTAACGTTAATGGCTGGAAGCTTGAGGCTGCCATCTTCAAGGAATTTGTTAAGCTGCTTAACGCCAGTGGTGGTCTCCTCACTGACGCCCTTAATTTCATCCAGCAGGTCAGGATGCTTGTCATGCACTAGAGCGGTCAGGTCGCCACCGTCATCAAGCAGCATATTTGGTCCCTGACCACCTTCGAACAATAGAGTTTGCTCGACGCACCACCAATATTCGTCCTCGGTTTCGCCCTTCCAAGCAAATACCGGCGTGCCGACAGCAGCCAGAGCGGCGGCGGCGTGATCTTGGGTTGAATAGATGTTGCATGAAGACCAGCGAACTTCGGCACCCAAGGCCTGCAGGGTTTCAACTAGCACAGCTGTCTGGATAGTCATATGTATGGAACCGGAGATACGCGCCCCCTTGAGCGGCTGAGACTGTCCGAATTCTTCACGCAAGGCCATTAGGCCAGGCATTTCCTTCTCGGCAAGTGTTATCTCGGTGCGGCCCCAATCGGCTAGCTTGATATCTTTTACTTTGTAATCTTGCTCAGCCATTTATAACCCATCTCCTTTATAGTTCAACTTCTTGGTTAAAATTATCGCGGTATCGATCCATGACGGCTTGCTTAGTAAAGTGTTGCTGGGTGCCATGCTGCTCGATAATGAAGGAGGCCACAACTGCACCAAGTTGCCCACAGATTGTTAAGTCCCATTGTCTCAAGTAACCATACAAAAAACCAGCCCTATAGGCGTCACCAGCACCGGTTGGATCGACCACGGCGTTGGGCTTAGCAGCGCTGACCTTGATGGGCGAGGGCAGGCTGTGACCATCAATTATTGAGCCGTCTTTGCCCTTAGTGGTGATCAAGATAGGAATGCGCTTAGCAAGTTGCTCAGGGCTGGTGGCTAGCTTTTCGCATAGTACCCCAAGTTCGTAATCATTGACGATCAATACTTCTGCAGCTGCTACGCCGGTACCAAGATCGGTTGCCGGATCGGAGACTTGCTGACCTGGATCATAGACTAGCTTAAGGCCATATTGTTGGCACTCTCTGGCTTGACTATTCATGGCGCTGGGATTGTGAGCTGCGATGACCATCAGGGCGTCCTTGCCTTGCCAAGAGCTAAAGCTTAGTGATTCGCTGTCGCCCATCGCTCCCTGGTAGAAGCCGCCGACCTGGCTATCTTCACTGTCAGTGATGACATTAAAAGAAGCGGTCGCTAATTGACTAAGATGCACGCCGGTAGTGTCAACGCCAAGTTTGGCCAAATCATCAATATATTCCTTGGCATCCTTGCCAACTGAGCCAAGCAAGGCCGGATTTTCACCCAGCAAAGCCAGATTACAGGCTATATTGGCGCCTGTACCACCTCTGGAGTCTTCGAGTTCTTCGAGCAGCGTACTAAGCGATAGAGCATGTAGCTTTTCGGGCTTAATTAGATCACGATAACGTCCCGAGAAGTTCATGATTCGATCAATGGCGATCGATCCACAGACAACAACTTGCGGCTTACTCATAACGAATCCGAAGCTTACTCATGGTAGAAGCGTCTTCCAGTAATACCAAAAGTGCTCTAGTAACAGCGCAAACACGAACACATACCAAGTCAACATAATGTCACCGTGATGCTTCTGCAAAAATAGACTGAACTTGTGCTTAGCGTACTTCTTGCCGAAGTTACCTTCGCGCAAATTATAAAGCGTGGTATACCACAGTACTGGCGGCACTACCATCCAGACTGCAAAACAAAACGGACAAATTGCATTAATGCGATAAACACCTTGGAAGAACAGATAAATGAAGAATCCAAACCCAGCCAAAGCCGCGGCGTTAATGGCTAGCCACAACTCCTTACGCAATTTGGATCCGGTTGCCAGCACAACACCAATCATAGTCAGGGCTGTGAAGCCCATCAAGCCGAAGATGGTATTAGGTACGCCTAGCAGGCTGGCTTGTTCGGTCTTCATGACCGAGCCGCAACTGAGTATGGGATTATAGTTGCAAGATGGTACATAAGAGGCGTCCTTGAGGACTTGAATCTTATCGTAAGTCAGGGCAAAAGAGGCTATACAGCCAATAATACCCGCAATTATGAAAATATACGGTAGCGTTTGCCGCAGAGTTATTTGTTTTGGCTTGGGCAGTCCCTTCACGACTAGTATTATCTCACAAATCCTAAGATTTCTGACTACATGTCGCCAGTATATAAATGCAAGTTACGAATAAGTAAGAGATTTATTAAAAGTTAATGAAATGTAAAGAGTTTGTATTGCTAAAGACCTCGCGGAACGTATAAACTGTATCTGGTAAACATAATGTCAGCAGTACACACAATCGACTGGAAAACTATAGGAGTCATTACTCCTATATTTACTGCGATTATTGTTGCTGCTGTCTGGATTTCAGGCAAGATATTTCAGTTCGGCAAGATATCCCAGAGAATAGAAGCGCTTGATAGTGCCATCGAGAAGGACATTAAACCAAGCCTGTCCAAAATTACAGCAAGAATTGACGATTTATATAAACTCCAAGCTAGTAATACCGTAACCGAGTCTAGGTCTCCAAGACAACTTAATGCTAAGGGCGAAAAGATATTAGAAGAATCGGGTATTAAAGCCATAGTTGATGAGAATTACGACCGCATTCTTAAAAAAGTTAATAGTCATAAGCCCGAAAACGCCTATCGAGCTGAACAGTGCGTCATAAAGGCAGTTACGGAATTGGGCAAAGACTCCAAGCTCAAAGAAAAAATAGAGGCAGGGAGCTTCAATACGGGTTCACAACCTTACATAGTCTTGCTTGTGGGCGCAATCTATGTAAGAGACAAGATTTTCGAAGATATAGGCATGAAGCCAGAAGAGATAGACAAGCACACCCCGGCTGAATAGTCGTTAATCAACCTTCCCGTTTGTCCATGCTATTTACGTGCGAGAACGTAATATCATCATTGACACGAACGCAATTAATTAGTATTAGTATAATACATCCAAATCAAGGAGTTGAGTAAACGCTATGGATGCAGAAAAGCTGCTAGCAGCATTGTCGCCAGATGAAACACGAGAGCTTGCCGCAGCC
The DNA here is from genome assembly GCA_964357905.1 of uncultured Candidatus Saccharibacteria bacterium. GTDB lineage: Bacteria > Patescibacteriota > Saccharimonadia > Saccharimonadales > UBA4665 > JBBTTE01. Next base: position 445,375 of record CAYHMQ010000001.1, read on the forward strand.
TTTCCGGCTGGCATTCTGACCGATGAGATTGTGCGTCGCGGTATAGAGGTGCCGATCGCTGTCGGTGCTAATGCTACTCAGGCTGTTGCCGAAGTTGATCAGGAAACTAGCAACGAGCAAGACCCCTTCCAGGTCAAACTTAGTCAGTTCCTTGATCCAGAGGTCGAGCTCACTGTTTTGGATCAGCTTGAAGTGGTGACTGAGTTTTTGAGCAAGTTAGGCCACAAAGTACCTGAATTGACTAAAGCACAGCAACTTAATCTGCTGAGTCGAATCGAAGATAATCCTAGTAGGCGTGTTATGCCAACACCGCTTCTTGACATTAAGGGTCGCAGAGCTCTCGCAGAGCGAGCCAAGGAGCTTCCGGGGCAGAAGTTTAATCCTGCCTATGACGCACTATGGACTCCAGGTGAGGGTTCGGTCTACGGAAAGCTTCTAAACGATCCAGAAAGCGTCGTCAGAGATGATGGCAAGGATTACGGGCTGCTCTACAAGACAGCAAACGGCGAAGTTGTGAGCCGCGAAGCGTACGTAGCTTCACTTATAGAATCTGGTCAAGCCGCCCTGGCCGAAGACGGTACAATCTGGACTTTTCCAGTTATGGATGTTCGAGTCCGCAGTGAACGCACGTACGGCACGGCTGGTAATTTGCACGAGCAGGTTGACCCAATCGTAGCTCCTGAATCCCTGCTTGCAACTCAGCTACTGCACCAAGCTAACGGCGCACCTAATTCTGCATGGGCATGGGCGGCAGTAGACTTTGCTAACGAGGCGGTCTACGAACTAGACAAAAAGGGTAACGCCAAGGCTCTCGTGTACGTGGCCGGTGTTGGCTGGTATCCGTACGATCGTCAGGTGGGCTTGAGCTACTGGGGCGCGGGCAGTCGGCGCGGCCGCTTCGGTGTTCGTGGCGCGGAGAGTGGGATCTAAGGCTTCGGTCTTTTGTCCTTCTTTGTTCCCTTTTTCTTTTGAACTTTAGTACAATCTAGGATGTCGGTGAATAGTATCAGGTCACGCCGAGCTTATCGGCTGGGTTGCTACCGATGTGCTGGTCAAGGTCATCAAAAAGCCTAGAATGGTGCTCCACCTTGGTGCGCCTGGATTAACGTGTCTTATTAAGCTAATGGTAGACTTATAACAGTGATTTTGGCATTTAAGGTGTGATATGGAAGACAACGGCAAGCGACCGGGTTCGTGGCTCAGACATTTAGTTTGGCTGGATGAACTACCAGACATTAGAATGGCCGAAGAGGCGCCGCCAGGGCACGGCCACGAAGCACCAGTTATTATCGAGAAGTTACCAATAGGTGAACATCGGCCGCATAAACATTATGTAGTCGGTGCTGTCGTTGTATTTGTCATTATAATCTTAGGCTGGATTATTTGCTCGGTGTTCGTATCTAAGACAAACATCGGTACCGCTAGCAAACCCTCGCGCATTAGTGACAAGCAGCTTATAGCTACACTTGGTCAGCAAGCAGCAGCCTATAAGCTTACGATCAAATATCCCGACGGCCAGCAGAACAAATATGGCCTCAGGGACATCGGCTTAAGCCTGGATACTGGCGCTTCGCTGCGGGCGACTCGGCAACGTCAGCATGAGTTGGGCACGCGACTACAGTGGTGGAAACCGGCTGAGGCTGACATTGTCTTCAAGCAGGACAACACCAAGTTTAATAACTTCGTGGCGTCACAGACCAATGTTATAGTGCAGCCGTCTCAGGATGCGGCACTTTCGATTGTTAATGGCGAGATTCGTCTTAGCGAAGCCGTGGTAGGCAAGCAGTACGGTCTGCCCAAGGCTCAACAGACTGTACTGGCAGCCAGCCGGGGGCTGCGTCCGCGAACGGTTAAGCTCCAGACACTCACAGTTAATCCTGCCTTGACTGCCGAGATCCTAGCTCCTTATAAGGCTAGCCTGGAGAAGACGATCAACCAGCCAATTAGTTTTACTATTAATTCGAGAATCATTAAGCCGTTGCCTGGCGATATCGCCAATTGGCTGGAGATTACGCCAGATGACAAGTCCAAAAAAGTCGACATCACAGTCAACAGCGGCAAAGTCTTGGCCTACATTAACGCGGCCGCCAAGGCCTTTGTTTACCCGCCAAGAGCCCAGATTGAAGTCGATCAACCCGATGGTTCGAGACAGGTATTAATAGCGGGCGTGAATGGAGTTGATGTCACTAATAAGTCCACAGTTGCCAGCACCGTCGCCAAGGATTTGCTAAGTGCCAAGGGCATAACACTGCCCCTGAACGTAAACTATGCTTCGTTCCAGACGATCACAGCCGGGCTGTACGACAAATGGATAGAAGTCGACCTGACCAATAAGCGCATGTACGCCTATGAGAAGAATAATCTTGTCAGAACCGAACTTGTCACGGCTGGCGCTCCAAGCACGCCAACTGTCACTGGTCAGTACGCTATTTATGCCAAGCATGCTCAGCAAGACATGCGCGGTAATAATGTTGACGGCAGTCGCTACTTTCAGCCCCACGTCCGCTGGATTAACTACTTTTACAAGGACTATGCGATCCACGGCAATTATTGGCGCCCTCTAAGCTACTTCGGCAATATCAATAGCTCGCATGGCTGTGTCAGCCTGGTTGATGGCGAAGCCGAGTGGATATATGCTTGGGCGTCAATCGGCACACCGGTTATAGTTCACACCTAGCAATAGCTCACCGGCAGCAATGACTACTTGCGTTTGGCGGCCTGGGCTTTTTTGATATTAGCTTGTTGGGCTCGCTTCTGGGCGGGTGTCGGCTTCTCACGTTCCGGAATGTTGCGTCTGTCGTGAGCTTTGAACACATCGCCTTTTTGATGGGCAGGCTGGGTGCTCAATGTATCTAGCAGTTCCTGAACATCTTGATGGTCGGCTACGAGGGCGTTGCCTTCGCGGTGGGCCATCGTCTTGCTAATCAACCAAGCTTGAGTTGCCCAAGAACCGCTGGCGCGATGACCAGCCACACGTTCCAGCCCACCGCGCTTACCGACATCCTGTGTCCGAAAGCTAGTGAACTGTTGCCTGGGTCTCACTTCTACACGATAATATTCGCCGCCGCCGCCCGTGCCAGGCCGAGCTCGACCACGTCCCTCAGGCTGAGTCAAAGCGCGTTGACGACGGCTCATACTCTTCCACTTAGCCTGAGCCTTGAGAATATTCTTCTTAGCGGCTGCGATTTGCTTAGCAGTTGCCATAATGCCCCCTTTGCTTAATCATTGATTTAAGTATTATAGGCTGATTAGCTTGAGTTATGCAGTGATTTATATCAATAGGACGCATTCTGTTATGATAGCAACAAGATGTTAGATGCACCGGTTAACGCCTATACCTGGACTCTGGGCAGTCTGACAGTGGCTGTTTTTGCTTATCGAAGTTGGCGTACTTACAAGGCCACTAAGAATCCTTTGGCGCATATCTATTTTTGGTTGTGCACCGGTCTGTCCTCGGCTTTTTTGGTTTTTGGCTTGCCAGCTATACTGACTGCCAATATTGGTATTCTGCGCTACACGTACGTCATGGCCGATACATTGGTGCAACTTACTCTACAAGTTGAGACCTGGCTGTTGTGGTTCATTGGTCTTAGGAATAACATTAGGCTCAAGACCCTAATAATGATGACTTCGGCTTATTCATTAATATTGATAGCCATCGAATCAACTACTTCAAAAGTTGCCATCAGCCAATCGCCGCATCTAGTTGTTTACTCTGACATACCGACCGTACTTATCATGAAATCTATCATTTATATTGCCATTGCTTTGCCGCTGGGCTATTTCTTCCTGCGCCAGGTACCCAAGCAAACAAATCTTCAAGCCAAAGTTAGACTTCTATTCTCAGCGTTATCATTCATTACTATTTCGCTAGCGGCCACTAGCAATAATATATTTGACAATGGCAGTGACACCATTCAATCAACCACCATACTAGCTGGTTTCTTTGCGGTGCTGCTGATTGCTGTGCTGCTGCCTAGTCCTAAGCAGACTCCTGGGTCCAGGCCAACTATAAGTCGCTGAAGAAATCCTTAGTCTCAGCCGAAGCGACTTTGCTTTGATCCTGCTTGTGCTTACTGTACGGCGGAACCCAGAGGTAGAAGCTGCTGCCTTGCCCAAGTTCTGACTCGAACCACAGCTTGGCTGTCAAGCGATCGGCCAGCTTCTTGGCAATATATAGTCCCAAACCTGTGCCGCCTTGTTCCCGCGTTGTGTAGTCTTCGGCTTGGAAGAATTTTTCATAAACTTTTTTCTGTTCCGATTTGGATATACCAATGCCCGTGTCACTGACACTAAAGGTTACGCCATTCGGCTTGTCGTCACGTTTCTTGACAGTCAGAGTAATCGAACCCTCCTTAGTGAATTTTAGAGCGTTTGTTATATAAACGGTTAGAATCTCGTGAATCACATAATGACTGGTCAGAATTGATGTCATGCCAATTGACGGGTCAAACTTGGACTTCAGTTTCAGGCCTTGTTTCTTAGCCTGAGCAGAGTAATCAGCCTCGAACTGAGTCAGCATCTCAATTGGATTCAGGGGTTGAATATCAATCGGCAAACGTTCGTGGTCGGCCTGCCAATAATTGGTCATATCACTTATGACGTGCGATAACTGCTTGAGGCTTTCGGTAGCGCCTTTTAACATACTGAGAGCTTCGGGATCCTTAGGCAGATACGCCGGCATCATCAAGAACGACAGTTGATCCTGAGCAATGGATAGTGGTGTTCTGAGTTCGTGCGAGGCAATGGCGATGAACTCTTCGCGCTCGCGGTCAATCGTTTTGTCCTGAGTTACATCCTTGATTATAAGTACGTAGCCGCGGTTCTGACGATCAACAATAAAAGGAGCAATGCTTAACTGTACGTTCATGTAGCTGCCGTCTGATACCTTGAGTCGCAAATCTTTTCGCTCTACAGGCTCACCCTGATTTATTTTGAGCTTAACTCTGGCTTCGTCCTTATCAACAAATTCCAGAGCTTCGTTAATTGGCTTTTTTGAAGCCTTCGGCTCGCTGAGCAGACCCAACGCCGCGTCATTATGCATCATAATATTTTCTTGAGGGTCTATTACTATCACAGCTTCGCTCATGTTGTTGACCAAGGCGATTAGCTGTTGGCGCTCTTTTTCGGCTTCGGTGCCTAGATCAATAAGCTTGGTGCGTTCTGATCTCTCGGATCTGCTCAGCCATGATACGTACAGACCGATAGTCATAAAGACAATCATTTGAATAATAAAAGCTCCCGGCAAACCTCGGTGTACATCCATTAGGATTGTATAAACCAGTAGAGCCGATGTCTGCAGCAAACCAACCATAATGGCCGCTGAACCCCCATACCAATAGCCGGTAGAGATAATCATAAAGGATAGGATAACCAGATATGGACTGGCCATGCCGCCGCTGCAGATAGCTAGTACAATCGCCAGAGCACCATCGACTGTCAACATGAAGACCTTATTGGATATAAACCATCCAGCTTTATCGGCTGCTAGGAGTAAGAAATTGTAAAGAATGGCAGTCGGCAGCAGGGCGGCAATGATACCAGTCTTTACTCCTGGGATGAACAAGAAACTTAGTGCCACGACGGCAATAATAATCCAACGGGTGTACCAGGTACTTTTGAGATAGCTGGCCACCCTAGGTTCTACAAGGTCTTGCAAGTCTTGCGGGCTAGTCATTCTAGTCATTTGCCAAGTTTATAAACATTAGCGTCATTATAGCAAACAACAACTTTGTGCCTGGCTCTTTACTGCCAGTGTGCATAGTATATTTTAGGCACACAAAGTGTATCACCTATACACACAAAGTGTATCAGTTTAACACTCTGTTCAACGAAGAGCGTGCACCGGGAAGTATCCGGGTTGGATTAGGGAAGCGATTGCTCAATCTTGACAAATATGGTATAATAACATCATGGACAAGCTTGTCGAGGCTCAAAACTATTTGGAATCCGTCTGGAGGCCCGGGCTGGGTTTGCCTACGAGTCCAAGCCACCCCGACAACTGGGGTGCCAACCTCGAGGCAAATGTCGAGGCTCATCTTGCGATGGGGCGCTTGGATCGCGCGCATGTTGAATATGGTCGCTGGGAGGCAGCCAGATTTCCCGAGACTGGCCTAGCATCACATTATCTGCTCGGTTCTCATATGAGAGGTGGTGGCATGATTGAAACTAACTGGATTGATGCCAGGGTACAGAAAGTGATTGAGCTGCCAAATGGTGAAAAAGTTACGCCGCTTGCCGCCCCGCCCAACTGGGTTATAGCAGCCGAAAAAATAGCAGACTTCATGGAGCCTGATAGAGCCAAGCTTTGGGTCGAAGGTATTTTTGACGATTTGTGTACCAGCAGTATGGCGCTCTATCACGAGCGCAGCATTGACGACCAAGGCGGTTTAATCGTGCAGCTACACCAAGACGAGTTAACCTTTTCGGGCGGAGCTTTGGCGCAGATTGCCAAATCCAAGACCGGCGCGTCTAGTCGAACACAAGTCATACAGCAACTTAATCGCGCAGCCTTGGCAGTTCGAGAATGGGTCACCGAGCCTTCGGAACAAGAAAGACTTAATGGAACGCTTTATCATAAGGATTTCACCCCAGTAGTTGATGTAGCAATCAATGCCCTAATGGCTGCCAACAATCAAGCCTTGCAGCGGTTGGCGGATGACTATGGATTGACCATTCCATTTGAGCTGCAACGAAGAATTCGTAATACCGAGCGAGCCCTGCCTGATCTCATAAGGGAAGAAACGGGTCTGCCAGAACCTCACACGGCATCCCTGGAGCGCGTATTTGCGAATCTAAGTCATGCTAGCTACTCCATAGAGAGCTGGCTTGCGATTGCCAGAGCGCCGAAATTGCTTGGCGAAGCCGCAGTCCAAGCAGCAAATGTTATTTATCGGCTCGTGGAAGAAGATAGATATATATTGCCAACTTTTTTTCGGCGCGTTGGTGCCAACATTATCACTGAGAATGCTGCTGAACAAGGGGCCATATCGCCTACTCATAGTTTGGAAGTGGCTCGCAGGCTGCAAGCTGAGTTCTCGGGCTTGAGAGAAATCTCGGATGCTGCCTTGATGCTTGGCGAAGCGACTATGGAATTACTAGACGATGCCGAGGGTTTCCCGCGTTCATTTAACCCCCTAACTGGCGAGGCCAATCTTGGTGGCAATGTTTTGACTAGGCGTTTTCTTAGGAAGCAAGAATTCTGGACGCCCACGGCTACCGCCGTTGTGGCCTACCGCCAAGCAGAGCTTCTAGACTAGTTCTTAGTTCTGACATGCACCATGGCAGCACAAGCCAATAAGGCAGCGCCGGATACAGAAGCAGCGATGATCACCGTGCCATTATTCTCGCCTATGCTCGTTCTAAGTCTCAACAAGAATGAACCCGGTTCATCAAGCGGGCTTACGTCCTCAATATTGCTTGCAGAGACCTCAATCGTAGCACCCTCCTGCGTCGTTATCTTCGATACCGCTTCATGACCATTTGGTAATAGGCCAGAAGTATTTCTAATTCTCTCAGGTAAAACATCAGCAAGAGCAAATCCCATGTAGCCCGGATGTTCACCGTATTCCGTCAATTCAAAGCCCCGACTCATATTACTACTATACATTTAATTCATTTATGCACATATTTTTCAAGCTATGATTAGAACAAATTACCTCAAGCAGCAATAATGTTATAAAAATGCTATACTGCTTCCAATGAAAGTCCCCGACGTAACCATCGAGAACTACCGACCTGTTTACGAATACTACGAACAAACCGAACCCGATGCTCAGTTACTCGGTGATCTTCACGCCAAGATGGCCAAAGTCTATCACCCACGTGTCGAGTATGCACCGGGCGCAAGAGCTGCCATAGAAGAACATGTCGAATCGGGCACCAGCCTACTGATGGCTTCGAATCACATTATTGTTACCGATCAATTCGTAGTCGGTGCTGCTATGCAAAGTGAAGCAGCGTTTCGGCCGCTGATCGGTGACACCTTTATACCGACTAAGGTCGAATTTTTCACTAATCCATACAGACGCGCGTTACTTGACTCGCTGGGTGCCGTACCGGTCTTTCGTCTCGGAGACGTAAGTGACCGTAATGCCCAGGCTGAGGCTGCCAAGATGTTGATAGATGTCTGCGCCAAAAAGCTTACAAATGGCTCAACGGGGTTTATATTCCCAGAAGGCACCAGGAACAGGAACGACCCCGCTAAACTCGGCAGGATACACAAAGGGATCGGCAGAATGGTCTGCAAGGCTAGTGAGGACGGCGTACCGGTATCGGTCGTACCGATGGGACTGTGGTATGGAACAGGGCTGCTTAAGCATTGGTTTAGACCCAATCTCTACGTAGGTAAGCCAATAGATAGTCCGTTTACGAATGACCGAACAGCTACCAAATCTGTTGCTGAATCCCTAGCTGATTGTCTAGATATGGCACAGCAGATTAGATGAGAGACACCCGATTGGCTCGTCTATGGCGGGCAGCGGCTATTAGCACCGACACAATTCCTAAGTAGAGCAAGCCGGATGCACAAGCGCTGACCATGTAAGCTGGCTCTAACCAGACAAGATAACTGCCGCTAAGTAAAGTCAAACCGACTAGTCCATAGGCCAACCCGAAGCTCTTAACAGAAGGTTTAAGCAGTAACAAAGTCGCATAAAGCACACTGCCCACAGCGATCATTATATGTAACAGAACAAGCATAAACGCATTATACCAACTATTACGATAATAAAGAATTGAACGCCATCATTATGCTCAAGCTCGACAAAACTAACAGAGAGAAAGAATACATTTTGCGTCCCCAAGCTTGGTTGTCGCCAGTCGTGAAGCCGCGTAACCCCAAGCCTAGCCAAGCCAGCCCAAGTGCAATCATGACGACTAGATACGTATAGCCTGTGTAACCATAGCCGCTCAAGGCAGTCGTGGCTGCAATTGAGCCGACAATGTAGGCCATAATCTGTAGCTTAGTCGGTCTTGGTCCCCACTTGACTGGCATGACTGGTAAACCAGCCTTGCGATAATCCTGCAATCTATATAGACCAATCGAATAAAAGTGCGCCATTTGCCAAGCCATCATAATCAAGAACAGAATCACGGCTCCGCTATCAAAGCTGCCCGTGACAGCACAATAACCGGCGAGCGTGGGTGTCGCTCCTGGTATGGTTCCAACCAAGGTGCCATGCACAGAATGACGCTTAGCAACGCCATAGATAACGACGTAGAAGATCAAGCCAACGACTCCCAGGCCAACTGTTAGGAGGTTGGTGTAAGCGGCTAAGATAGTAAAGCCCAGCAGACCAAGAACGGTGCCGTATACCATGGCGCTGCGTACAGGCACAGTGTCATTGACCAAGGCTCGCTGCTTGGTTCGGGCCATATGTCTATCAATATCGCGGTCAATATAATTATTGAAGACGCAGCCGCAGGCAATCACCAGGCCGGTACCGGACAGCGTAGCCAATAGTAGCCACCAATCTACATTTAGACCAGCTGCCAGCAAGAAGGCGGCCGCGGCAGTCATGAGATTACCGCGGATTATGCCGGGTTTGGTCAGGTAATAATAATTTTTGATCAAAGCTAGTTCTTGATTAATTCGTCTTCGACAATGTATCGGCTGGCGTCTGACGGTGACCTATCATTGCCATGCTGATGGCTATAATTGAGATTTCTCATGATCCATAACGAGCCTATAACAACTATGCCGACAACCAGAGCCGCGAACAGTAGTGCTGTTAAGTTCCAGCGTGGCTTAGATTCGCGGGCCAAGTGCAGGAAGAAATATAATTGCACAAACAACTGCATAACAGCCAGAACAATTATTGCAGCAATTATGGTATTAGCTGGTCGCGAACCATCGACAACTAATATGTAGGCCAACAAAGTCAGCACTAGCGACAAGCCAAACCCAGTAACGTAGGACTTGAAGCTGCCGTGTCCAACCTCGGGCTTAATGTCAATCGAAGACTTACTCATACAGCCCCCACCAAGTAGACAATTGTAAAGATGAAGATCCAGATAATGTCTAAGAAATGCCAGAACAGACTTAGCATGGTTAGTCGTCTCATGGTTGAGGTAACCAATCCTCGCTTGGCTATCTGAACCAGCAGCACGATCATCCATAGCAGCCCGGTCGTAATGTGCAGACCATGTGTGCCGACTAGAGTGAAGAAGGCCGACAAAAAGCCGCTTCTAGTCCAGCTGTTGCCCTCATGAGCCAGGTGACTGAACTCGGTTAGCTCCAACGACAAGAAGGCAATGCCAAGCAGGAATGTCACACCGAACCAGGCAATCACCTTGGCTTGATCTTTGCGATGGGCTGCCAGCATGGCTAGGCCACAAGTAAAGCTGCTGGTCAGCAAGATTAATGTCTCAACCAATACGAATGGCAAACTGAACAACTCGTTCCCGGACGGGTCGCCGAAGGTAGAAGTCCTAAGCACAGCAAAGGTTGCAAACAAGCTGGCGAATACTACGCAGTCGGTCATCAGATATACCCAGAAGCCGAAGATGGTCTTAGAGTCGTTATCGTGCTCCATGGATTGAGCGGTCTCGACCGGCTGAACGGCAGTATTGCTCATGCTGCTTGCTCCTTGGCGTAGGCAGTTTCTAGCTTAGCTAGTTTGGCTGCTGTCACAGTATATTCTGTATTGTCAGATGCCGAGCGAATAACGATGCAGCCAATCACGCCAACCAAAGCCAAAGGCGCTAACCAGACAATATGCCAAATAGCCGCAAAGCCGAACAAGAAGGCGAAGCCGGCAATGAACATGCCCATTGGCGTGTTCCTGGGTAGCACGATGTCTTGGTACTCTGGCTTGGTCTCCTTGGCGCGCGAATGCTTGATAGACCAGAATGCATCGTGGCCACTGACGACTGGCAAGACGGCGAAGTTATAGAACGGCGCCGGCGAGCGGGTTGACCACTCCAGAGTACGACCGTTCCAAGGATCACCTGTGGTGTCTAAGTTGGATTTGCGCTGAACGATGCTAACAATTAGTTGCAAGACCTGGAAGCCAATACCGGCAATAATAACCATTACGCCAACACCAGCCACGATGAACAGACCTTGCCAGCCAAGCGATGCGTCGTAATGGTCGAGTCGTCTGGTAGCGCCCATAATGCCCAATATGTACAGCGGTATAAAAGCCAGTAAGAAGCCGATAAACCAACACCAGAAGGCGTACCGGCCAAGTCGCTCGTTAAGCTTGAAGCCGAATATCTTGGGGAACCAATAGGTGATGCCAGCCAGATATCCATAGACCACGCCGCCGATTATCATATTGTGGAAGTGAGCTACTAAGAACAGGCTATTGTGCACTTGGAAGTCAATTGCCGGCACAGCCAACATTACACCAGTAACGCCACCGATCGTGAAGGTCACAACGAAGCCCAAGAACCACATCATTGGCGTTGTGAACCGGATACGCCCCCGATACATCGTGAACAGCCAGTTGAAGACCTTCACACCCGTCGGCACCGCAATCACCATAGTCATCACTCCGAAGAAGGCGTTAACATTGCCGCCAGCACCCATGGTGAAGAAGTGATGCAGCCAAACCACATATGACAAGAAGGTGATTGCCCCGATTGCCCAAACCATTGAGCTATAGCCGAACAACCGCTTACGCGAAAACGTTGCCACCAGCTCAGAGAAAATGCCAAAGGCCGGTAGGATCAATATATAGACTTCCGGATGACCCCACGCCCAGATTAGGTTGATATACATCATCGGATTGCCGCCGCCAGTAGCTGTGAAGAAATGCATGCCGAACGTGCGATCCAGAGCCAGTAGAGCCAGGGTTGCGGTCAGGATCGGAAAGGCGAAGATCACCAAGACCATGCTGCCCATGACACTCCAAGCGAACATCGGCATGCGCATTAGTGTCATGCCCTTGCAGCGCATTTTGATAATGGTCACCAGGAAGTTTATGCCCGACAACAGACTACCAATACCGGCAATTTGAATACTCCATATCCAAAAATCAACACCGACTCCCGGACTATACTGCAGCTCTGATAACGGCGGATAAGCCAGCCAGCCAGTTGCCGCAAACCCACCCAGCACTAGCGACATATTCATAAGCCCAACGCCAGCTACAAACAGCCAAAAACTGGTTGAATTAAGAAAAGGGAAGGCTACATCCCTAGCCCCAAGCTGCAGCGGCAAGACTAGATTAATCAAGCCAAACATCAGCCCCATGGCAACGAAGAATATCATGATCGAACCGTGAGCCGTGAAGATTTGCTGGTAGTGATCGGCGTCGAGGAAACCGTTCGAAGAACCAACCGAGACGGCTTGCTGAGCGCGCATCATTCCAGCATCAACAACGCCTCGAACCAACATAAGCAAAGCTACAATTATGTACATAACCCCTATCTTCTTAGGATCAACTGAGGTCAGCCATTCATTCCAGAGCCACTTCCAACGCTTGAGGTAGGTAAGCAGTGCCACTGTGCCCATGGCACCCAGCAGCAAAGAAACTTGGGCGCCAGCGATGACCGGACCATGTTGAATAGCGTCAAAGGATAGTTTGCCCAACAAGTTGCCAAACAAGTTACCGAATCCCAACAAGTTGTCTAACGCAAAATTCATAGTCGCTCCGCCTTGGGCAGCTGATTATAAGGCAGCATGTATTTCATCAATATCTTATTATATAGCTCCGGCTCAACTGATGAGTAAGAAGCAGGCTTATTGTTCTGACTTGGCCTAGCCAGCCGGTTGTATTCATTCGCGCTCAAGTTACCACGTGACTGGCGTACCGACTGCACCCATTCGTCGAAATCTTCGTAGGAGAGAGACTTGGCCTTGAAGCTCATGTCGGCAAAGCCGCGACCGCTAATATTTGCCGAAACCCCTCTGTAACTACCGGCGCCATCAGCCATCAAGTTCAGGTGAGTTGACATGCCGCTCATAGCGTATATTTGACCACCAAGATTGGGAATCCAGAAGGAGTTCATCGGGGCATCGGAGGTTATATTGAAGTCGATTGGGGTGTCCATCGGGAAGGGCACATAGTTGACGGTGGCAACATTTTGCTCAGGATAGATAAAAAGCCATTTCCAATCCAAAGCCACAACTTGGATAGTCATGGGTGGAGTGCTCGAGCTAAGCGGCTTGAAGGGATCAAGCTCGTGTGAGGTGCGCCATGTCACAATCGACAGTATTAATATTAGTGTCAAAGGAATTCCCCACCAGATAGTTTCTAGCAAACGGCTATGATCCCAGTTTGGACTATATTGGGCCTTGTGGTTGCCCTCGCGGTAATGCCAGGCAATGAAAAAAGTCAGAACAAAAACCGGAATAACCACGACCAGAGATAGTAATAAGGCAAACACAATCAGATCGCGTTGTTGAGAGGCGATTACACCTTGCGGATTAAAAATCGCGGCGTCACGAGAGCGAATAAAGAACCCGGCCAACAACACCGCCCCAATTGGAACAAAAGTCAGGAAGGCTAACTTGTACTTACTATTCATTCCCTAGACCCCAGAATAAAGACAAGCATCTTGCCTCTACTATATCATCTCTTAAGCGCTACCTAGTTAACAACAAACTCACTTTCGACACTGGACTGATAATGGTCGTGGAATACGTAAGTGCCGGTCTGATCAAGTACGATCGTTAACTTTTGACTTTGTCTGAGTGTTTTTTCGGTGGTGTTGTCGTAGGCTTGATGGTGTTCGTGTTCGCCAAAGGCAATTAAGCGTAGTCGATTATCGGTGTTGATTACAGTAAGGCTGTCGCAGCGCGAGGCCTGTGTAAGTGCTGGCGAGGCGGTATTATTCCTGATCTCGACTACATGGGCTTGACCCTGACTACGGCACTTTACTTTAGTGGCGTCTTTGCTGTCAACTTCACGACTTATTCTTAGGTCAGTGGTTTTTGGCCGGTTAGATAGGTAGTGGTCAGCCACATAATGAGTCGCCAAGTATATGCCTCCGCCCAACAGCACCAGACACAGCAATGGCAGCAGTTTCTTCATGAGGGCTAATATAGCACGTCGGAGTATCGTTTATGTTTTTAATGCCCAGGTCGTGTAAGTTTCGGGCAGTGCTTGCAAGCCAGTTACGATACTACTATCCTCCAATTTGCTTAAGGCGTCTCTGGCTGTTTGATTATAGCGTTCGATGTAAGCTAGGGTTTTGTCTATTGAGCCGTCTTGGTGCAAGACCTCAACTGGCGATAAATGAGTTGCCTGGCTGATGGATTGCTGCTTGAGTTCGTTACGGATTTTGTCGCCGCTGGCGCCTTTGATGCCAAGCAGTAGAGGCAGGGTATAGACACCTTCTTTTATATCATTGCCGATCGGTTTGCCAATATGTTCCGAGGTCGATAACAGATCCAGCAGGTCGTCAGTTAGCTGAAACGCCATACCAAAAGCTTCACCGTATCGACTTAGAGCGTTTACCTCTGACTTGGACAAGCCAGCGCACATGCCGCCAATCTGACAAGAAGCTGCCATGAGCACCGCCGTCTTCTTATTAATGCATTTGAGATAAGAGTCAACGGAGCGGCTGGTATTATATGTATCTGCTAATTCTAGACTTTGACCATCGCACATTGTGGCAAATGTTTCAGCTACCACACTAGCCACCCCGCTGCCGGCAGAGGCGGCCTGCACGGCAGCTTGAGCCAGCAGATAGTCGCCGACGAGAACGGCCGTGTCGACACCCTCCCGGCTGCTGATAGTCGGCATGCCCCAGCGAACGTCAGAGGCATCAATTATGTCGTCGTGTATCAATGAAGCTAGGTGTATCAGCTCAATCGCCGACGCGGCTGCGATTACTGCCTCATCAATCTCTTTGCCTTGACTAGCTACGACTGACACTAGCAATATCGGACGCAAGCGCTTGCCATTTGCTCCTAGAATCCTTTTGATCGGATCACGTAGAGTAGGGCTAATATCTTCGGGCAGTTGATGCAAGGCCTCTTCAACCCGACGCATATAAACCGGCAAGGCAGGTGCGTCGAGTAGCTTGGCTATAAGCTCAACGTTCATATCCGAATTTTAACAGAATTCTAGACAAGCTTGCGTAAGGCCTGGGGCTGCGTGCCCTCGAACACGATACTATAAAGCGTCTGGATGACAGGGTAGTCTGCAAGCTTCAACTTGCTCGAAACTTCACTAAGCGAACTAATGCCTTCGCCTCTCGGCACACTGCCGGCTGGATCCTTGACAATCAATCTGCCAATTCGATGATTAAATGACGAATCACTCCAGCCAGTCGCCAGTATATCGCCAATACCGGCCAAACCGAGCGCCTGCTTAGGGTCACCGCCCAGATCTTGCAACAGTCGGCCAAACTCTTCAATAATAGCGACCGCCAAGGCTCCCTTGCTGTTATGGCCAAGTTCCAAGCCGTCATTAATACCTAGCGCCACAGCATAAATGTTCTTAAGTGCGCCGCAGAGAGCCACACTATATGGATCTTCGCAGTAATGGATGGTTAATTGGCTGTTCGCGGACAGCCCGGTAGTCCACTGTTTGCCCTTGGTTGCCACCAGTAGTGCCGCCGGTTTGCCCTTGGCAATCTCAGCGGCCAACATCGGGCCATAGACAACACCGTGATCAAACTTGCCATCAGCAACTTGCTCCAAGACCTTATCCATGGTTACAAATCCAGCCTCTACGCCCTTAGCCACGGTCAGCACTAGCTTGCCTTTGGCGCTTGGCTTTAGACCTTCAGCAACTTCGCGGTTAACCCATGACGGCGCGGCGATAATAATGACATCGCTTTTGTCAGCAAGTTCGCTCAAGCTGTCGACTGTTCGCTTGGACGTAATTGCGTCGAAATATTCGACCCGCCAACCACAATCAGCGAAGACCTGTCCCAGGGCTGAACCAATATTGCCATTACCAACTACGCCTAGCTTATTGCTCATAAACTCTCTTAATTAACATCTTCGATATAGAGGTCATTATTACATATCCGACGACAAGATAAAAATAACGTCTCTGATGACCGAGTAATAAGCCCCTTTTCGTTGCATCTGTAAAGGACTAGACAACACAAGCAATTTGTGTTAAAATTAGAGCAAACTTAACGGAGGAGAGTCGCCATCGAGCAGCTCTTAAGTAATTTCGGACAAGAATAATGGCAGAATCACTACCAACCCCATCGGTTCTAACAGAGGAACAAAAAGCCGGTATCATGCTGGTTACCGGCGATGCTAACCCTGCGCTTGCAAAAAGAGTAGCGGGTCTTATGGGAATTGAGCTTACTGGCGTAATGTTGGACGACTTCCCGAATAGCGAACCAGAAGTTGAATTTGCCGAAAACGTAAGGAATAAGACTGTTTTTGTGTTTCAGCCTCAGGTGGCGTACGCCAAAGATGGCAAAGAATATTCAGCAGCCGACTCCTTTGCCCAACTTGGTCTAATGATTGATGCTTTGCTCGAATCACACGCCAAAGAAGTCATTCCTGTTTCAACTGTGCTATTCGGGGCACGCCAAGATAGACAGGCTCGTCCAAGACAGCCAATATCGATACGCTGGGCGCTGCAAACTCTTAGGGCTAGCGGTGTTGAAGATCTGCTTACTCTTGATCCACACACGGTTCAATCCTTGACAGCATTTGGCAAGCCAGTTGATGTTATAACTGCCCAACCGACTTTGCGCGGTTTTATGACAGAACAAATAACTGGCGATAAGGCTGAATACGCTGTTGTGTCGTCTGACGACGGTCACTACGAGATCGCCAAATTGCACGCCGACGCTCTTGGCATTGATCTCATACCGTTCGGTAAGTCCAGAATATCTGGCTCAAAGGTAGAGCGTCCAGCAATGGTTATACCAGAGCTTGAAGGCAAAACGTGTTTTGTATCTGACGATATAATTGGCACTGGTTCAACACTGATTTCCGGAGCCGAAATATTACATGCCTCAGGCGTAAAAAGAATCGTTGCATCTGCTGTACACGGTGAATTTTCGAACGGTGCAGCCGAACGGCTCAAGGATAGTCCAGTTGATGTAACTGCCGTTACTGACAGTATTGATCCTCGTGCAGCAAAAGAGATAATGGGTGAAGCCTTGCAAGTCGTGTCTGCAGATCAAATAATAGCTGACTCAATAATAAGAAAAATTACCGGCGAATCGGTATCTGATTTAGTTGACGGCGAGAATTACATATAAGCTAGCCAGGATCAACACGCGACAGATTGCCGATAATGCCTGCGGACTGAGCAGGGTAGAATCCCTGGATCTCTTCAAAGGTGTGGGCGATCACTGCGCCACCACCAGGCTTCGACACATATAGTGGCACGCCGTCGTCCAAGGAAGCTCTAACCATGACGTAACGGTTGGCCATAAATGCAAGAGGATCATCAAAAGGAGCGTTTCGGATAAAAAGGACACCTCCGGCTTCGGTTGGCAGCTCTTGCAACCCGTCACAGAATAGTTCTTCGGCTTCTACAGTTGCTCCACTGTTTGTATCAAACCGTATGCCGCTTTGATCATCACCAGTTTGGCAGGCCAAGGCAAACACATGACCATCGTGACCCAGCATAAGCCGGCCGCTATGGTTATTATTGAAGGCCACCATCATTCTAAGGGCGCCCGTCAGCATTTCGCGTCTCTGGCCGGTAACTTCGACACTAGTAGCCAAACTATTTAAGCTCAGATTAGGGTCTGGATCTTCAGGATCCGGCAAGAAGACCCTTGCTGCTGTTCCGGCTCGTTCGTTAACAAGTTGTTTTTCTACAAAGTACACAATAGTATTATATACTATATCGTACAATAATACAACGTAATGACTCAACAGCTTCGCAACACATAAAGGACAGCCGTCCTACACTGTAAAGTCAGTGCTGCGAGCCGAATAGTATTAATACTAAATAGACATTGTCTTGGTATATGTTGCGGTTAAGCCTTGGTTGTCGGTAACGGTTAAGACAACTTGATAAGTTCCTTTGCCTTTGTATTTATGGTTAGTAATGGGAGATGTGGTAGTTGCGCTTTGTCCATCACCGAAGCTCCATCGGTAGCTGATGATCTGGCCATCAATATCTGAGGATCTGCTAGCGTCAAACGCCACTCTGCCGCTTGGAGTGGTTGATGTGCTAAAAACGGCAATCGGATCATCGTTGATTGAGTTAACTGTTATAGTTACCGTCGCCTGGTGGCTAGCACCATCGGCATCAGTTATTCGGTAGGTAAAGCTGTCGTTGCCGTTGTAGTCGGCAGCTGGCACATAGCTTATGGTTCCATTGGAGTTGACACTGACCGTGCCGTGAGCAGGGTTATTTGCAATCCGTACCTCTAAGTTATTGCCATTTTCTAGGTCGCTGTCGTTGACTAGGACATTTACTATTGCGCTTCCGTCTTCGTCAACAATCACGCTGTCGTTGCCAGCAACCGGCGCATCGTTGACCGAACGAACTGTAATTACGACTGTTGCTGTACTTTTAGCACCCTTGTTGTCAGTCGCCTCATATGTGACACTGTCGCTGCCGTTGTAGTTGGCATTCGGCGTATAGTTCAATGCGCCGCTTGGGCTGAGACTTGCTGTGCCGTGCTCTGGTTCGCTGGCAAGACTAGCCGTAAAGCTATCGCCGTCTTGATCATGATCGTTGGCTAGGACATTGACATTGCCACTGCTGTCCTCGTCTATGTTAAGGCTATCGTTTGTTGCTACAGGTGCAGCATTTGGCGGAGGCAAAATCTGCACATTTACCGTAGCCTCGGACGTGTAGTAATAGCCCGAAACGTTCTTCTCTATGATGTAATCAAATGACACCGTACCTGTTCGAGCTTCGTCTGGCGTGAAGGTGATAGTTCCGTCGGTGTTGATTCGTACAGAACCGCCGTCGATTTGCTTAAAGTCACCTGATATTCCCGGCCAAGTTATATTAAACGGTGCATCTTGATATGAAAAATCATTGGTCTTTATATTGATTGTGACAGGCGTGTTTTTGTAAGTTTGCGCGCTGTCATCAACCGCTGTCAAACGAGGATCAATGTTGATAGTCATGTTAGCGGTAGTCTCACCGCCAAAACCATCACGAACGCCGATCGCAAATGTTTCTGGGCTGCTCGCATCTGAGTATGCATGGAAGTTCACTGTACCATTGGCAGATATGTAGGCGTAGCCATTGTTTGTGTACACATATCCGCTGGTAGCTCCGGGCAAGAAGAAGCCGTAGGTAATATCATCTCCGTCCGGATCAGAGGCACTTGAAGCAATGCTAATTTCGCTGTTTTCACCCTGTGCTACCGTTGCCGCAGCGTCAGTCAATACTGGTGCCTCGTTGTCTGCTTTCACGATGATATCGGTGTAGTATGTGCGAGTGTTTGACAGACCTTCTTCATCGGTAATGGTTAGTGAGGGTCTGAACGTACCGACTTGATACTGATGGTTAATTGTCGCACCGCTGGCTCCGAGTCCATCACCAAAATCCCATTCATAACTTATGATAGGGCTATTGCAGGCTACGGAATAAGTACCGTTAAGCGAGACGTCGAAGGTAGATCCAACAGCTTTTGTGCCTGGACTAACTACAAATGAAGCATCAGGGACTCCGTCAGCACACGGATCACCGCCTTTGGCACCGAACGCTTTAGGAATAAATAAACCGCTGGCTATTAACACCGCGATAGTCAGAATCAATATTGTTTTATTAATTTTTGTTTTAGTGAATTTTGCTACGTCGGTCATAAGCTACAAACTCCCATTATTTATCGTTTAACATCTTGGCTGGCCATGTGTCCCGTAGGTGGAACCAGCTTCACCCTAGTTTACTACTAATCCACGAAAAGTTAGTCAAATCGGGTCTAGTTATTATTGATGGCGAAGTTATGTTGCGTTTCGGGGTGGAATGCAAGAATCCAAGCTTGACACAGGTACGGTAAATCAGTATAATACTCACAAATCAAGGAACCTAAAGTGAGGGCATTAGTAGACGCTATGGACGCAGAAAAGCTAGTAGGATCATTATCGCCAACTGAAATCGCGGAAGTTGCCGCAGCCTTACCGACTCAATTAATGCTAGACGAACTTGTTCGTCGTAATCCAGCAAAACCAGCTGCTGTTGGTGCTACCGCCATTGCCAACCATGGCGCTGAATTAGCGACTGTACCAAAAATCGATACTGAGACAACCGAACGACTAGAAGCTCTACCTGCTGACTACCGCGAGCTGGTCGTTACCCGCTACGCCGAGAGATACACCGCAGTAGACGGCTACATCCGCGAAGGTAAGCTAAGCGAAGCCTACAGACTACCCGAACTTGGCAGCTTGATGGGTAGGATTGTAGCTATAGCTCCTGCCCACGAAGCAATAGAAGCTAGCGGCGGCCAACCAGAATTCGACTTTGTACCTCAGGGTCTCAGCCTAGAACAATGGAGCGGTCTGCTCAAGGGTCACCGACTACCAGACGGTGAGATCAGCAACGGTGCCTATCGTTACCACAGTATTGACAAAGTTACCGACCCAACCAAGCCTAGACAAGATACCAATCGTTGGGACGTGGCTGTCATGGACGTATCTCCTGAGCCAGCCGTACGAGGCATCAGTGCCGACGGCTCAAAAGCTGCCAAAGACTACAACTTGAAGAAATCCCTAAAAGCTCTCGAGGAAGCCAGCCAAGCTATCGGCATGCCGGTGCGTATTAATACTAACTGTGATCTGTCTCCTAACGAACTATTAATCAAGCAGATCAGTCCGTCAGAAGACATGAAGTTTGCCATCCAACTAGGCCGTCTAGAACGACGCGAACAGCCAATCGACTCCAATAACATTTGGACTATAGGCAAAGAAAATGTCAAGGTCGGCAGGGAGTTGAACTCGGTGTTTTCGTACTTCAATTCGAGCAGCGGCAGGGTGGTCTCGGCTCGTGGCTTTGCCCGTGACTCCGATGTTGTCCGTCTGTCGGCGAGAGGTAGAGACTTTATCCCTCAAGCCTAGTCTCAGCCTTTGATCTTTTTCTTCACAGACTCTACGATCTTATGCAGGCAGTGAATAGTAACCGATGACCTCCTGTTGTCGGCTACTGCCTGTGTCGGTTGTCTCAAGAAGAATGTTTTGCAGGCTTAAGAGACCTGAACAAAGCATTTTTGACGCCCCCGATCTTAACAATATACCTCTCGCGGGCACTCACTGAAGTGCGGATTGCAGCGCATGAAAATTAGAGGCTCTTGTGCGGTGCGCCGCTGCATGAGACATTGCAATGTGAGTGAATAAGTCGGCAAGGTGTTGAACTCGGTGTTTTCGAACTTCAATTCGAACAATCGCAAGGCGAACTCGAACAATGACAATCGTGACATCGCACCGCACAGGACACTAAGCCCCATGAGATTGCCGTAGCCAGCGTGCGTGATCGTGTCGCCGAACGTATTGATCGGCGTAATGCCGCCAGTTACAGGGCACTGGTAGCGACTCACGAAACAGCTAAACGACTCAGGGATTTAGACTGGCTGCTGAGCGACACACTAGATAGTTAATTAAAACTTGACGCTTAAACGCTAAAGCGCTATAATGCCAAGTATGAAGACTAACGACTCCAAAACCACTCTGTACTTGAGCCCGAGCGTTCGACGTGCCCTGAAGAAGCGTGTAGTAGACACCAATCAGACTATGTCTGAGTATGTCGACCGCGCTGTCGCAGTCGCCATAGCCGAAGATCTAGAAGACATTGAGGCGATTGAAGCTCGACGCCATGAGCCAACTGAATCACTTGAAGACTTTCTGAAGTCAGTCCAAGCCGATGGCCTCCTATCACGTTGAGATAAATAAGAAAGTCCGCAAGAAGGACTTAGCAGTAGTACCTAAGAAAGATGTGGCTCGGATAATCAAACGCATTCAAGGCCTAGCTACAGATCCCTATCCACCCGATGCCACAAGACTAAAGGGTCGGGCTGAGTGGCGCATCCGCCAAGGTGACTACCGCATACTCTATATTGTAGAAGAAAAGGTCGTGACAGTATTTGTTGTGAAGGTCGGACATCGACGCGACATCTACAAAACCTGAGCCAGCAAAACAGCGGCAGTATAATATACTGTGTAATACTCTTCGAACTATGTCAAGACTTGGCTGGGGATGAGGGATTCGAACCCCCGATCGCGGAACCAGAATCCGCTGCCTTACCACTTGGCCAATCCCCATTGGTTATGGTGCTCGATTATATAGAAATTTGTGCGCTGTGACTAGGCGTGTGCTATAGTTAAAGCGTTAACAATTCATAAATATACAGAGTGCGGCGAGAGATCTAGCTCGTTGACCCGCCAGCAACCTTCGGCCAGATGTCGAAAAGGTGCTCCATCTAGTCCCTATGATCGGGAAAGATATTGATAGTCTCATATCCTTTCCTGAGTACCGGCAGAAAGGATATTTTTATGCCCGACCTCGTTCAATATTTCACCAGCGAATCAGTAGCAGCCGGCCATCCGGACAAAATCTGTGATGCCATCAGTGATGCCATTGTTGATGCTGCGCTTGAACAGGATCCTAACAGCCGAACTGGTATCGAGACTGTCGCTGGCGCTAATAAGATTGCCTTGTTCGGTGAGATTAAGACGACGGCCGAGTTGAACTTCGAACAGATTGCGCGTGACAAAGTTCACCAACTAGGTTACACCAATCCGGCCTGGGGCTTCAGTTATGAGTCAGAGTTTATTAACGATGTTCACCAGCAATCACCAGAGATAGCTATGGGTGTTGACCATGATGGAGCTGGCGATCAGGGCATGATGTTCGGCTACGCCTGCGACGAAACACCTGAGTTGATGCCGTTACCCATCGCTCTGGCTCACGCGCTTAGCAGTCGCATTGATGCCGCTCGTGAATCAGGTGAACTGCCATGGCTACGACCGGATGGCAAAGCCCAGGTTACAGTTCGCTACGAAGACGGCAAGCCAGTCGGCGTCGCCAAGTTAGTACTAGCGGTGGCTCATGACGAGCAGACCACGGCCGAACAGGTTAGAGCTGATGCTATCAAATCAATTGTTACTCCTGTTCTCGAGAAATATAATTTTGCTCTGCCGGCTGACGAAGACATTGTTATCAATGGCACTGGCTTGTGGCACATTCCTGGACCAGAAAGCGATGCCGGTCTGACCGGACGTAAGATCGTAGTCGATACCTACGGCGGTTATGCCCGTGTCGGCGGCGGCGCCTTCAGCGGCAAAGATCCCAGCAAGGTCGACCGCAGCGGTGCTTACGCGGCACGTTATATTGCCAAGAACATCGTCGCTGCTGGCCTGGCTACCAAGTGCGAAGTTGGTCTAGCCTATGTCATCGGTCAGCCAGAGCCTCTAATGCAGACCATCGACACCTTCGGCACTGGCACAGTCAGCGAAGAAGAGCTGCACGCCTTCAAGGACAAGCTAATCCACACTTCGGTTAAGGGCATAATCGATACTCTCGACCTGCGCCGACCGATTTACTCCCAAACTTCGGCTTACGGTCACTTCGGCAAGCCGGGCTTGCCCTGGGAACAGATTAAACAAATCTAGTTAGCAATATGTTGAGTGCGTTCATATTGAGCGCGTTCCGTTCATAATTACAATCCCATGACCATATTAAGGTCGCTAGCGAATCGCCATAAGATTTATAGGGATTCTATATGGAATCAATGGTAATCATATATGGTCGCCAGACTGCTAAACTTGAATTAGCGAAAGTATACGAAAAGTCGCATTTGGTGTGAAACTTTGCGAGGCTTGCATATTGCACCTGACAAGCGGTATCATTAGGTTTGTTAAACATAAGGACAAATATAATGCAAAAACTGAAAAAACTAGGTTTGCAAGCGGTTTTACTGTCAGTGACTCTGTTATTTGTAGCAGTTATTCCAGCCCACGCGATTCAGGACGCTAATAGTTCTGACACGTCCAGCGACCAGACTGCTAAGACCGAATCAACAACATCCGATACTGCAGCCAAGAAGAATATGTACAATGCTGAGCTGCGCAAAAAGGCTGAGGCCGAGCTAGCAGCCAAGCGCCAAAAGCATGAGGGCGCTAAGAGCAAAGAAGAACGCCACAAGCGCTGCGAGTCTCACAAGCAGGGTTTGACTACCAAGTTTAGCCGTATCAGCGCCAACAGCCAGAAGATTAAGGATCACATTGATAGTGTCTTTACTAAGGCACAGGCCTATCAGCAAGCCAAGAATCTTCACCCTGACAACTACGACGCCCTAGTTGCTACAGCTACCAATGCTCAAGCCGCTGCCGCTACTTCGATTACAACGCTCAAGAACCTGACGCCAACAATTGACTGCAACAATGAGTCGACTGCCTCTGATGTGGCTGCCTTCAAGATGGCGGCTGCGGACGCTCGCGATAAGCTCAAGGCCTATCGAACAGCCGTCAAGGATGTTCTCAAGGCACTCCAATCAGCCAGAAAATCCACCACCGAAGGGAGTAACCAATAATGAAAACTTCTCTCAACCAAAGCGGTAGTACCTTTGTGGCACTACTCCTGGGTCTGGTAGTGATAGTCGTTGTAGGCGTCGTTGGCTATCGAGTAGTCAACAATACCGATACAGGCACTGTTTCGTCGGGGCCTGTCAAGTCCAGCAGCAACAAAGCCGACGGCATCAACTCAGCGGCTGACATTAAGAAAGCCGACAGCTCCCTGGACAGCACTAGCATTGACAGCGATGTTGACCCAGCACAACTCGACAGCGACCTAAACTCATTGCTCTAGAAATTAGTTGTTAAACGGCGATAAGTCAAACAATCGCTGTGCAACATTGGCGAACTTTTCGTCTGGCTTACCCTTAAAAGCTAACTCCACAGTACCATCTTTCTTGCTAACCGAGTAACCGTCTGTCATTTTACCTTGTTCGTCACGTAAGCCCAGCTCTTCGATAAGTTTCTCGGTGTTCATATCGCCCGCTCCACCCATATCATGCATGACGACATCTACTGTTCCCTCTGTCGCAAAACCCGTACTTACCGTCCAGCCCGCCATAGCCAGCGACATCGTAAGTTCACTAAAATTAGTTGCATTCGGATCTATAGGAAAACCATCCACTCTTGGCTTGCCAAAATTAAACTCTGGAGACATAAAACCACAATAACATCTAAAAGCGTCAAGCACAAATCGAGGCCATAATTCTAATTTGAAGGAGTTTTAAGATTAGAAGAAGTCTAGATCTTTGAGCTCGTCCGGCAGGAAGCCCTCGGGGTGCTTGAAGCCGCTCTCCCACTTGGTGCCTTTGCCATAGCCGAGATCTTTCATAAGATTGGTCGGTGCATTGCGTAGTTGCAATGGCACTGGCAGGTCAGGGTGATCGCGCGCGGTCTGCTTGGCCTTGGACATGGCGTTAGTGACTTCACGCGACTTAGGCGCTTTGGCCATAACAGTGGCGCAGTGAAACAGATTATACTCAGCCTCAGGCAAGCCAATACGCTCAACAGCCAGGAAGGTCGAAACAGCCAGATTGAGCGCAGCTGGTGCAGCCATGCCGATATCCTCAGAGGCAAATATAACCATGCGCCGAGCTATGAACTTGGGATATTCGCCAGCTTGCAGCATTCGT
The DNA here is from genome assembly GCA_964357905.1 of uncultured Candidatus Saccharibacteria bacterium. GTDB lineage: Bacteria > Patescibacteriota > Saccharimonadia > Saccharimonadales > UBA4665 > JBBTTE01. The sequence continues at coordinate 470,857 of CAYHMQ010000001.1, forward strand.
GCCAGATAATACAGTGCCGCCGTGGCGTCCGAGCCGCGCATCGACTTGATGAAGGCGCTGATGACGTTGTAGTGATACTCGCCTTTCTTATCGTAGCCTGGCAAACGTGTTTGGGCGGCTGTCTCTACGACTTCTGGCGTAATGGTCTTGCTGCCGGCCAGCTGAACAGCTAGTTCGAGGTTGCCAAGGGCTACGCGGGCATCGCCGCCGGATAGTTCAGCTAGCAGATCAACCGACTTGGCTGGCAGGCGCTTAGCCGTTAACTTCTCAGTTTTGACAGCTTTCTTAATAATTGCGACGATTTCGTCCTTGGTCAGCGGCTCCAAAACCAAAACACGCGAGCGGCTAAGAAGAGGATTAATAACTTCGAAGCTAGGATTCTCAGTTGTGGCTCCGATCAAGATAATCGTGCCGTCCTCAACGTGAGGGAGGAAGGCGTCTTGCTGAGCCTTGTTGAAGCGGTGGATTTCGTCAACGAATAAAATCGTCTGCATGGCCAGTCGATTGTTCTGCTTGGCGCGTTCGATCACCTTGACAACGTCAGCTTTGCCAGAGGTGACAGCACTGATTTCGACGAACTCGGCACCAGTTTCGCGGGCGATAATCCGAGCTAGAGTAGTTTTGCCAGTACCCGGCGGGCCCCAGAGTATCAGGCTAGTCGGTTGGTTACTCGCAATAATCTCATGAATAATTTTGCCATTACCCACAAGATGCGTTTGCCCAACAACTTCATCTAATAATTCCGGTCGCTGCCGCTCCGCCAAAGGTCTGCTGTCCATACATTCATTGTAACCCACAGCAACAGATAAAAGGCGTTGACACCCAGCCCGTATCGTGCTAATGTAAAGGTATTGTTCTAAGTGAGTCTGAGTTAGTAAGTTAAGTTAGTTTACTCTGTTTCACCCAAGTGACAATCGAGTAACATTAATCTACTTAAACAAAGGGCTCATTTTTTTATGGCTTCATACAAATATTCAGTTTACAATTCGCGAAATAATCGTAGCCGTCGCCCATCAGGTGGTGGCAAGCGTCGCGGACAATATATCAACCCAGACCGCTTCGTAGCTGTCGCTAAGCCTTCGCAGGCTGTCGACTATGCTCCGCAGCACAGGTTCGATGACTTCGAGATCGACGAGCGTCTTAAGGCCAATCTACGTGCCAAGGGCTTCGAAGTGCCATCTCCTATCCAAGACCAGACTATTCCTCTGGGACTGCAGGGTCGCGATGTTATTGGTATCGCTAACACCGGTACTGGTAAGACAGCAGCTTTTGCTATTCCGTTGATTCACGGTCTTATGACGCGTCAGAACGCCAAGGCGCTGATCGTGGCTCCAACTCGTGAGCTCGCTCAGCAGATTGACGTCGAATGCCGCAGCATTGGTAAGGGCGGTGGCTTTACCGGCGCTATCCTAATTGGCGGCACCGGCATGGGTCCACAGCTCCGTGACCTACGTAGCAACCCCAGGATCGTTATTGGCACCCCAGGTCGTATCAAGGACCACATCGAACGCGGCACGCTTAAGCTTAGCCAGTTCAACATGGTAGTACTAGACGAAGTTGACCGCATGCTGGACATGGGTTTCGTTGACGACGTTACTTCTATTCTTAAAGAACTGGCACCAGAACGACAGTCATTCTTCTTCTCGGCCACCATGGATCCACGAGTACAGGGTCTGATCCGCAACTACTCCAACGAACCAGAAACCGTGTCTGTTAAAAGCGGTGAATCCAGCGATCACGTCAACCAAGACGTTGTACGCTTCAGCGGTACTCACGACAAGATGGACAAACTGCACGACATCCTGCTCAAGCAAGAAGTGTCCAAGGCAATCGTCTTTGACGAAACCCAACGCAGCGTCGAGAAGCTCAGCAACGAGCTAGTCGCTCGAGGTTTCTCAGCTGACGCTATCCACGGTGGTAAGAGCCAAGGTCAACGCCAACGTGCGCTTGATAGCTTCAAGGCTAGCAAGACCACCATCCTGGTTGCTACCGACGTAGCCGCCCGCGGTATTGACGTTGCCGACATTACACACGTCATTAACTTCAGCCAGCCGCAATCCTACCAAGACTACGTTCACCGTATCGGCCGTGCTGGCCGTGCTGGCCGTGTCGGACACGCTCTGACTTTTGTTAACCACTAGCAGGCCATCAGACTTGTTCAAGTTCAGGGAGACGTAGCCAAATCACGCCGCGTGGCGTAGATTCTCGGTGGAAGGCGGTAACTCTAGCGAGACAACACTCGCTTCGATAGGCACGTGAGCGTGATGTTGTCGCTGACGAACTGCTTCGACTACCGGCCTGACGCCGAACTCTCCTACAACACCCCGTAGTAAGCCATAACCAGCAAGGCTGTATATTCTAGCGGTTTCAATTCTTCTTTCGATCGGACTCATTTTGTATCCGTGTTTGTTATGGTGTGAACAATTCGAAGTGTAGGCTCACCTCTGTAGTGTGTCAATGTGAACTATATCACCTAATGATTGTTTGCCAGCCACTTGGCTGTTGTACAAACCACTTGCTTATGCTATAATTACAGATAAGAAAGCATGACGCTTGCTTAGAAAAGCGTCTTTTTTATTTCAGGAACAGCCCAGCAACAGCAGGAACGTAGGAACAGCAGGAACAACATGACCAAGGCCACTCAAGACCCGACCAAGATTCGTAACATTGCCATCATTGCTCACGTCGACCATGGCAAGACGACGTTGGTGGACGGCCTGCTTAAGCAGTCCCAGACCTTCCGCGACAACCAAGCCGAAATGAGCCAAGACCTCATCATGGACTCCGGTGACCAAGAGAAAGAACGAGGTATTACCATCACGGCTAAGATTACCGCCGTGCAGCATGACGACTACCGCATCAACATTATTGATACTCCCGGACACGCCGACTTTAGCGGTGAGGTCGAGCGCACACTCAACATGGCCGACGGCTGTATTCTGATCGTCGACGCCCAAGAAGGCCCAATGCCCCAGACTAAGTTCGTACTAGGCAAGGCGCTGGCCTCCGAGCTCAAGCCAATCGTCATTATCAACAAGATCGACAAGAATGCTTCGCGGGTTTTGGATGTCGAAGACGAGCTGGCTGATCTGTTCCTGGAGCTGGCCGTTCACGAAGACCAATTGCATTACCCTGTCTACTACGCCATCGGCCGCGAAGGTAAGTCATGGAACGAACTACCAGGTGACCCAGAGGCCAAGGCCGATCTCGAGCCAATCTTCCAAGCTATTATCGACAAAATTCCAGCTCCTAGCATTGAGCGCGACAAGCCTTTTCAAATGCTCATCACGGCTCTAGCTAGCGACACCTTCAAGGGCAAGTACGCCATCGGTCGAATCACCCGCGGCTCAGTCAAGAATGGTGACCAAGTCGCTTTATGCAAAAAAGACGGCACCATCACCCGCGCCAAAGTCGACAATGTCTTCATGAGTCACGGCGTCAGTAAGTTCGAGGTTGGCGAAGGCATTGCTGGTGACATCGTCCAGCTAACCGGCATCGCTGATGCCCAGATTGGCGAAACACTAGCCGACGTCGAACAGCCGGAAGCCCTACCGGTCATCGAAGTCGAAGCTCCAACTCTTCGTATCTATCTTGGTCCTAACACTTCACCATTTAAGGGTCTAGAGGGTGAGTTCAGTACCTCTCGCCAGATCGCCGAACGCCTAGACAAAGAACTAGAAACCAACGTCGGCCTGCGGGTCGAAGCCGACGGTATCGGCTTCACTGTCGCCGGCCGCGGCGAACTCCACTTAGGAGTATTAATCGAGACAATGCGCCGCGAAGGCTACGAGTTCGAAGTCGGGCGCCCGCAAGTCGTCACCAAGGAAGAGAACGGCAAGACCGTCGAACCAGTCGAAGAAGTTATTATCGAAGTCCCAGCTGAACACGTCGGCACCGTCCAGATGGAACTAGGCCAGCGCCGCGCCACACTTATAGAACAATTCGCCAGCCCCAAAGGGGTCACCAAGCTGATCTACTCCATGCCAACCCGCGCCCTGCTCGGTATGCGTAACATCCTGCTGACTAACACCAAGGGCACCATCGTTATGAACTCTCTAGTTACAGGCTTCCAACCCCAAACTGCCGCCCTCCAACAACTCCGTAACGGCGTACTTATAGCATTCGAGACAGGCACGACCACGCCATACTCACTACAAACAGCAGAGGCAAGAGGCACAATCTACGTCGGCCCCGCCGAGAAGGTCTACGCCGGCCAAATAATCGGTCTCAATACAAGATCAGAAGATATGGAGATGAATGTCTGCAAGGCCAAGCACCTAACCAACATGCGAAGCTCAAGCAGCGATGGCGTAGTACAATTAACGCCCCCAACTATCTTCAGTCTCGAACAATGCCTCGACTTCATCGAAAACGATGAGCTACTAGAAGTCACACCTCAGAACTTGCGTCTTCGCAAGAAGGAACTGGATCCCAAGAAGCGCAAACGCTAGGATCACTTGCTTTGTTATAATTCAGCTATGTTAAGCCCTGAAGACGAAAAGCTCAAAAATTTAGCCAAGCAATGGGTTAAGGCCAATAGGCGTAAGTTGATTGCTAAGTTTTGCGACATGGATCAATATCCTAAAGCTTCACGTCCGATAACAATATTTATGGCTGGCACTCCTGGTGCAGGTAAGACTGAATTCTCCATCAGTCTGCTCGAGAGGTTTGACAGTGCGTTCGTACGTATTGATGCCGATGACATACGTGAAATGATGAGGGAGATTGGGTATAACGGTACGAACGCTGAAGTGTTTCAAGATGCAGCTAACAAAGCCGTAAATATTCTATTTGACTTCGCCAACAAAAAAGGTGGCCAGAATGTCTTGCTAGACGGCACATTTTCATATGGAAACTGGCGTGAAAACGTAGAGCGTTCAATTGCTCATGGGCGTACGGTGGAAATATATTATCTGTATCAAGATCCGATTGTTGCATGGGATTATGTCAAGAAGCGTGAGCAAGAACATGGTAGAGCTGTGCCTCTGGAGGCGTTTCTCAAATCGTACGAACTATCGGTTATAAATGTCCAAAGAGCCATCAAAGACTTCGGTGAAAATCTAACAGTCTACTTTGCCAAAAACGATTACACCAAGAATATTGAGTCTATTGCAGTCGACGTTGACGATATTGAAAAGTTATTGCCGACACGATACAATAGAGAGGAATTACAAGATTTACTCCATGCGCCAGAAGCTAATTAACCTACGAGCTAACCACGTTATCGGCAAGTACAAGACGTACTCCGAGTTCTCTCGTCATGCCTCGACTTCGGAGAAAAAAGCCGTACTTAGAAGTACCCTGCGCGAAGCTAATAAGCTACAAAGACACACTGCCGGCCTCAAGTAGCCCTATTAACAGTCGCTTTGTCGTGTAAACTTAAACAATATGACAGGCAGAACCCACGACCTAACAGCCATAACTGCCCTCGGCATAGTAGTGCTTGCACAACCAATCAGGACGGTAACTCTAGCCACGGCCATCGTAGCAGTATTCGCGAACCTAGTAGGTGGCGTAACGCCTGATATTGATCAGCCCACGGCGCCGCTGTGGCGAAACCTGCCGGCGGGAAAGTACTTCGGCCGAGTGTTCGGCCTCCTCAACGGTGGCCACAGGTTCTTGACGCACTCGCTAGTAGGGCTGGCGCTGTTCGGTTTTGCGGCCCATTGGTTTTTGGTGATTATAAGCCCAATCATGGCCAAGGTAGATATTGGTCTGGTGTGGTGGGCTTTCATGATTGGTATGGCTAGCCACCTCGTGATGGATACTCTGACTCGCGAAGGCGTGCCGTGGCTGTTGCCAGTGCCGTTCAAGTTCGGCTTTCCGCCAATCAAGAGTCTGCGAATAACCACTGGAAAGGTTGTGGAAAAGTTCGCTGTTTTTCCGATACTAATTATCTTCAATGCGCTGCTTTACTTCGGTAATTATGACAAAATCGTCAGCATATCGAGACACATCAATTAATTGTTGACACGATCATTAGGCAGGCGTAAAGTGAATCATAGTCACTGTGAGGTGATCAGCAATCGGAGCCTGAAATGGTCGAGATTGCGAGCAGAGAAGAGCCCCTCAAAAGGCTCTTTTTTGCTATAGCGGTCACGATACAGATAGCCATTCACACTATATCGATTGCAATATCGATTGTCATTCAGAGTAGAATAGACACATGAGCAAACCAAAGCGATTGACGGTGACGACGGATCAGGCCAAGCAAGTTATTGATATTACTGAGCAGGTTCAGCAGCTGGTTGATAAGGATGCCTCAGCTTGCGTCGTCTACGTGGCGCATACTACTTGTGCTATTACTACGGCTGATCTTGATCCGGGCACTGACCTTGATCTGCTGGATGCCGTCTGGGAGATGATTCCTAATCTGCAGTACCGACATCCCCACAATCCGGCACATGTACCAGCGCATTTGGCGACATCAATCATCGGTACCTCAGCCACCATTCCGGTAGAGAATGGTCAACTGATTCTCGGTACTTGGCAGCGTGTGATTCTGATTGATCTGGACGGGCCACAGCAACGCAATCTCGTCGTAACTAGCCTCTAGGCTGACAAGTAGCCCTGGCCGGTAAGAGGTCAACAGATTAGGCCGTGCTGCGCTGACGGTCGGTTTCGTCCTCAATTTCGTGGCCGATGATTTCTTCTATCAAATCTTCGATGGTTACAACGCCGATGATTTGATCATCGCGTTCGATCGGTATGAGGTGGCTGCGGGCACCGATGAATTTGCGAAACATAGTATCGAGTGCGGTCATGCTGCCGACTAGCTTAGTAGAGTGTAGCTTCAGCTCGGATACCTTATAAACATGCTCGTCGAAGTCGATGTCAACCAGATCTTTCATTAATAAAAGGCCATAGCATCGTGTCAACTTATCGTCGAAGATAGGAATCCGGCTGAAGCCTCTGTCCTTGAGCTCGTCGATTTTGGCGCCGGTTAGCTCGGTGTCCGGCGTTAACCAATAGGTGTGACGAATGTCGGTCATGATGTCGCGGACGCGCTTCTCGCTGAGCATTAAGGCGCCGCGCATGATTTCGACTTCGTCCTCGTCTAGCTCACTAGAGTCATTGGCCAAGTGCTCAGTTATTAACAGACCCAACTCATGCCGGCTCTGGAGCTTGTTGCGTTGAAGCGGGAATAGCCTATCAAGCAGTAACTGCAGGGGCTTACTAACGATATAGGTGATTACGATCATCACTCTGAGCAGGGGTGCGAACGTGCTAGTCCAGCCCAAGGGGTTCTTAGCGAAGAGGGCTTGCGGCATAACTTCACCGAAGACAACAATCAATAGTGTAGCGACCAAGCCAGCTAACCAGCCATCTAAGCGCTGATCAAGCACTAGTGATGTCGCAGAAACCGCCGCTACATTGGTAAACAATATACTACCCAACGTCAGGTGTACATTGAGTCGCAGGGGCAACATGCGCTTGGCGGCGCGATTGCCCAACTTAGCCTTGCGGCGCAGATCGCCGGGATCGAGCGACATCAGGGCTATATTCAGCCCTGAGCAAACAGCCGAAGCCAGTATTAACAAAAAGACTTCTATAATGATTAAATTTGTGTCGCCGCCGGCATGCATTCAGGCTTATTGTAACGAATAACGCTGCTGCTTAGCAACCTAGTGTGGAGGCTCACATGTCTGAACCTGGACACCTAGGTGAACTAACGCATTCGAATCAAGGGACTATAATAGTAAAGATGAATAGAATACTAGATAAGTTCTGGCACCGAACCCTCAAGCAGCCTTACCACCTGAAGCGCACTGTTGACACTGGCCAAGGCGCACCCGTGGTTCTCCTACATGGTATCGGCCGATCCGGCCGCGTCTGGCAGCGTGTGGTCGAAGGTTTTGCCGGGCAGCCGTATAGATTGGTGGCTTTCGATCTGCTTGGCTTCGGCGAGTCGCCCAAGCCGCACTGGCCTAGCTACAACGTTGATGATCACGCCGCCGCTGTCATCAATAGTATAGAAAAGCTGGGCCTCAACCAGCCTGTCGTATTGGTTGGTCACTCTATGGGCAGCTTGGTTTCGGTCAGGGTGGCGCGCACCAGACCAGATCTCGTCAAGCATCTTGTGCTATACGAAATGCCGCTGTACGATGGTTTGCCCGAGAAGAAACGCTATCAACTTAGGCTTGATCTGTACCGCAAATTTTACGAAAAGATAATTAGCTACAACCCGACCTTCGACGACAAGAAAACCATGCGCTTGATTGAACGTTTTGGCCGCAAGGTGATTGGCTTCGAGGTGACGCCGGAAACTTGGCAGCCTTTTATCAAGAGTCTGGACAATACCATCATTAAGCAAGCCATCGCCCAGGACATTCAGGCGATTGATGTGCCGATGGATGTTATTTATGGCACCTTCGATATGTTTGTGATTCGCGGTGACTTGCAGCAGACCTTTGGCACTGACAGCGATCACATTACAGCGCACAATATTAGAGCCACCCATGTCATATCAGTCAAGGCTAGCCGCTTCTTAGTAGAAAGAATTCAGGCAGCTGTGCTAGGATAGCAGGATGCTACGCTACTTCGGCTTTTCTGGATTTATAACACTTGCCGCTATATTTGTCGCTCTATTTGCGCTTGGCGTATCAGCGGCCATGACCACTATTGTGCTGATTGCCATCGAGATCGCCTTCAGCTTTGACAATGCCATTATTAACGCCAAGGTGCTGGAGCGACTGTCCAAGTTTTGGCAGCAACTCTTCTTGACTGTTGGTATGATTGTGGCGATTGTCGGTATGCGCTTCGTCTTCCCAATCCTAATTGTTATGGTGACAGCGAATTTGCCGTGGGGGCAGGTAATTGACGATGCCTTGCATCATCCGGAGGTTTATGGTGAACATCTGGCAGAGGCTCATGCCTCGATCGCGGCCTTCGGCGGTAGTTTCTTGCTGACTCTGACTCTATACTTCTTCTTCGATCATGATCGTCTAGTGCTGTGGCTGACTAAGCTGGAGCGGCGGATGCAGCATATCGGCGGCGGAATCTGGCTGCCGCCGCTGTTGGTGGCCATGGTAGTCGGATTGATCGCCCTCTTCGCCGGTGAAGAATCGATCGAGGTGCTGCGGGCCGGCATGTTCGGCGTCCTGGCCTATACAGGCATCAAGCTATTGATTGATGGACTGGGCAAACTATCTCCTAAGGAGCAGAAGATCTACACCGGTTGGCCAGCTCTTCTGGCTTTCATGTATCTTCAGTTGCTCGATGCCAGCTTCAGCTTCGATGGCGTGCTGGGGGCATTCGCAATTACTGACAAGATACTGCTAATAGCGCTTGGCCTGGGTGTTGGTGCTATTTGGGTACGTAGCTTAACCGTCTTCATGGTTCGCAGGGGTACCCTGGGTGCTTACAAATATCTGGAACATGGCGCGCATTACGCAATCTTTGTGTTGGCTGTGGCACTACTGGGCAGTATCTTCTTCGAGGTGCCCGATGCCATCACAGGTGTGGTCGGATTGGGTGTGATTTGGGCATCTTATGTGTCATCACGCGAGGCTATAAGGGACAAAAAGTTGGCCTAGCGACGTCGGCTAATTCTGTGACATAAATCGCACTTGCAATTATTTTTGGGCAGGCATAAGCTGTATTCAGGAAGTGTGAGGCTTCCTACTGAACCGGCCGAATTTCGCGCCGGTTCTTATGATTTTATAGGCTTACTAGCTGACTTTATGAACAGTCTTGGCAACGTCCCTGTATCTCCAGCTGATGACCTTGCATGACGAAATTTTGGCTTCTTGCCAACCCGTCCAAGCGCCTTTCGAGCTGCTCGTCTTCTGGCAATCTGGTCGTCTTGCCGCAGTTATTACATGTCAGGTGATGGTGATGATTGTGGAAGCTGTCACTCAGCTCCAACTTGTACTTCCACCCAATTTGCAACCGCTGAATGATTCCTATTTGCTCAAACACAGCGATTGAGCGGTAAACGCTGGCACGATCAACCTTGCCACGGCAGGCGAGTATGATTTCGTGCATAGTCTGTGGCTCTTTGTCCTGTAGAGCGGCAAAGATAATCTGCCGAGCCTTGGTGAAGCTTTGGCCGCGCTGTTTGAGAGTGACCCTTAACTGTTCTAGTGGTTCCGGCATGCCGCAAATATAACACAAATTGCGACAAATTTGCAATAAAATATGTGATTCGTGTAATCTGAAGTCTATGACACCAGCAATACTCGCCTTCACGGCCTTCTTATCAACGATTTGCGGCGGCTTGATCGGGCTAAAAAACAAGGATCGAATGCATCGCTTCTTAGGCTTCACGGCTGGGGTGTTGTTGGGTGTCGTGGCTTTTGATTTGCTACCCGAAATTTTTGAAATACTGCAAGCTCAAAACTTGGATGCTACTGGAGCTATGATTGCTCTGGTTTGCGGCTTCCTAGTGTTTCATATCATCGAAAAAAGTATCCTGATTCACCATACCAACGAAGCAGAATACGAAGTCCATCACCACCCGCATGTCGGTATTGCTTCCGCCCTGGCCTTGATCGGCCATAGCTTCCTTGATGGTGTGGCGATTGGTCTGGGATTTCAGGCTAGCAATAGTATAGGTATCGCCGTGGCAATTGCTGTTATCGCCCACGACTTCACCGACGGCCTCAACACCGTGAATCTCATGATCCTTAACAAGAATCACTCGCGCCGCGCTCTAATGTTCTTAGTGATGGATGCCTTGGCGCCGATCTTAGGCGCGCTCTCAACCATGCTGTTCACGGTTTCGGACAATGTCCTAGTACTCTACCTAGGCTTCTTCGCCGGTTTCCTGCTCTATATAGGTGCTAGCGAAATCCTACCCGAAGCTCACAGCAAGCATTCCAGCTACAGGACTATTGGCCTAACCATTCTTGGGGCGGCCTTCATTTTCGTGGTGACTCGCTTCGCCTGAGTCAAAATGTTATAATTTCTTAAGTGCTTTTACAAAAATAAAAACTATCACTTAACACTGTAAACGTCGTACTATATAAGTCCGCATGAAGGCATCATCACTCGAGCACAAAACCATTCGCCCCGGCAGCCTGAACGGGTTTAATTATTATCATTCTGACCGCCATCCATCCGGATCAACAGGGCAGTCTGGGTCAACCAATAAGGCGGCCGCCAAACCCAAAAAATCGCTGCTCACACGCCGCAACCTGCTGATAGTTGCCACCTTGCTCTTTGGTATCTGGTTCGTGTTCTTAAGAAGCGACGGTGGCGCAGGCAAGCAAGTGTCCAAAACTCCAGCGACCAATAATTCTACCGCTAAGCCAGCTCCGGCCGTGGCTGCCAAGAAGCCTGACACCCACTGTGTCAATAACGAGCTGGATAAACTGATTCTAATTAGTGTTAGCAAACGCCACCTCTGGGCATGTGAGGGCAGCAAGACGGTTCATAGTAGTGCTGCCATCACTGGCAATCAACTGCACGACGAGACCTTAACGCCGGTGGGAACATATAAGATCTACGCCAAGCAGACTGACACCGTCCTAACTGGTACTGACGTTACTGGTAGTTGGAGTAGACCCGTGCAATACTGGATGCCCTTCTTGGATAATGTCTACGGCACCTATGGCTTCCATGATGCGACTTGGCGTCCGGACAGCGAATTCGGCAGGATCGACCCCAGCTCTGATGAGGCCTCGCACGGCTGTATCGAATTGCCACTTGCCAGCACCAAATGGCTGTACGAATGGTCCGAAGTCGGCACTACCGTCACCGTCGAATAGCTAACTTCGTGTAAACTATAACTATGATTGCTGCGGTAATAGTTCTGGGGGTTTTGGTATTGGTATTGCTCGGTGTGATTGCCATGGTGCTTGTGCGTCGTCCGTCCAGTTCGCCCGACAATGCTTTGCTGCTGAAAGCCGACATGAACGAACTCAACAAGACGGTCACGGCGCTCAAGGACGGCTTGCAAAAGCAGCTCAGCGACCAGCTTGGTGCTAGCAACAAGCAGATGTCAGCGCAGTTTGAGGCCAGTGCCAAAATCATTCGCGAAGTCACCCAGAAGCTCACGGAACTCGATAAGACCAACAAGAACGTCGGCGACATTGCCTCTGAGCTGAAGACTCTGCAAAACGTCCTACAAAACCCCAAGCAGCGCGGCGTCCTCGGCGAATATTACCTCGAGCAGATTCTCAAGAATACTTTGCCGCCTGGCGCTTACGAGTTGCAGTACAAGCTTGGCGAAGGCTTGATCGTCGACGCTGTTATTAAGCTTGATGACAAGGTGTTGCCAATTGATAGCAAGTTCTCCCTTGAGAATTACAACCGTTTGCTTGACGCCAAAGACGCTGAACGACCAGCGCTAGAACGAGCCTTTAAGGAAGATCTCAAGAAGCGTATCGACGAAACCGCCAAATACATTAAGCCGGGCAAGAACACCCTCGACCAGGCTCTGATGTTTATCCCTAGTGAGGCTATTTATTATGACCTGCTTGCCAACAAGGTTGGTCTAGCCGGCGTGCGTGGCCGTAGCCTCATACAATACGCTGCCGCTGATAAGAAAGTCACCATTGTTGGTCCAAGTACGCTATCGGCCATGCTCCAAACCATCATGCAAGGCCTGCGCTCAATCGAGATTCATAAAGACACCGAGAAGATCCGCAAGAACATCGACCAGCTGGGCAAACACCTAGTAGCTCATAACGGCTACATGCAGCGTCTTGGCAACAGCTTGGGAACTACCGTCGGCCACTACAACGCTACCTACAAAGAACTGGGCAAAATTGACCGCGACGTCGTCAAAATAGCCGATACCGAACCGTCGGTCGAACCGCTGCTACTCGATAAGCCCAGCCTCGATCGTGATTAGTTATTTTTTGGTCTTTAGCAGATCAATCGCCAGGGCGGCCGTCCACGAGAAGTTATCAGCTCCGGCGGCTTCACCGGTCAACGGGTCAAAATATTCGGAGCAGCCGCTCTTGGCTACCATTTCGAGTGTGGTTTCACGCAGTGCGGCGGCATGTTCCTCGAAGCCATAACGCTTCAAACCGTCAATTATCAACCAGTTCATATTTACCCACGATGGTCCTTGCCAATACAGCTTGGCATGGAACCATGTCGAGTCCAGTGGCACGCTGGGCACTGGATAAGCCGGGCCGAAGCCATTGGCGCTTTCCAGCAGTTTGACCAAGTGCTCGGCCCGCTCGTGAGTAATCGAGCCAGCATACAGTGGCAGCAATGTGGCCACGCTTGGCGTCTTGAGCAGACGGTGAGTTATAAAGTCGCGCGAATAATATTGTCCGGAGTAAGGATCCCAGAGCTCGCCCAGGGTTTTTTCGGTCTTGTTCATGCGCTTGACCAGATCCTCTGGCAAGTCTTCTCTTATGGACTTAGCAATATCCTTGAGATGGATGTTGGCTCTGATTAGAATGCTATTAAAGGCCAAATCTTCGATAGCGAACAGCGAGTGATCCAGGATTTTGTTAATGTCGTAGGCTTTGCGCCTGAGCCGTCTCTGAATATCGAATAGTGCCAAGGCCTCAATCGTCGAGAAACGCTGGTCAATCGGCACCGAACGCGCATCGCGCCGGAATAGATTAATGACTTTATCAAACTTGATTTTTTCGACAATCCGAATCCACAGCGGCAACAAATGATCGTGCATTTCATTCATCCAGGGCGGCGTATTATCGAGGCCAGTTTCCCAGGGGTGAATCTGCAGTACCAAACCTTCGCCATGCGGATCACGTTCGTTGTACAGCCATTCGTGGTATTTGAGCAGAGCCGGGTAAACATTGTGGTACCAGCTGCGGCGCTCTGGCCAAGCCAGTTTTTTGCCAACCTGCACCACGGCCTCAGCCAGCATTGGCGGCTGTGTAATACCAGTGGTCATGACATCGTTGGGGGCATATGGGCTTAGCCAACTACGCCAGATGTTGCGGTCGGTTCGATACTGCGAATCATCGCGAAAGACAATATTTGGCAGCATGCCATTATGCCACTGACCCCTGAGCAAACTCAATAGTTCCAGCTTGGCACGTTCGTTATCGAGATGCCTCAGGCCGATGGCAATAAAGCAGCTGTCCCAAAGCCATTGATGAGGATAGAGCCCATGCGCCGGCTGGGTGTAATTGCCGCGGTCGTTCATCTCCAGTACGGCTTTGGCCTGCTCGAGCAAATCAGGCGCACCAACACTGTCATCTGTCTTATCAGGCATATGCTTAGTATATACGAAATCTATCTGCAACCTTGAAAGAGCTATCTGTAGTTGGTGAAACTGACGGGGAAGTCAAAGTCTTGCGCTCTTAGGAGTTGCATGACGGCCTGCAAATCGTCTTTGCTATTGCTGCTCACGCGGACGGCGTCACCTTGAACCACGGTTTTGACCTTGGGGTATTTGTCCCTTATGAGTTTGGTGATCTGCTTGCTCTTGTCCTGATCCAAGCCCTGCTTGAACGGCACTTCCTTAGTGGCTTTCATATTGCTCTCAGTAATTTCGCTGCTGACGTCTAGGACTTTTTGGCTCTGATTCCGCGCGGCCAGCTTCTTGCGCACAATATCTAGAATGGCGTCGATCTGCCAGTCACCGTTACCGGTAATCTTGAGGCCGTTTTTGTCGCCGTTCAGCCATTCAATAGCTGCTGGCGTGCCCTTGAAGTCATAACGATTGGTGATTTCGCGCACGGTTTGGTCGAAGACATTGTTCATCTCCGCCTTGTCATAATCGCTAACCGCATCAAAAGAAAAATTCGCCATAGACAAATTGTAGAGCCTCTCTCTAGCTTGCACAACCTTATGCGCGGGAATTCCTCCTAGCAGGTTCGGGCACCCAACAAGAAATGCACAATTATTGTTGGGTGCCTAGAAGTACAACAGTGATATTAACCAGCAATCATTTGATACAATACTCTACAGATGATTGACCAGAAACTGGCAGACGGTTTGATAAAGCGTGCTAAGGAGGGAGATACCTCTGTTTTGCGTAGCGCCGAGCTCAAAAGTCTGTTTGACGAGCTTAAGACCTTGCCGGCTGAGCAACGGGGGGCTTTTGGACAGGAAGTTAACGCTCTGAGAGAAGAGATTAACTCCGCGCTAAGAGCCAACAAGGACGAGGCCGAGGCTTTGCCACCAATCGACATTACGGCGCCGTTTGATGTCAATTCGGGAGCCGACATAACTTCGAGCGCCAACCGGCCTAAGCTACTACCAAGCGAACAGGGCAGTCAGCATCCGCTGATGACTGAGCTGTCGACGATTCTCGACATTTTCTACCGCATGGGTTTCACCGCCGTTGAATCGCGCGAGATTGACGACGATTTCCATATGTTTGGCAGCCTGAATTTCCCAGAAGGTCACCCCGCGAGAGACGATTACGATACCTTTGTGACGACCCAAACTGACAAAGATCAGAAGGCTTTTATCGCGCCGGCTCACACCAGTACCATGCAGAACCGCGTGCTCAAGCAGCACAAAGCCGAGCTAGAGCAGGGCAAACCCATCGCCGCTGTTATTCCTGGTCGTGTCTTCCGTAACGAGGATCTCGATGCGCGTCACGAGCACACTTTTTATCAGTTAGAGGGGATTTATGTC